>VEXC01000006.1 GCA_009391225.1 SAR202 cluster bacterium AC-647-N09_OGT_505m
TGCGGGCATTAAAGCCGATTTCATTGAAGTCCGAGGCCCGGCTGGTGACGAAGGTACGGCCGTTGTCTTCGGACCTAGCCACATATATCTCTGCCCGCCCCTCAAAGGAGTCGTCGTCGGTACTATCCATCCACGTGACGTACAGGGTGCCGTCTGGGGCGACGGAAGGCTGAGAGCCCTGTACAACTCTCTTGGGGGCGTTCTCTCCCTGGGTGCTCAGGACGATGGGGCTCACTGAGACGGGATTGCTCCAGGTGAGGCCGCCGTCTTCGGAGCGTACCATCTCTATGCTGGTCTCTGTGACTGGGATCTCCGAAAAAGGCTCCACATCGAACAGGAAGAATATCTTAAAGCGAGTCTCGAATTTGGTATAGGTGACATAGATGACATCCTGGTCTGTGTTCTCTTTACTGGGGCCCACGGTGAGCCAGGGCTTGTCTAGGAAGGGAAGCGCAAGCTCATATCTGGGCAGATTCTCTTCGTCTGGCTCTGGGACACTTGTGGTGACATGGCTTCGGGCAGAAGCTATAGGCTCAGACCAGGTGAAGCCGCCGTCCCTTGATACGGATATGGGAATGGCGGAGACTGTGGCGTCGCCCACGGCAGTGTGGAGGGTAAACTCTTCTACATCCACTGAAATTGCGGCCGCGTAGGCGTTCCCTTTTCTATCGAAGGCTATCACAGGGTCACCAGCAGCGCCCAGGTCATCTATAGGATACTTGACCTGGTATGGACCTTCCCAGGTAGCGCCACCGTCGATACTATTGTAGGTGGTAATGCCAGGGAAGCTGTAGTCTATTACGCCCAGAATCAGGTGCTCTGGGTCCTTAGGGTCAATGGCCAGACTGGGCTCAGTCTGAAAAGGTATTCGGCTGAAGTCGCGGGTAACCAGGATATTGCGGCTGAATTTCTGTGAAGGGTCTCTATAGGGCACCAGAGGCCCCGCCCCTCCTACGCTGGCCTGTGGGGAAATACCTCTCACCTTTGCCTCTTGGGGCTGGAACAGCTTTCCCAGCGGGTTTCCATTAAGGGTGGTGAGGCGTGGGTCTAGTCCTTCTGTAATAAGCCATGCGGAGCCAGATAGGTTCCTTTGGAAGGCATCCATCATGGAGGCGTCCAGAGGACGGGGCACGGAAAAATTTGGCTCCTGCTCGTGTCCAGCTAAAGCGGAGCTAGGAAATGATGCGGTGATGAAAAGCAATATCAGATGGACACTTACAGTCAGGAATCTTCTCGTCATGTTAGCTCCATCCTCATCTCTTCGTGGGTCAATTCTCAAATCCACCGTATGTGTGGCTTAACTTGGCGATGATTGGGCCAGTGGTGGCGATTCAATTCAGCCTGCTTACGATAGAGTCCAAATGGGTTATCACTTCTAGCAGGGCGTCTCTTCTGAAACTCTCAGTGGCCTTAACAAAGGCTTCAGCTCCTGTGAGAGTGAATTGATCGAGCCAGTCGAAATACGCGTCCGAGTACTCGTCTGCGGGAATTGTGATGTTAGGGCTTCTTTCGCTCCAATCGAAGTAGTTGTCGATTTTCAGTATCACCTTGTCGGCTGGAGAGGTTAGCGCGGGGGCGGCCTTGGAGGCGATTGTCCTGATATTATACCAATAAGTCGCTGTTCCTTCTCTGGTCTCTGGAGGTTCCTTCCTGAGTTCTACTAGCAAAAGGCGGTGCCTTTCAACTATGTTCGACATTTCACTGATGGCCTCTGGGTTATCCGTGCCTTCTGTTTCTTGTGATTGCAGCGACTGGATTTTCGCCTCCAGGGTCGCGATTTGCTCCTCGGCTGGAGTCAATAGCTCCGACTCCTTCTGTGTCAAGGTCTGCAAAGCAGAGTAGGCTTGGGCCTCTGCCTGTGAGAGCTGTAGTCCCAGGTTCTTTTCCCTATGGGTGGCCCCTGCTAATTCCTCGGCCAAGGCCTGGGATGCAGAATCCGAATCCTTAAGGTCAGTTCGAAGTTCCCAGACCTCGGTTTCCAACTGAGATACCCTAGCCTGGCTAGCACGAAGGCCGTGCGCGAGGTCCGAGTCCTCTGAAGAGTACAGCACAGTGCTGGCAAGCCACATCCCTCCAGCCAGGCCCAGTAGCGCGGTTATAAGGCTTATGCCAGCCCATATCTGAACGTTGCTGTTTTTGCGCTCCTCGTCTAGCATATCCCCATTGTCTCTTTTGGGCGCTCTATTGTGAGTATAGTGTAGTGCGTAGAAAAGCTGCGGTCTAGTCCAGCACACTCTTCGCCATTGTCGGGAGGCATCTCGATTGTGCCGGAGTGACTCATCCTGATGATACTACCCATTGCCGGATAGATGATAAGGTGATAATTGGATGAGTCCACGGTTGAGGGGTTTTAAGGGCAGCAAGTGGATTCATGGGGTATTCGTTGAGAGACCTACTTCGGATAATATACGAATAGATGCCTGGTGCTGGATTTATGTGCTTTATTGCTGTTACCCTATTGTCTGAAGTGGATAGAGGGCGGCTATTTCAACTGACAGTACACTGGCAAAATGGAGAACTTAGGATTGAGTAAAGAGGAACAGATAACCAAGGTTTTGAATAGTCTGTATGAGGTTGTTGCCTGTAGCCGGTGTGGCACGCGAATTCGATTCGGGGACGTTGAGTGCCCCCACTGCGGGATAGATGTGGACGACGAGCTGCGGGAGTGGGCAGCTAGGCTTCTGGATAAACTCACCCCTTGAGAGCTAGAATAACTTCCTCTGTATGATTATGATTAGGCTATGCAGCCGGTTCCGCGCAAACCCTTTGTAGAGTGCCCCCGTTGTAGAGGTGCGGAGGTGCATGTACCCTGGGAGCCAAGTAGATCTCTGGGACGACGACGGGCTGCTCTGGGCTTGGCGTTACTCTGGACAACCTCTGTTATATGGGTGTCTCTTGTAGTCATAACTGGGAGGTTGCTGTGGGCCGTGATGTTGTTGGTTTGCGGGCTGGTCACCGGGGTGGTTGCAATTGCCACCTATCAGAATGCTCATAGCTACCAATGCGCCCGTTGCCATCTGCGATGGCATGTGTAAGATGGTTGGTGTGGCGGATCGGTTTAGTTGAGGATGTAGCGCCGGTGCAAAATAATACGGAGGGGAAAATGGCTGAAGATATTACGGTGGTTCAAAGGTGTGGGATATGTTACTCGGAGTTAGGGACATTCTCTGCGAAGAAGGAAAACCTTATGCTCTCAGTTCAGGACTACCTCTGGTGCGCTAGATGTCAGGCAACTTTACCAACGGTTCGAGACATCGCCGGCAGAGAAGCTTCCATTGAGAGGGAGGTAGGGAGCTATCCCAGGTCACTTCCATCCTGGGAACAATTAGATGACAATAAAGAAGGCCATTGACTCTTGGTTGTCTGATTTCTCCCCGCAATTGCAATGAATATCTGGGGCTCTTAGGATGCTTAGGCTAGAACCCAATCTCAATCTTAGCAAGGCTATGAAGTGGGGAAATTCTAATGGGGCGAGTCTAACGCCTGACGGCCAATATGGGGTATATATGCCTAGGGTTATTCAACGGTGCTAGTTTGGCCTACCCCGAGGGTGGGATTGAAGGTACTGGCAAGAAGATGAGGAACATAAATGTCAGAAGGCTGGAAGAGACGTCCCGTTTGATCAGTACTTGTCTCGGCTACGAGAGGCCATGGTGATGAACCAGCGCTAGTAGGTTTAGAGTCCGCGGACCCATTAAACAGGGGCCAAGGAGCGTGAATAGTCCCATCCACGGAGATACAGTCACGGCAAGCCAGACCTACAGGAATAACTTGTCCAGGGTATTCTGGTTCCCTCCTA
This sequence comes from SAR202 cluster bacterium AC-647-N09_OGT_505m, assembly GCA_009391225.1. Next base: position 3,800 of record VEXC01000006.1, read on the forward strand.
CAATCAGCCACTTTCCGATTGTTATCAATGGTCGTCGGATGAGGCGCGGTTCCTGGAGCATAAGCCGTAGCAGGTCCTGGTCGTCAAGGGTATCGGCTACGAGGTTTAGGGCCTTGAACGAGGGGCTCTTCCAAGAGAAGATCTCAGACACCCCGTGCTCCTGAAGGAGTTGGCGAAGTTCGCCCTCGCTGAAACGGTCTTGGAAGAAGTCCCGTTCCTCCAGTTCAACACCCTTTTCGTGGAGCCACGCTCTCACCTTGCGGCAAGTTGATCAGCGGCTCCACCAGTATAGAGTTGCCTTGGACATTGTGCGACCTTAAATCTTGGAAATCTGGGATGTATTATACTCCAATTGGTATCCATGGAGAGAACATAGTATTGTCATCTAACTGAAAGATATGTTGGCGTAGTGTTCATGATACACATCCAGATTGTGGGCATCCTTCACGGGCAGATTGCCATGCCTTGATTTCAACGGGGCACGCGATGGAATTAGTGCAAACTTCGGAAACAAGACGCTAACTGGACACTCATCACTCCAAGAAGCTGTTTGAAAAGGCGAGAGAGACTTTTCAAACAGCGAGGCCCGGTTCATGGATTGGGACATGACCGCCATTCCCAAACTCAGTTTGAGAATAGTCCCTAATTCCTTATGGTCAGCGCCTGTGCCCACTCTTGCAATTGTGTGGAGTTCATGCCGCTCAAGAATCTTACCCGCTCTCCTGCATCAAAGCAGGTTGCTGCATATGCCGTACCTAGCTAGTTCCCTCTAGGAAACAAGAATACCCTTTGCCAGAGATATATCGTATGGGGTCTGAGATGTGCCGACTAGATCGCCGAAGACAAATCGGCATACTGTATCACTAAGAATGACATGAGAGTTTGGGAAGTGGCACAAGCTTCTACAGAAGTACAGTGGGTATGGGGAACAAGGCCGTTCTCAGTCAGGACCTGAAGGCCTCTTTGAGAAAGGTCGGTTGCGAAGAGGCCACGAGGACGTTTATGGTACAGGATATGAGAGGAAGTTACGGGAAATGTTCGCTGTTCTTGTGCGAGGCCAGGCTGACCGCCTACACTTCCCCTACTACAGACATTGCCTCTCTAAATAGTATCGGCTGGTGTAGTAATCGGGAGAACCAGCGCTTTGTCTTAGATACCGCCTTAACTCTGTCACGAGCACGACAATGGAACAAGGCGAATTTCGACTGATTGGAAGAGTTTCTGTTAGGTGGGTCACCTAGCGTTATTCTAGTTCGTGATTTCGAGATTGAACGTGGTTAGGCCTTAGAGTGCAAGCCAGAGCGAGGGACCTCAAGATGCAACTCGCGGCCGGGGTTGGGAAGAAGGACGCCGTTTACCAGAGGGCCATCTCCAAGGTGGATTATGGGAGTCGCAAGGCGCTCTCTTTCTACATCCAGAATGCCTACTGTGTCCAGACTGGTGGAGTAATGGTGTGGCAATGTAGCGCTTCCTGGTTTGATGTGTACTACTCCATCTCGGCGGGTTAGTCGTTCGTAGTGGGTATGGCCGCTGACCAGGATATCCACGGAATCGTTAAATTGTACCCCGGATGTAACGTCGTGAATCATGCCAAGCTGCCAGCCTTCTATTTCCAGTGTCTGTATCAGCCTCACCCGTGGGTCGTCCATTTCGAAGTCGTTGTTGCCAAGCGCTGCTATCACCGGTGCAATGTCCTCCAGCCAGCCCAGAATTCTTGGAGTGACGATGTCTCCTGCGTGGAGGATAAGATCCACTTTACTAAATGCCTCAGCCACTTCTTACCAAGGCTCACGGATGGAGGAGGGCAGGTGGGTATCTGATATCAGGCCTACGCGCGCGGAAAATCTAAAGCTGTCTCAGGCTCTATGCCGCGACGGTTACTCTCAGGGTTATGGTCTCTGCCAGAGGTTCATCTGCAAGGACTCCTGCAGCCTCCAGGAGGAAACGGAGCAGGGCCCCCGTTGGGGAGCCCCTGCTCCATAAGTAAGTCTTTTCGGGCCCTCTATGAATGTTCCTAGCTGCCGAACTTGGTGGCCGTGGAAGGAGTGGGTGCAGCCCGCTCCTGAGTACGGCTGATGCCAATGCGCCGGGACAGGATTACTTTTGCGATATTGGTGCTCCCACCGGCGTGGCGCTGGCCTGCCTTGTCACGCTGGCTCACTTCCTGTGCCCCTTCTTGGGGAGCTCTTGGATCGTTCCTGTCCAAGAGGGTGTACATCCCCATGACGTCCCGCACCCTAATCGTGTTACGTAGCTGGTGCTCTCTGTTGTGAACGTCGGCTACGTTGCCTTGGTACTGGACTTCCATCCGGTTCGAGTACATCCAGTAGGTGCGCTTGCCTAGTATGGCGTCCCTATGGGAGTCAATAATGGCTTCCATTGCTGTTTGCTGGACCACTGGGTCGCTGCCTAGCGTGCCACTGCTGTGCTTTGTGTCGCGGGCATAATCCACCATCTTGGCAGCAAACGCATCCCTAGGACTAGGGGCAGCGCGACCTCGGCCGCCGTGTTCCTGATCCAAGTGAGCGCCTAGAACCTGCCAACCCTGTGTCTCGCCTCCAATTAGGTGATCCGCCGGCACCCGTACGTTGTCCATGAAAATAGCGTGCTGGTCATGTCCTGGCAAGAGGTCCATCTCTTTTATGTCTAAGCCCTCGGATGGAACCGGGATTATGAAATATCCCAGGTTCCGGTGGCGAGGCGCATCAGGATCTGTGAGCATTGGGCCATAGAGATAGTTTGGTCCGGCAGGGGTCCAGTGTGGCCTAGGGGTGCCACTGATGAAGACGTTGGATCCAGTGAGGAGCCAATCGTCACCGTCTCGAACCGCACGGCTTTGGTAGTTTGCTAGGTCTGCGCCGCCCTTGGGCTCGGTCAGCTTCTGCCAGGAGGTCGCCTCTCCCTTGAGCAAGGGTACCAGGAATTTCTCCCTCTGCTCTTCGGTGCCCCATACCAGTAGAGTGGCGAAAAGTAGGGAAGAACCACTCCAGGGAATCCTGGCTTGGCGGAACTCCTCTGCAAGAATGGTCTCGTGATCGCCGCTCAACCCTCCGCCGCCGTACTCCTTGGGGTAGGTTGGGTAGAGCCATCCCTTGACGGCCATTTCCCTGTGCTTCTCCAGCCAGAATCGCCACTGCTCTTCAGTGTCGTCTCGGCCGTCGACTGGCTCCTTCATGTCCTCTGGGACGTTCTCTTCAATCCAGGCTCGTACCTCCTTGCGGAACTGCTGTTGCTCCTCGGTATACGCTACTCCAAAGTCCATGGAAACTCTCCTTTCTCCGACCCTAGCCGTCCTCATCGACCCGTTGGGTCTAAACCACACCTTCCCTAACTACTCTGTGGCGCAAGGATACACTTTCTATCATAGGATGGCAAGGTTTTAGCCCGATGTAGTACAGAGATAATGCCAGAAAACGGAGATTGTGGCGAAATCCGACTCTTCTTTGTCTGGATTAGCCATAGGGTGATGTAGAGTTGCCCGTATGCGTAATTAGCAGCTTTACGCAAGCGTAAACGGTACGAGTGTGGGGTACCGGTAATCCCAGCTTGTCCCCTAGCTCTACCACAGATCCAACGATACTCTCCAGCTCCAGGGACCTGCCGGCTTCCAGGTCCTGGAGCATGGATGTCTTGTGATGTCCTACCTTCTTGGCGCCAGAGAACCGTTGCTCTATGGTTATGGGGATCTCCACGCCCAGCTCTCTGGCTATGGAATCGGCCTCGGCCATCATTGCCCGTGCGATTGTGCTGGTCTCTGGATGAGTTGCAATCTCCACCATAGTGGCCCGGGTAATGGCACTCAGCGGGTTAAAAGCCATGTTTCCCAGGAGCTTAACCCACAGCTCATGGCGTATGCGGGACCTGATGGGGCCCTTGAGTCCTGCCCTGATGAGGGCTGCGGAGAGTTGCTTACACCGCTCGCTAGAAGCCCCGTCCAACTCTCCGATGGAGAAGCGATCCCCCTCTGTGTGTTCTATGATCCCTGGCTCGGCGATTCTGGCGGCGGGATAGACTACACAGCCTATGATTCGGCTCGCATCTATGGTTTTGGAGATAACACCACCCGGGTCCACGCTTTCTAGGTTGGCCCCATCCCACTGCCCTCCGTGACGCTGAAAATACCACCAGGGGATTCCGTTCTGTGCGGATACCACGGTGGTTTCCGGACCAAGCAGCTGTGCAAGCTGCGGTGCTATTGCCGTTAGGCTGTGGGCCTTGACGGTAAGGAACAGGTAGTCCACCGGGCCAATGGTGGTGGGGTCGTCTGTGGCCTGCAGGTGGGCCTGGATGTCGCCCTGGGGGCTCCGTATGCGTATGCCGTGGCTCTGAATAGCCCTGAGATGCGGGCCACGGGCTACGAGAATAACATCCTCTCCACCCAGGGCGAGCTTGGCTCCCAGAAACGCGCCAATAGCACCCGCGCCGTAGATGACGATTCTCATGGACAAAGCTCCAGAGAGATGTACCCAAACATGGCATCTTTACGGTGGAGCACCGGAAATCTTCTCGGCAGTGGCTTCCGCTACAATGCGACGTTGTATTTTGCCAGTTGCCGTCCGTGGTATCTCGCTCACGATGTGAATAACCCGTGGGCATTTAAAATCGGCCAAGTGGTTCCGACAGTAACGGATGAGCTCTGCTTGGGTCACTGGTCTCCGCAGGACTACGGCCGCTGATGGCTCCTCTCCGTGGGTGGTACTCATCACTCCAAAGGCCACTGCCTCAGCCACCGCGGGATGGGATAGCAGCACCTCGTCTATCTCCTGGGGGGAAATCTTCTCTCCACTGCGATTGATAATTTCCTTTAGACGGCCCGACAGGGTCAAATACCCCTCCGAGTCCACTACTCCTTCATCGCCGGTGCGAAACCAGCCGTCGGTGAAGGAGGTGGAATTGGCTTCTGGGTTGTCCTCGTAGCCACGGATGACGTTTGGGCCCTGGATGACCACCTCACCGCGGATTCCGGGGGGTTGTAGCGCTCCGCTTTCGTCCATGATGGCGATCGAGACCCCAGTGCCTTTACCCACAGAGCTAGGCAACCGATTGCCCGGTGGTAGCGGATTAGAGCTCATCTGGTGCGATGCCTCGGTCATGCCGTAGGCTTCAAGGACAGGTACCCCGAAGCGCTCTTCCATCTCCAGCATAGTCGCAGCAGGGAGGGCAGCGCTACACGAGCGAATAAATCGCAAGCCAGAATATGGGGTTGCCTCTGGCCCAGGAAATTGGGTGCCTCGGGCACGGGACAGGAGGGCCTGATGCATGGTCGGCACCCCGGTGAACCAGGTGACACCGTAGTCTTGGACCGTCCTCCACAGATTGAGAGCGTTGAAGCGGGTAGGCACAACAACCGTGCCGCCAGAGGCCAGCGTCGCCAGGGTTGAAGCGACTAGGCCGTGGACATGAAAGAGGGGCATTATGCAGAGGGATACATCGTCTGCGGTCAGGTTGTAGGTTTCCACTATGTTGGCCACAGAGGCCGCGAGATTACCGTGGGTTAGGGGTACACGCTTGGGACGACTGGTGGTGCCACTGGTGTGGAGAATCAACGCCACGTGATTTGGGCTTGCCGTTTCCTCCAGCCTCGCGCCATCTCCGTTTCCTGGGGTGGATATGGTGACGTGCCCCTGGGCATCAACGTCAACACCAATGGGAAGTGTGGTGTCCGAGGCAGCGTTCTGTGCAATCTCGCCACCCTGGGAGCCGGTCATCAGTGCCAAGGCACTGGTGTCCTCCAGGTAGAAGCGAAATTCCTCGGACTTGTAAGCGGGGTTGAGTGGGGCGGCAATCGCCACTGCCGCTACACCAAGGAAGGAGATGATGGTCTCGGCGCTGTTGGGTAGCACAATGGCCACCCGGTCAGTCCGGCGTATTCCCAGGGCCATGACGTTGTCGGCCAGGGCGTATACCTGATGGCGCAAAGCGTCGTAGGTTATGGTTGGGCCATCTGGGACCTGAATGGCGGGATGATTGGGTGCGCCAATCTCCAGGAGGTCCAGTAGCGTGGATGGCTTTGCTGATTTAGTCATGGCTCAAAGAGTTAATCCAATCAAGTGAAGGTGGCCTTGGTAGTGGTTCTCGTAGGCGCGAGGCTGAGTGCTATATGAATGTCGTCCAGCCAACCTCCATTATAGCGGGCCGTACGTAGCTTAGTCCAGGGATTCGTAATTGGTTGTGACCCGATCATGCCCGCAAGTTCACTGTAGGTTCTAGCTTTCCCCATCCTATTGGGAAAGAATACCTCTCTTCCACTCTAGTGGAAGAGAGGTAGAGGGGGGGCGACCACTGATATAGCTCTGACGGCGGCCTAGTCTTTGCGTCTATTTGACGTTGGGTAGGTGTCCACGCCAATCTGCCCCAGGGCCTTCAACTGGTTGTACTTGTCCACTGTGAGCTTCAGGATCTTCCTGTATAAGTTGTCGTTGTCTTCTCACAGCCGTACCGGTGGCCTACGCACATCATGGACATTGTGTCCTATATGGCTAGTTGTGTATAGTTGAACAGGGCGGACACGATGTTTATGGAGGCTATTATGCCCGATTTGGATGGTTTGCTGGCACTGGTGGACTCTAGACGAGAAGAGATTGTGTCCCTAGAACAGGCCCTGATTCATATCCCCTCGGTGAACACGGGGTTTATGCCTACCGGGAATGAGACTGAGGTCTGCGATTACATCCGGCAAGAGTTGTCTAGAGATGGGATTCAATCCGAGATCCTTGAAGCGGTTCAGGGCCGTGGCAACATAATTGCTAGGCTGGAAGGGCGCTCTGGCAAAGCAGGCCTCATGTTCATGTCCCACACTGACGTGGTACCAGTGGGGGACGAGAGCAAATGGCGTTTCCCTCCATTCAGCGCCACCATAGATGGGAATCGTATCTACGGTCGCGGTGCCGCCGATTGCAAGGGCTTGCTCACCGCCCAACTGATGGCGATCCGCTTGTTGAAGCGCAGTGGCATTGAATTGATAGACAGCTTGGTGCTGGCATCCGGAGCTGACGAGGAGCACGGCGGAAGGTACGGGTTTGAATGGCTCGCCCAACATCATCCAGAGAAGATTTCGGCGCCCTTCGCCGTGAACGAGGGTGGGGGAGTACCAATAAAGGTCGGAGGTGGTTTCGCATATGTCCTTGGTATAGGTGAGAAGGGTCGCCTGCAGGTGGAGATAGAAATTCAGGGTGCGAGTGCTCATGCTTCTGTACCTTGGCGAGGCACCAATGCTCTCTACCCTCTGGCGCAGGTGCTGAGGCGCATAGAAGAATACGAGCCGGAGCGAGACACGTCGTCTGAGGTATTCCAACATCTTTCCGACTTCGCTATAGAGGATATGGTCTCGCCTGGCAACATAGACGACATAATCGCAGAGATGGAGCCGGACAATCCTCAGTTGGCCCTAGTATTGCGAGCTCTCTCTCGCATGACAATAACACCTACCATGGTTCAGGGTGGCGCCAAATCCAACAGCGTGCCGGAGTCCATAAGGTTGACATGTGATGTAAGGACGCTTCCACACCAAGACGAAGATTACCTTCGACGTCAGCTTGACCAAGTTCTGGAGGGGATTCCCGGAGTGGAGTTCCAAATAGACTACATGGCTGTGCCCAACTCCTCTCCTTTTGAGACTGAGTTCGCTCAGCATATCAGAACTGCCACCGCACATGCCCTGGGATTGAACAACGTTCAGCTGGTTCCATCTATCAGCACCGGGTTTACTGACTCCCGTTTCACACGACCTCTGGGGGTAATTACCTATGGCTTCTCTGGCTCTCACCCGGATGATGACCCTGCACTCTCCTACGCCCACGGCACCAATGAGTCGATAGGCATCAAGAGCCTTATGAACAGCACCAAAGTCATGCTCTCCCTTGCGTACGAACTTCTGGTGATACGCTAGTCAAAAGGGCGACTCAGAGAGATGAGCGATGAACGTGGGCAACGGGGCCATCAAGAATCTCTAGACCAATGTCACTGAGGTGAGCCTGTAACTGTATCTGGTTCACCTGGTGTTCTATTTCGATGTGTCACATTGAAAGGTATGAAAGAGGCGATGCCAAATGTGGTTTAGCATGCCAAGCTCCTCGTCGGTGGTATCAACCTTTCCATACCTATGCGCTGTATATGCGTCGGTGATGGCCTGAAGCTCAGAACCTCCTGGCGGGAAGTTGTTTTGAAGCCTCTCTTGATACTCGTATGGCGTCTCTGGTTGCCGTCTAGGGAGCCCCACCCTACGGCCCTCCATCAGCACTCCCTGGTATATCTCACGCACCGTGAATATGCGATCAGAGGCTCCTGCATAGCTCGCTGCTATCTGCATAGGAGCCGCAGCGGGCGTTATGTGCCTGTCCCTTCTGAACCTTCTTAGCAGCCTGGACAAATAGGATCGCAGGTCGGATTTGAACCATTCCCAAGACCACAATGACTCGCTGACCTCCTCAACACCCTCCTCTTCTTTCCTGTCCTTCCAGTAACGGCGCAGGGCACTAGCCAGTATGAACAGAATCAGAAGTACCACCAGTATGGCGAGGACCCATTTGAAGACCAGTAGCGCCTCAGGTGGAATACCGTAGGAACCCTGGCCCTCCACCGTCCTCCGCAACTCTCCAGGGTTTGGAAGGTTGAGGGGGACAGGTGGCTGTCCAGGTTCAACAAGACTCCTCAGGAAGCGCAATACGTATATCAACACAGCGGCTACCACTCCCAAGGGCAATGCGAGGGTGTAGATGAACACAGTAAGCAACCAGCCTGCCAAAATGCCTAGAGGGTTTAGCAGCGAGGTCGCCAGTTTGAACGAAAAGGCACTGGTGGTTACAAGAGACACGGCGAGTATGATGAAGACGACTCCGAGGAGCATTAGAAACCAACGTTGGTTCAACACGCCGGGAGACCCTTCGCGGCGAAGCATCTCTTCCCGTATGGACTGCAGGTTGATTAGGCCCAAGGACAGGAGACTCGTTGAGAAAAACCCAAGAACGTAGAAGCCTGTCGAGGCCACAATCTCGCTGGCCCCAGTGATTGAGCTACGCAGAGCAAGGAGTAGGACCAGGGCTATCAGTCCCACGAGAAATTTGCGATAGACATCGTCAAATGAGGGGGTGTCCCGCCCTGCAGAGATTCCTCGCCAGAGGAGAAGCGTTCCAAAGATCAATCCACCACATATGGGCGATATCCGCTCCATGGCGTACTGTATCCAGCCAAGGTCCCATAGGACATATCCACTGCCCATGTCCAGGCGTACCACCACTCCTAGCAGAAGCACCAGGGTTGGGACCACCATCAGGTAGGTACGGCCTATGGACCAGTTTCTGATCATGGAATGGTTTGACAGTACCTCGGCGACTACCAACAGCACCATGGCGCTTCCTAGAGCTATGGGGGGCTCGGTCCACTCCAACACCTCCCACTCGCTCATCCAGACGAACCAGGGGTATATCCATAGGACCTCTATCAGAACGGCGAGCATAGGAATGGCGCTCTTAGGTTCCATACCTCGTAGGATTGTCATTGCTGCCCCATCTGACGTGCCTGGTGTAATTGCACCGATTCCAACTCTCTCCAGTATACTTGGTCGGAGACGGAGTATACTGGGATGCCGTCTAGACTGAAGCCGCTCAGCCTGTCTCCCACAAGGATCAGCACCACTCGTCTTCCAGCCATTCGAAAGCGATGTAGGGAGGCGAGAAGCGACTCGCTGGGCTCAGCGGTTATTACTGCCAGTGTGGCGGCCCCGTGGACGTTCCGTGCCTCCCTGTTCAATATCTGTTCCAGGGGAAACAAGGGCCATCCCTGGACCTGAGCCAGGGCCTCCAGTACTCGCTGAAGCTGGTCTGGGTGGTCAGAAGAGGGGAGTTTGATTAGGCCGTTCTTGAACAGATAGGGCTCGTTGACGTAGAGGCCAACACGATACCCCTTCTCGATGCCGTGGCTGGCGATGGATGCCGTGGCAATGACAGCCGTCTCCAGGAGTTGCTCCACTCGGCCCCAGAGGGGTGCCTCCACCGTGCGTACATCTAGGAACAGTGCTAGGTCCACGGTGGTGGTAGGCTCGAATACGCGGCTCTGCAGCTGCATCAGACGTGCAGTGGCCTTCCAGTGGATGTGCTTCAGGGGGTCGCCAGGAGCGTATTCCCGGGTGGTGACCACCCGCACAGGGTCCTCGAAGAGGTGGCGTCTAACTCGAAGTTCTCCGAAGGGTGCCTTTGACGGGATGCCCAGGTTTTCTAATGAGACAATCCGGGGGTAAACCAGTAGGTAATCCAGCTTCTCTTCGGCGATCTCGTTGCTGAAAAAGCCTAAGAGGTCCCCAGACCTTATGGTGCTGGGCCCGAAGGTAAAATATCCTCGTTTGAGACATTGCACCGAGTACCTGCGGGTGAGTCTGTGATACCATCCAAGAGACAAGAAACTGGATAGGATTGCCCTCCCATGTCTATGGCCTGGGGTAGTTTGATGTCTTAGGAATGTCAGTTCTTGGGGCACCTCATCCTGGACATGGACCCAGGGTAGGGGCAATATCTTGCCGTTGGTTATGCGGGTATCCAGGATTATGGTATCGCCGAAGAAAGCCTTGCTGGTGCTAAGCCCGCGACCATACTCCACGTGCTCCAGGGCATAACGGGCCCAGAGCCTAGTGATGCTGGAAACGAGGAAGAAGAGCAGGGCCACCAGAAGAAGCAATGCCTGCTGAAGGGCCATGGCGGCCAGTACCAGTGCCAAGGTTATAAAGAGCCAGGCACCTCCCTTCATCTCTAGTCTCTCATACCTGGCTCCACTGGCACTGGTACGGAGTCCAGCACTTCACGCAGAATATCTGCGGAGGTGTGGCCTCGCAGATGGCTCTGGACATGGGGTACGATTCGGTGCTCCAGCACGAAAATCGCAAGGTGCTTGACGTCGTCAGGGATGACGTAGCTACGACCACGGATAGCCGCCAAGGCCTGGGACGTGCGGAACAGACCCAGCATGGCACGGGGGCTTGCACCCAGCTCCACCTGGGGATGGGCTCGTGTGGCGTGCACCAGTTTGATGATGTACTGACGAACGTCGGGATCCACCATGATGCTACGGCAGGCCTCCTGTAGCTTCAGGAGGTCCTTTGCCGAGAGGACAGGGGCCAGGTCTTCTATGGGGTTGAACTGAGCAAAGCGCTCCAAAATCAGTTCATCCTGTGCTTCGTTGGGATACCCCATTCGCACCCGCATCAGGAATCTGTCAAGCTGTGCTTCCGGAAGGGGAAAGGTGCCTTCCAACTCTACGGGGTTCTGGGTTGCCAGCATTATGAAAGGGCGGAGCAAGGGCTTCGTTTCCCCTTCCGCGGTTACCTGGCGTTCCTCCATGGCTTCCAGAAAGGCCGACTGTGTCCGTGGAGTGGCTCGGTTGATTTCGTCTGCCAATAGTACCTGGGAGAATATGGGGCCAGCGCGGAACTCGAAGTCGCTGGTCCTTTGATTGAAGATATAGGTGCCAGTTACGTCTGATGGGAGCAGGTCAGGCGTGCATTGTATACGGCGAAATGTGCAGCCCAGGGAGCGAGCGACGGACCTGGCCATCAATGTCTTTCCAATGCCTGGTACGTCCTCAATGAGAACATGGCCTTCGCAGAGAATTGCCACAAGCACCAACTCCACTCCCTCTGCTTTGCCAACTATGACCCGCTCGATGTTGTCGTGAATCTTGCGGGCAGCTGTGGCGATGGTTTTGGCGGTCATCTCGGTCATGTGATAGTTCTTCCGCGGCGGTGTCTCGCCCTCATCTGGCCGGATTGGTCACATGGATGGACAAGGAGCACTGTAGAGCGAGGCTGGGTTGGATACGATACTGCGCTTGCCTCAAGGCGTATCCCGTAGGATGTCCATTCCAATTTGCCCCTCCGCTTCCAACTGGCTGTATTCCTCATCGGAGACTCCAATAACCTCTTTGTATACATATGGGTTGTGTTCTCCCAGCAGGGGTGGGGGCCGCCGCAGCTTGTTGGATGTCTTGGACATACTCCATAGTGGACCGTGGTATTGCAGGGTGGGCATCTCCGGGTGGTCCAGGGGCTGATAGTAGCCTCGTTGTATCATGTGCGGGTCTTCCAGCGCCTCCAACTCGTCTAGGATGGGCCCCGCCGGCACCCCGTATCTTTGGAGTCGCTGGAAGACCTCACGATGGTCCTGTTGCCGCGACCACTCGCTGACTATGACATCTAGTTGGTCCTGGTTGTTCCAACGTGAGTTGGCGTCCACGAAGTGGGGGTTCAGTGCCAGTTCTGTATTGCCCATAACCTGGCAGAGTCCCTGCCACTCCTCATCTGTTCCAACTGCCAGAGTCATCCACTTATCCTCGCCCCTACAGGGATAGACGCCGTGGGGGGCCATCCTGTAGTCTCGGTTTCCTATAGTCTCCCGGATTCGGCCGTTCATGCCAAAGTCTAGAATCGACTCAGCCATGAAGGGTATGAAGTTCTCTGCCAGGCTCATCTCCACCATTTGTCCTTTGCCCGTGCGTCTACGGTGCCATAGGGCCATGAACACAGCGAAGGCACCCGATGCTCCAGCAGCTGAGTCTGCTGCCACTGTCTCTCCTCGCCGCGATGGTGGCTCATCGGGGTGGCCCCTGCTAAAGGAGTGGCCTGACACGCCATCCACGTGTGATCCAAGGCAACGGAAATTGGTGTACGGACCAGTCAGGCCAAAGGCCGGCATCCTGACCATGATAATCTGCGGATTAAGTTCCTGGAGCCATTCGTATGTGATATTCAGCTTATCCATGGTTTCCGGCACGTTGTTCTCTATGAAGACGTCAGTCTTCCGGAGCAGTCGGCCCAGAATCTCCCGTCCTTCTGGCCTCAGCAGGTCTATGGTTACGCTCAGCTTGTTTCGACCAGTTGAGGTCATGCTCGCTGACCGGTTCCAAGGGCGGGGGCCTGGGTCCCAGTTTGGGAAGACCATCCCAGCTCCTGATCCCGAAGCCTTGGCTTGGTCCACCATATCCTGGGTAACCCGCGCATACTGGCCCCGGGTGCTTCCAACCAGCGACTGTATTGTCTCTAGCCGAATGAGCTCAGCTCCCCAGTCTGCCAGATGCATGGAAGCGTATGGGCCGGCGTAGATGTGGGTCAACTCTACGATTCGTATCCCTTCCAGAGGTAGAGTGCTCATGTCTTCTCCTGTGGTGCCATAGCGCCCATTAGATTACACCTAGTCCACGCAGTCGTGTTAGGTCCTGTTTACCGTATCCTAGAGACTCGCTGTACACTTCTTCATTGTGCTCCCCAAGCCGTGGTGCTGGCCGCCTCAATTGCCACGGTGTCTCCCCCATTATGATGGGGCGGCCAGGATAGGTGTACTTACCTGCCACAGGGTGGTCTACATCCACCCACATCCCGCGATTCTGGAAATGCTTATCGGCTAGGAGGGCCTCTGGAGTGTATATTGGGCCAGAGAGAACATGGGACTTCTGGGCCAGAGCCCAGGCCTCCTCCATAGTGTGTTGCATTAGCCAGGGCATCAAGATTCCTTGGTTAAAGGCGTCCGTGTTCTCTGGATTATTGCGGGCCTCTGGTGTTGCGAATCTAGGATCCTCCAACAGTTGCGGCTGCTCCAGCATTTCCACCATCCGGGGGAATCTGTTACCACCACCACTCAGCGTGATGTAGCCATCCTTGCATGGCATGGTCCCCGAGGCCATTGTTGATCCAGGAACCCGTCGCGGAAATACCTGGTTCACAAACTGGGCGGTTATAACCTGTGGGGCCCTTCGGTCCTGGGTGCCAGCCTGGGTTTCGAAGATGGAGACGTCTACGTGTTCACCTTCTCCGCGTGCCTCTCTGGCGAAGAGGGCCGCCATGGTAGCCGTTGCACCTATCAACCCAGCCTGTCGAAGTGCCACCTGGGTGCCGTACTTGGTGGGCTCCCGCTCAGGCAACCCCAGGCTTCGGAGATTACCCCCCATGCCGTGCAGTATGATTTCGCTGGCCTTGTAGTCCCGATATGGTCCCGTCTGACCGAAGTTGGAGATGGAGACCAGAATAATCTGGGGATTTGTCTCTGCCATCTTCTCGTAAGGCAATCCCAGGGAAGGCAGTACTCTGGGTGCGAAATTCTCAACCACCACGTCCACCAGCTTGACTAGCTCTAGGAAGGCCTGCTTCCCAATCTCGCTCTTCAGGTTAAGGGTTACCCCTCGCTTATTGGTGTTCAGGTGTAGGAAGAGGCCGCTCTTCTCCTGGTGTGGGATGTCGTCTGGGAAAGGGCCCATTCTGCGAGTCACGTCACCGCCGTAGGTCCGCTCTACCTTAATGACGTCGGCACCATAGTCCGCTAGCATCTTGGTGCAGTAGGGACCTGATATGTGCTGCGTAAGATCCAGGACTCGTACGTCCGAGAGAGCCTGCGATGTCATCACGCCCCCTTGCCGATGCTCATTAGAGGATGAAGAGTATGAATCCTAATTTAGCTGAACCATTATAGCACGCGCTTACACGGTGAGCATGATTTATCCATCTAGACGCCTCGTGAGGCTGTAGGGTGTATCCTACCATCCTATTGGGGATGGCTAACAAGTCAGTCGACGGCCCTTAATGTTGTTGCAAGGCCACTCCACAGGATGTGAAGGACTTGAAAGGCGTTCATGCTTTGCTCGATACGATGAACCTCCTAGGAAAACATAGGCCACTTCAAAACCATGTCTTGAAATGGCCGTTTCGCCCTGCTGGAATCTATCAGCTTTCCCCAGGAAGTCCTTGTGTGTTCTTGAAATGAACTCTAGTCCGAAGAGGGTAGTTTGCGCGGGTCCTGCAGATCCATCTCCGCGAGGCAGCACATTACAGGGCCGTCACCGGCTTTGGTGCACAGTGTAACTGTGCCGCACGTTTGGCACTGGTACCTCTTGCCAAGCTGATTTGCCATGTTAAACCTCCGTCCTCTGTTTCTGGTGTCTTGGAACAGAGGAGACCTTTTGGTATCTACTTTCTCTGAATCGGCTCCCCACAACATGACATCTCTCCATCGCCACCCGTCGTAACGATGAACTCGGAGCTGCAATTCTTACAAGCGTATCTCTTCCCAGTCTCGTTAGCCAACTCCTATCCCCCTGACTCTAGCTTTTGGAAGCATTATAGCTTCCGTGATGGGGTAGGTCAACCTTGTCAGCCGTGCCGTTTAAGAGGGATTTCTATCCTCGGAGGCAGACAGAATACACCTAGTTTGATATGATATTCTTGCATGAGACAGATTGTGAAAACTACCCAGAGCCCTCGCCGACGTCTTCCTCCCTGGTTCAAGGTGCCAATGCCTGGTGGGGCAGACTTCATTGATGTGCAGAACTTGCTGAAACAGGGTGAGTTGCATACCGTTTGCGAAGAAGCTCATTGCCCTAACATCGGGGAGTGCTGGGGCAACCGCAGCGCTACCTTTATGATTCTGGGAGACATATGTACTCGCTCCTGCCGTTACTGCGCTGTAACCACAGGTAGGCCACTGACTGTAGATATGGAGGAGCCGCAACGCCTGGCTCGTACGGTAGAGCGTCTGGGCCTGCGATACTGTGTTATAACCTCGGTGGACCGTGATGATCTCCCAGATGGAGGTGCATTCATCTTTGCCAGTTGCATCCGCCAGATACGCCGGAGGTTGCCAGAGTGCCAGGTAGAGGTGCTTATTCCCGACTTCCAGGGGTTCATGCCCGCCCTGAACACGGTGATGCGGGCTGCCCCAGACGTCCTCAATCACAACATTGAGACTGTGGAAAGGGTGTTCCACTCTGTTCGTCCTAGGGGAGATTATTGGCAATCCCTGGAGCTACTGGCCAGGGCCAAGGAGATCGCGCCCGAAGCCGTAACAAAGTCTGGGATGATGGTCGGCCTCGGTGAGGAGTGGGACGAGATAATCCAGACCTTGAAGGACCTTCGCTCGGTTGACTGCGACCTCCTAACCATTGGGCAATATCTGAGACCCTCTGCCAAGCACTATCCCCTGGCCAAGTTCTACACGCCGAATGAGTTCGAGGAACTGCGAAGTGAGGGGGAGCGCCTGGGATTTCGTCATGTGGCCTCCGGCCCTCTGGTGCGCAGTTCTTACCACGCTGAGGAGCAGTTCGCTACTGCCCGACGTCAGCAATACCAGCGCAACCTACGATAGCGATAGTTATGTCTCGGGCTGTTCCAGACCTGTTTTTGCACAATGTCAATGTTCTTACTATGAACCACTTGATGCCTAGGGCCTCCTGGGTGGCGATAGGCCAGGGGAGGATAATTGGCGTAGGCCCAGGTGAGCCACCCCTTGGAACCTGTGAACGGCCTGCACGGGCCATAGATTGCCAGGGCGCTACACTAATCCCGGGCTTCAATGACGCTCACTGCCACGTGCTGGCCACAGTTGCTTCCCTTTTGGCGGTGGATTGCAGTCCTGCAACGGTATCGTCAATAGAGGATATCAAGGGGAAACTGGAGACGCGCTCTACCCAAGTCACTAACGATGCATGGATTCGAGGGACTGGCTACAATGAGTTCTATCTGCAGGAGCGCCGGCATCCCAACCGGTGGGACCTGGACCAGGCGACTTCGGACCACCCGATAAGGCTTCTTCACAGATCAGGCCACGCGATGGTGCTCAACACTCGTGCTTTAGCCCTGGCGTCCATCTATAGAGATACTCCAGACCCACCCGGCGGCATCATAGAGCGAGAGGAGGGGACTGGCGAGCCCACGGGACTTCTCCTGGAGATGAATGAATACCTGGATGGAGTGATACCATCCCTGTCTAATGTTGAGATCCAGAGTGGCATCGGACTGTTCAATGATTTGTGCCTTGCCTTGGGAATCACCTCCATACAGGACGCGAACCCGGGCAACGATTTGGAGCGGTGGGAGATGTTCACTGATTTCAAGAAGGGGGGACTGCTCACGCCGGCGGTAACGTTAATGGCTGGAGCCAGCCATGTGCATCAGTTCGTCCAAGGGGGATTTAGCTTTGGCTATAGGGCACATGGGTTGCGCCTGGGGGCGGTTAAGATTGTGGTTACCATGACTACCGGGGTCCTTCAGCCGCCCAAAGAGGAGTTGCGGCGGCTGGTGAGAAATGCCCATCTTGGTGGCTTTCAGGTCGCCATTCATGCCGTGGAGGCTGAAGCGGTAGAGGAGGCCATAGATGCCATACTTCTGGGCGCGGAGGGGAGTGTCCCCGGCGCTCTTCGACATCGCATAGAGCATTGCTCAGAGTGCCCGCCTCGTTTGATAAATAAGCTGGCTCTCAATGGAATTTTGGTGGTCACGCAGCCGGGGTTTCTATATTACAGTGGGGAGCGCTATCTGGCCGAAGTCCCTGGCGATAGGTTGCCCTGGCTGTACCCAATTGGTTCTATGAGGGTTGCCGGCGTTCGTCTGGCTGCAGGCTCTGATGCCCCGGTCATTCCGATGAATCCCATGATGGGGATATACGCCGCGGCAACTCGGACAGCGGAGTCGGGCGACGCATTGCTGTCCGGCAAGGCAGTGGGTGTAGAGGAGGCCTTGAGCATGTATACCCTAGGCAGTGCTTACGCGTCCTTTGAAGATGGCGTCACTGGTTCAGTTGAAGATGGCAAGTGGGCTGATCTAGCCTTATTGGACCGAGACCCCACAGTCGTTGACTCTGAGGCAATCAAGGACATCCGCGTGGTGATGACGGTAGCGAGTGGGAAGGTGGTATGGGAGAGGTGAAGGGTAGGATAGCTTTGACTGCTGCTCCAATTAAGGAAAAGTTGCTCCTTCTTCCTCATTTGAACTGAAGGCTACGCTTCACGCATTATTGCGTCAAGGAATCAATGACGTCGGGATTGGTTACAAGTAGCCGTGATTCTCAGGAGTTTAAGCTCTCCAGACGCCACAATGATGACGGCGTAGTAACGACTTCAAAAATTGAGGCAATCGGGGCAGATATCACTGTATACTTTTCATTCAGGCGTCCTGATTATCCCGCGGCTTATCTAGGATGCCCGATTCCAGGCTGGCACTCTCGGGCTAGTACCGCCGTTCCATCACGTAGGCGGCCAGGTCCACTAGCGAGCGCTTGTAGGAGGAGTCCGGAATAGGTTCGAGGGCCTGGGTGGCCTTGTGGCACAGGTCGGCGGCCACGGAATAAGATTGGGGGATGATGTCCGAGTTCTGAATCATCTCGATGGCCTGCTTCAGGTTACCATCGGCTTCTATGTTCTCGAATAGCCTTTTTATTGGGTTGTCGTCTGGGTACCGCTCCATGAGCAGGATGGAGGGCAGGGTGATCGTTCCCTGGAGCAGGTCGTTGCCCACGGGCTTGCCTATCTCCTCCTCGGTCCCTTGGAAGTCTAGGATGTCGTCCACTACCTGGAAGGCCATCCCTAGGTTATAGCCGTATGACTTCAGGGACTGTACGAGGCTCTCCGGAGCGCCGCTTAGGACGGCTCCAGACTCGGAGGCTGTGGAGAAAAGGGATGCGGTCTTGTCGTAGACCCTCTGCCAATAGGACTGCCGTGAGATATCCCAGTTGAAGGCTGAGGATATCTCCGAAAGCTCGCCGCTAGAGAGCTCCATGATGGTCTCCGAGAAGCGCCGAATGACCCGGACGTTATTAGTGTCGCACACCATGGTAGCAGAGGTGGCGAAGACGTAGTCCCCCAATAATACGGCCACGTTCTCACCCCACCTGCTGCTGACAGTGGCCGTACCTCGGCGGACTGGAGAGTTGTCCACTGTATCGTCGTGTATCAGGGTGGCTATGTGGAGTAGCTCTACGGCCCCGGCCATGATGATGGGTAGTTCGTGGTCGTGTGGGTGGAGCTTGGAGGCCAAGATCGTGATGGCAGGACGGGTCCGTTTACCTGGTGCTTTTAGGACGTGGCCTAGGAGTTCCACGAGAAGAGAGGGTTTTGCGAAGGAGCTTTGCTTACCAATGCTGATGAGCTTTTCTTCTACGGCCTCTAGCTCGTCCTGTATCTGTCCGTAGAGGGAGAGTGTATTCAACTGGCTCCTAACTCACAACGACCCTTATTCAACAGTCTGGCCCAGGCGTTCCACTTCGGCCACCGCTATCTCCTCCTCCAGCTTGGAGAAGAGAGGGTTGGGTTCGGCCATATTCTGCCCCGGAGGGAGTGCATCAATTGAGGGATTCCATCTCCATCCATTTTCCGCGATGGAATTGGTGAACCCCAACATCCGATGCAATTTCTCAGAGCTGAAGGGTAGAAAGGGATGGAGAGCGGTTTTGAGGCAGTTGATGACCGACAAGGTGACCCAGAGGGTTGTGGCCGTGTCCTGAGGGTTATCCTTCATGGTTTTCCAGGGCTCCTTGCTGTCCAGGTATCTGTTGGCCTCCTGGGCCAGGGACATTGTGGCTATCAGGGCGCTCCGGAAGTGGCAGAGGCCCAGATTGTGGTCAATGTCTTGGAATAGCTGGTCAGCCCTGGCGAGGAATTCCTGGGAAGCTTCGTCCATTTCTCCCGGTTGGGGTATGCGCCCCTGGAAGCTGCGGTATGTGAAGGTGAGGACGCGATGTACCAGGTTGCCATAGGTGGCTACCAACTCGTCGTTGTTTCGGCGTACGAAGTCGTGCCATGAGAAATTTGAGTCGCTGGTTTCTGGCATAGTAATGGACAGGTGATATCTAAGGGGGTCTGGCTCGTAATTGGCTAGATAGTCGGGGACCCATACGGCCCAGTTTCGGCTGGTGGATAGTTGCTGGCCCTCCAGGGTTACGAATTCGTTGGCGGGCACATCGTATGGGAGATTTAAACCCCCATAGCCCATAAGCATTGCGGGCCAGATTATGGTATGGAAGACGATATTGTCCTTACCCATGAAATAGTATCCCCTGGTATCGTCCTCCCAGAATGGCATCCAGGCCTCCGGTTGCCCCTGTGTACTTGCCCATTCCTTGGAAGCGGACAGATAGCCAATGACGGCCTCGAACCACACGTAGATTCGCTTCTCGTCGTATCCTGGCACAGGCACTGGGACGCCCCAATCCAGGTCTCTGGTTATCGCCCTGTCCTTCAGACCCTCCTCCAGATATCGCTGGGTGAAGTTCAGTACGTTGGGTCTCCAGTGCTTTTGCTCCCGCACCCATGCAAGAAGGGGCTTCTGAAAGGCGCTGAGCTTGAAGAAGAAGTGTTCCGAGCTTCGTATCTCCGGGGTATCTCCAGAGATACGGCACGTCATGTTTATGAGGTCTTCAGGGTTCATTGGTTTGCCACAGTTGTCGCACTGGTCTCCCCGGGTGTCAAGGTTGCCACAGAAGGGGCAGGTGCCCTTCAGGTAGCGGTCTGGCAGAAAACGTCGGCAAGTATAGCAGTATGGCAGAGGAGTGGTGTCGGTGTATATGTAGCCTTTGTCCTGGAGCACTTGAAAAATGTGCTGCACTGTTGTTCGGTGGTTCTCCGTGCCAGTGCTAGTAAAGAGGTCAAAGGATATGCCAAGCTGCTCCCAGGATTTGAGGAAGTCCCGATGGTATCGCGATACCACATCTTGGGGAGAAATGCCCTCCTGTTCAGCTCTCAGGGTAATTGGGGTGCCGTGTTGGTCGCTGCCTGAGACCATGAGCACCTGGTTTCCCTTGAGGCGGTGGTAGCGTGCGAATATGTCTGCTGCTAGGTAGCAGCCAGCGATATGACCCATATGGAGAGGGCCGTTGGCATATGGCCATGCCACGCCAATAAGAATGCGTTCGGACATCGGTCCCTGCCGTATTGAGATTGAGAAAATGTTCTGCGTATTGTAGCATAGTAGATGGGAGTGGGATAGCGTGATTACATACCACGGATGTGCCGTGGAAACAGCTTTTCGTCTTGGTGTCCTTGAAGTATATCAACAAATTATGCTTGCCAGGAGGCGACAGCCGACGAAGAGGTATGAATGTGGGTCGCACCCCTCATTCGACTTGCCACAACTCTTCTTCGGCGGACTTCGCAATGACATTGGCGGCAGACTTCTGGAACGGCTTCAATTCTCCGCGCCTTCTCTCACCTTCAGCCACATACGGTATATTTCTCGGCGTTGAAAACCGGTTTCCGAGGCCACTTGCTCCCTAGCTTCTCTGCTGGACAACTCCTGTTTGAGTAGCGCCCGGAGCCTCTCCTCGGCCTCTAGTGGCGAAGGTGTTTCTCCTTTGGGTCTGCCATCGACAATCAGTGTGAACTCGCCACGGGGCTGGCTAAAGTAATTCAGGCACTGGGACACTGTGCCCCTGAACACCTCCTCGTAGAGTTTGGTGGCCTCTCGGACTGCTGCCATTGACCTGTTTCCCAGCACCTCTTGCAAGTCGCTCAGCGTCCTTCGTAGACGGTGGGGCGCTTCGAATAAGACGATGGTGTAAGGCAGTTTGGCCACTGATTTGAGCAATTCTCGCCTCTCCCCTTTTCTACGGGATGGGAATCCCAGGAACAGGAAGTGCTCCGCGTACATACCCGAGGCAGCTAGGGCAGTTATCACCGCTGAGGGACCGGGAATGGAGACTACCGAGACCTCGCTTTCTACAGCAGCCCGTACCAGTTCAAGCCCTGGATCACTGATGCCAGGTGTGCCAGCATCGGAGACCAGGGCCACGTCACCTTCTTCCAAAGCCTTAATAATCACTGGTATCTTCTGCACTTTGTTATGGTTGTGGTAGCTGGTCAAAGGAGTATGAATGTCGTAGTGGGATAGGAGCTTGCGTGTTGTGCGTGTATCCTCGGCGGCGATGAGACGTACGTTCTTCAAGACACGTAGCGCTCTGAAGGTGATGTCCTCCAGGTTTCCTATTGGAGTAGCAACTATATAGAGAGAAGGCATGACTTGATTACCTTGGCCTCGCGGGGGCTAAACATTGGTTGTTCATATTCTTACATCTTATTGATAAACTGAGAGTATGTCACTGGCAATGATACCTAAGGATACGGGGTGATCCAACGCTCTTTGATATAAGGCGCCCTAGCGGGCCTGAATACGGGGATATTTGTGATTCTCTCCATGATTATTCTGCGGTTGTTGCTGAGCATAGTTCCACTCCTAGATATCCTGACAGAGAGTACTTAATAGATATTAGTTCGACCTGGGTGTTCTCCGTTATTCCATCTATACTGGAGGTGATAGACCGCGATGTGTTGGGATATTGGAAACAGAATGAATGGGGCGATGAAGGCCTAGGTGAAGACCATTTTCCAGGCCAGAGTGTCGGATAATGGCAAACACCTCACTAATGAAGAGGTAATCGTGGGTGGCAAATCCTTCGCTGGCGATAGGGGTATATCTAAGGTGGCGTTAAGTGCCGATGGTGGAAGCACATGGCGGTTCATGGCCATTATGGATTCACTGTTTCCCTACACGCGGGTGGTCTTGACCAGGCAAGGGATGCCGTCTGAAACTGGAGAGTTCCAGTTTCTGGTGGGGGCTACCGACGGCAAGAGACAACGGCAGATGATAGCAGTCCACCCAATTTCCCCAAGCGGCACTACAGGCCTCCGAGATATCTATGCTGCCGCTAAAGAAGAGATGGAGTCTTAGCACATGCACATAGGGGTCTGTAGGATAGATTTGGCCTTGTTTGCCAGTCACTCCCTGAAGGACAAGCGCAGAATTCTTCGCTCAGTAGTTGAACGGGTGCAGAGTCGCTTCAACGTGGCCATTGCTGAGGTTGACCACAACGATAGTTGGAAGGTGGCTACCATAGGCATATGCTGCGTCACTAACGACTCCAGTCATGCTAATGAAATGCTCTCCCGGGTAGTCCAGTATGTCCAGGGGTGCAGGGAGGACGCCGTAGTGGCGGGCTATAATGTGGAGATGCTATCCGGGATGTAATGGTCATTAACTGAGCACGCGACTTATTTTGGTAACAAGTGCAATCGGCTCACAGTGTTGGGCTGTCACCGACGTGCTATTGACTAATGGGCATCAGATATGAGTCCTTACGCACAACTCGAATGGCGAAGCTTCCAACGTACTGAAGGAATTGGGTGTAGATATAGTCGTTTGGCATAACGACAATAGCATCCCTGTTTAGTTGGCAGAGGCCAGTGTGGATTCTGCATTTGCGCCATGGAAACGCTCATGGAAGTGGTTGATGTGGGGGTCAGACACGGTAAAGTGACCGCTGGCTGAGCGAAGGGAGTTGGTGCTCCATACCTCGTTTATGCACTCAGAGCAAGTGACAATCAGCAGACAGGAATCGCCCATCTAGACAGCCAGTACGAGAGCGAGGAACACATAAATGGACTGGACATCCCGTGAACCGTGGCACACAGCTATTTGCATCTCACTTATTATAACCAGCCCAGGTTGTAGAGTGAGGAGGAGAATTAGGCCAGGACCCGCCCAATCATATTGCCATTAAGTGATTATGCAAGCGGGCTCTGGGCACCGAATTTAACTTATAGCTCTACCGCTCCAGCTTGAGCAGGGCCAGAAAAGCCTCCTGGGGAATCTCCACGTTCCCCACCCGCTTCATCCGTTTCTTTCCTTCGGCCTGCTTCTCAAGCAGTTTCCTCTTTCGGCTTATGTCACCCCCGTAGCACTTGGCCAGGACGTTCTTCCTCAGTGCACGTATGGTCTCCCTGGCGATGATTCTGTTCCCCACGGCGGCCTGGAGGGGCACTTCGAAGAGCTGTCGTGGTATCAGCGTTCTCAGCTTCTCCACCAAGGCCTTTCCCTGATGTTGGGCTTTGTCACGGTGAAGGATTAACGACAGGGCATCTACTGGCTGGTTGTTCACAAGGAGGTCCATCTTAACAAGGGGTGCCAACTGATAGCTGTGGAAGGAGTAATCCATGGAGGCGTATCCTTGGGTACGAGATTTGAGCTGGTCATTGAAATCCATGAGCACTTCGGACAGGGGTGCCCGGTATTCCAGGAGCACACGTGCATCGGAGGGCGAGTGGTTTTCACTTTCCTGTGGTGCTGATCCTTGCAGGTACTCCATGCGCTGGAACTCCCCCCTGCGCGCCGTAACCAGCTCCATTACAGTGCCGATGAATCGGGCCGGCGCTAAAATGCTCAGGTCAAGCAAGGGCTCCTTCATTGCGACAACCCTCTGTATTGGGGGGAGCTTGGCTGGACTATCCACCACGATTTCGGTGCCATCGTCCATGATTGCCTGGTAGGCTACGCTGGGCGCTGTTATCAGCAGATTCAGGCCGTACTCCCGTTCCAAACGCTCCTGGACTATCTCCATGTGGAGGAGTCCCAGAAAGCCGCATCGGAATCCGAAACCGAGGGCAGAGCTGGTCTCCTGCTCATAGCTTAGAGCTGCGTCGTTCAGTTGCAATTTTTCAAGGGCGGAGCGTAGGGCAAGGTATTCGTCCCCATCCGAGGGATAGAGACCCGCGAAGACCATTGACTTCAGCGGCTGATATCCTGGCAGAGGCTCCGCCGTGGGTCGTTCAGCGAGAGTGATGGTATCTCCTACCCTGCACTCCTTGACGTTCTTAAGCCCGGTGGCTATATATCCCACCTCTCCAGCGTGAAGCCTGTTCATTTGAGTCAGGCGTGGGAGAAAACTTCCAACCTCCAGGATGTCGCCCTTAGAACCGGTTGCCATCATCAGCAGCTGGGACCCCTTTCCGATGGAGCCATCAAAGAGCCTGACGTACGCAACCACACCTTTGTAAGGGTCATATGCGGAATCGAAGACAAGAGCTCTCAGGGAGTCAGAATCGCTCTCTGGAGGGGGCACCCGGTGAACAATTGCTTTTAGGAGGTGCTCTATCCCTGTGCCGTCTTTGGCGGATGCGAAGAGGATTTCATCTTCCTTGAAGCCAAAGGCCTGTTGCAACTCCTGTGAGACCATCTCAGGCTGGGCCACAGGTAGGTCAATCTTGTTCACCAGAGGGATTATGGATATATCATGCTCCAAGGCCAGGTAAACATTGGCCAGAGTTTGTGCCTGGATGCCCTGGGCTGCGTCCACTACTAAAATGGCCCCCTCGCAGGCGGTCAGAGCTCTGGATACTTCATAGCCGAAGTCCACGTGCCCCGGCGTGTCAATAAGGTTGAGCTGGTATTCTCCATCACTGGCGTGGTAAGCCATCTTGACGGCCTTGCCCTTGATGGTGATTCCTCGCTCACGCTCAAGGTCCATCTGGTCCATGAACTGCTCTGTCATCTCGCGGGGGCTTATGGTGCCAGTGTGTTCCAGTAAGCGGTCTGCTAGAGTGGATTTGCCGTGGTCTATGTGGGCGATAATGCAGAAGTTACGGATGCGGCTGATATCCATATCGAAGTCATCCTAGCATAGCGGGCCTCTGAAAAATAGAGCCATCAGGCCAAAGCCACCTGAATCTAATGGGTATTTCTGTCGCGGGAGGATGGTGTTTCAACGAACCGAGGGGGAGCAAGATGCTCCCCCTCGGTTCGTTGACCATTAGTTAATGGCGGGCTATACGCGTATGCATGAGACCCAGTGGTCTGGGGATACCTCCCTCAGGTATGGGACACCACTCTCATTGGTCAAATCCTGTGAATGTGTACCAGTGCATTCGTCTATGGAAACTGGGCACCGGGGGTGGAAAACGCATCCTGGAGGCGGTCGTAGTGGACTCGGTACGTCTCCTGTGAGGACTATCCGCTCCCGAGTAGCTTCCACTATGGGGTCTGGGATTGGTACTGCGGAGAGCAGGGCTTTTGTGTAGGGGTGCAGAGGATTCTCGTACAACTCGTTACGGTCGGCAATCTCCGCGATTTTACCCAAGTACATCACTACTATCCGGTCGCTTATGTGTCGTACTACGGAGAGGTCATGAGCGACGAAGAGGTAGGTCAGGCCGAAGCTCTGTTGAAGCTCTTCCAATAGGTTTATAAGCTGGGCTTGGATGGACACGTCCAGAGCGGATACCGGCTCGTCGCAGGCGATGAAATTCGGCCTCACCGCCAGGGCCCTGGCCACACCTATGCGCTGTCGCTGTCCCCCGCTGAACTCGTGGGGGAATCTGTTGGCCATATGAGTGTTCAACCCCACTGTGGTGAGGAGCTCTGCCACCCGGTCTCTGTACTCCGAGCGACTTGTGGTCATCTTGTGCACTATCAAGGGCTCTCCGATGATGGATCCACAACTCATCCTGGGGTTTAGGGATCCATAGGGATCCTGGAAAATCATCTGCATTCTACGGCGCATTTGCCGCAACTCCTGACCCTTGATGGTGGCTAGGTCCGTTCCCTCAAAAACAACCTGTCCAGAGGTGGGGCGATATAGCTGGAGGATAGTTCGTGCCGCGGTTGTTTTGCCGCAACCGCTTTCGCCTACCATTCCCAGGGTCTCACCCTTACGAATAAAGAAGCTTATGTCATCCACTGCCTTGACATCGGCGACCTTTTTCGAGATCACCAAACCCTTCATTACAGGGAAATATTTCACCAGATTCTTAACGTCGAGCAGAACTTCTTCCTGTTGCATACTATCCTCTATTCTTAGCGCCTAATTGGTCGGACACCCAACAAGCTGAGGTGTGGCCATCAGCCACCTCTACCAATGGGGGGATATCCACAGCGCACCGATCTATGGCGTATTTGCATCTGGGCCTGAAAGCACACCCGGCTGGTAGCCCTATAAGATCTGGGGGGAGTCCCTCAATGGGCTCCAATTGTTCCCTTCGAGGCTCGTCAAGCCGAGGCACGGATGCCAATAGACCGATTGTGTAGGGATGCCTCGGGTTGCCATAGATTTCCTTTGCGGTACCCCTCTCTATAATTTTCCCAGCGTACATTACATTGACCCGGTCGGCGTAGCGGGCCACAACTCCCAGGTTGTGGGTGATGACCAGCACAGCGGTTCCTAGCTCTTTGCCAAGCTGTTGGACAAGCTCTAGGATTTGGGCTTGGATTGTCACATCCAGAGCCGTAGTGGGCTCGTCTGCTATAAGAAGCTTGGGATTGCAGCTCAGAGCCATGGCTATCATCACTCTCTGACGCATCCCGCCACTGAATTGATGGGGGTAGTCACCGAGCCTACCTCTACCTTCCGGGATACCCACCATTTCCAGCAGATCTCCAGCTCGATCATCTGCAGCTTGTTTGTCCAGCTTAAGGTGCAACACCAGGGCCTCTGTGAGCTGACGTCCGATTGTCAGGACTGGGTTCAAAGATGTCATGGGTTCCTGGAAAATCATCGCCATGTCTTTGCCACGGATGGCGCGCATATCAGAGTCACTTAGGTTCAGCAAGTCTTGCCCGGCGAAGGTCACCTTTCCGGCAACGTTTCTTCCCGGTCTCTGGATGAGCCTCATAATGGACAGAGCGCTGACACTCTTCCCACACCCGCTTTCTCCTACTAACCCCAGGATTTCTCCTTCTTCCAGGTCGTAGGTTATGCCGTCTACTGCCTTGACTACACCTTCTGGTGTGAAGAAGTAGGTTGCGAGGTCACTAACCTCCAGAAGTTTGGCCAATTTCCTCTCCCTCCTTAAGCGGTGGACTTGTCAAGCATTATTCCGGTTACGATGTACAATTTTGGTGATGTGTCTTTTTCTAATTCCCACTTGTGCCAAGCTACTATCGTGGAGTTCAGTCTCTCTTAATTCCTGGGGAAGAGGAGACTCGAACTCCTACGCCTTAGCGGCACATGATCCTAAGTCATGCTCGTCTGCCAATTCCGACACTTCCCCGCTGTATACTCATGACCCGCCTCGGACTCGAACCGAGAACCTACTGATTAAGAGTCAGTTGCTCTGCCAAATTGAGCTAGCGGGCCCCACGTACTCCCCTGAGAACCGCTCAAAAATTACCGCGAAAGCTAACATGTAACGAAGCTTGTGTCAAGTGCCTGAATTGACTCACGCTACACCCTAGCAGATTCCGAGAGGAACATGTGGAGGCGATGCAGGGCGATAGAAGAGAATGGTACGAGCAATGCATTTGGTGCATTTGCAGAGGGAAGCGAAGAGAGAGAAAAAGGGGATGTTGGCCGAGTTCGCAAAGGTAAACAGTTGTCTCAGGAAGGCGTTCATCAGGCTGTTCAATTTAGAATCCAATCGTAGACCAGTAGAAAGCGTGGGTCGCGCAGGGTTTGACAGTCAGTTTTGATTGATTCTCTCCACCGCGGCCATGGCATGATTCCCAGCCTCTAAGACACATTCCTACGTAGAGCCATATCAAAACAAGTATCAGGATTGGGCTCGTATCCAACAGTGTGGTCCGTTCAACAGATCTCATAGACGGCCAGAACGGCAGTGAAGGTCTCTAGGTTTCTATGGATGTCGGCGAGCATTGCTACTCTCACAACTCTTTGTCCTTTCTTTGTGTGGAATGCTGAATTTAGCATGCTTCTCTTGTGGCCCAGATTTGGGAAAGATATAATGCGGATTGTGAAGGTACGAGAAATAGGGGAGTTCGCCCTTATCCAGACGCTAAAAGAATTGCTCTGCCATGGGAATCCGTCATCTGGAGAGATGGCCTTCCCTCTGGTCATTGGTATTGGTGATGATGCCGCTGCCTGGCACACTACAGAGGCTACGGAGTTGGCGACCACTGACACATTAGTGGAGGGCGTCCACTTTCGCCACGACTTCACAACCTGGGAAGATCTGGGATGGAAAGCCCTGGCAGTGAACCTCAGCGACATCGCTGCCATGGGAGGGTTGCCTCTCCATGCCCTGGTAACCCTGGGACTTCAGCCAGAGACGGATGTGGGGGACGTTCACGCGCTTTACCGAGGTATGCTTTCCGCGTGCCAAGAGTACCAATGCCGAATCGTTGGTGGAGATATAGTACGTTCACCCGTTACCTTCATTACGATTGCCCTAATGGGTATTGCCACTGGACATGCTTTGACTCGTTATGGTGCGCAATCTGGGGACGTGGTCGCCGTTACCGGCCCCCTCGGATGTGCCGCGGGCGGTCTTCAATCCCTTCTACAAGGCACGGCACTAGATGGGGAGAGCGGTAGGCATTTACACGAGGCCCACTCTCATCCGGTACCCCGGATTCAGGCGGGCAATACCCTGGTCCAGCACGGAGTACAAACCGCGATGGATATCAGCGATGGCCTGACCGCCGACCTCTCCAGATTGTGTGCCAACAGCGGGGTGGGATCTGTAATCTATGCTGACCGTGTGCCAGTGGACGCTTTCCTCAAGGACGCCTTCCCACAGGACTTCCTTCAGCTTGCCCTCAACGGAGGAGAGGACTACGAACTGCTATTTGCGGGTAGTGAAGAGATAATCTCCGAGGCGGTGACCCGGCTTGGCCCGTCGGCTGCCATCATTGGCCGTATAGTTGCCAATCACCCTGGCGAAGTAAAGGTGCTGGATGAGCGAGGAGCGGCATTTCCATTAGAGCGACATGGCTGGGATCATTTCGGGGACGTATCGCAAATATCCTACAATACATTTAGGATTAGGCCACCCAACTCTCTGCTTGGAAGGATTGCCAACTCAAGACTCAGTTTTGGGATGGCTTGATGATATAGATGCCTCCTGTGATTCTGAGAAGCAATTCCCCAGGGGAAACCAGACGTATCGGTGCTTCATTGGGTCGCCATGCTGAGTATGGAGATGTCCTCCTTTTGTGCGGCGATCTCGGAGCGGGCAAGACCTGTCTCACCCAGGGTATAGCCAGAGGGCTGGGGATTGAGGGGTATGTTCGGAGTCCGACATTTGTGCTGGTCTCCATTCATCGTGGGCGACTTGCCCTGTATCACATAGACATCTACCGCCTGGAAAATTTGGCCGAGGTCTTGGATTTAGGTCTGGAGGAGTACTTGGAAGGGGACGGGGTATCCGTGATAGAGTGGGCCGATAAAGCCCTGGAGGCGTTCCCTCAATCCTGTTTGTTGGTTACCATGGTGGTTGACGGTGAGAAAGAGCGCCTCATACGATTGGAGCCCCTCGGAGAACGGTACGAGAGGCTGGTGACGCAGGTACATGAAGAGCTAAGCAAGTCGACGTCTCCTAGTGGGAGAAACTAGGCTAAGATGAACGAGTGGGATTTCATTATGATACTCTGAGATTGTAGCGAAGGGCTTGGGTCATAGATTCTTCGCTTGATTCAGAATCACGTAGGTGATTCACTACACTAGGTAAGCCACCTGAGAACATCATGGAACTATCCATAGACACCTCCACCAGATACGCTAGCGTAGGCCTGTCCCAGGAAAGGAAGATATTGGCCGAATACTCGTGGCTCTCTAGGCAGAACCATTCCGTGGAACTTCTCCCCGCCGTGGAGCACCTACTGAGAACTACTGGTACGGCCCTTCAGGACGTAGATTGCATTATCCTGGCGACCGGCCCCGGAGGCTTCAGCGCTCTCAGGGTAGGCATGAGCACAGCGAAGGGCCTCAGCACCTCCATGGGAATTCCCCTGGTGGCCTTGAACACACTGGATATTGAGGCATATCCATTCAGGGGTCTGGGTATGCCTGTCTGCTCCATTCTTGACATGGGTCGTGGTGAGTTGGCGATGGCTTTGTACGATGGAGGTAAAGGTAACTGGAGCAAACTCGGCGAGGAGCAGATTATGACACCAGAGGAGCTGTGCTCCAGGATTCAAGAGCATACCCTGTTCTGTGGTGAGGGCGTATCCATTTATGGCACGGCTCTGGAGGAAGGTTTGGGCGAGAAGGGGGTGATTGTAGAGCAGTTGCCACCCACTAGGAGTCCAGTCACCCTTGCTCAGATGGGATACCAACGGTTTCAGCAAGGTGAGCGAGACGACATATACAGCCTGGAGCCACGGTACCTGCGGCGTCCCACTATAACGGCGCCACGTCGTCCTGCTTAGCAAATGTCATATCAAGGAAAACGACATACAACTCAGGAGGGGAATTTGAGTATGGAACAGACACTGGTCCTTGTCAAACCCGATGGGGTACAGCGTGCCCTTGCAGGTGCCATTATCTCTCGCCTGGAGGCCCGGGGTCTCAGAATAGTGGCTATGAAAATGCTACAGATTTCTAGGGACATGGCCATGCGACACTACGGCGTACATCAAGGGAAACCATTCTTCGAGGGCTTGGTGAACTTCATCACATCTGGCCCTGTCGTCGCCATGGTTCTGGAAGGTCGAAGTGCGGTGGAGATGGTGCGCAATACCGTGGGGTCCACCAATCCTCTTCAGGCCCAGCCGGGGACCATACGGGGCGACTTGGGGCTAGATATCGGACGTAATCTTGTGCACGCTTCAGACTCCCAGGAGACGGCGGCCCAGGAGATAGGCTTCTTCTTCTCACCAGACGAGATATTGAACTACTGCAGAGATGTGGACAAGTGGGTTACTGAATCCTGAACAGGACGGTGGCCTGAGGCCAGAGATGTTCCAAGTTGTAATACTCCCTTTCCTCGGGGGCGAACACGTGGACGACCAGATTGCCGTAGTCCATTAGTACCCATCCTCCGTCTGTGGTACCCTCGCGATGGTGGATTTTCATCTGCGCCTTGTCCAAAGCTTGGTCTATGTCCTCTATCAGCACCTGCATCTGGCGGTGGCTCTCGGCGGTGAGGATGACAAAGTAGTCAGTGAAACCAAAGGGCCCGCGCATGTCCAGCATCACGATGTCCGTAGCCTGTTTCTCAGAGGCAACATCTACCGCAAGGCGGGCTCCTTCAGCGGCTCCTAGCAGCGTCCTGTCATTCATTCTATTCCAGTTTACTTTGTTGCTCAGAGGGGGTCAACGCCAGTCTCACTATTTCGCTTGACTGTCCATAGCCATAGTAGTTATCCTCGAATATACATGATAAGTGTCCCATTGTAGTAAGGTAGTAAGTAGACGGTCTTGTAATGCTGAGTAGCGAAGCGACGTAGAAGCTAAGGCAAATCCCAACAAAACCATATGCCCAAAATCCTTCGCAGATGTCACAAGCGCTCCGGGACTCAGCTTAGGGTGACATGAGAGATTGCACTGCTTCGGAAGATACCCAGCAGTCAGGTGTCAGGAGGTACCTATAAGTGAGCAAGGGCAAGGTCGTGGTAGCCATGAGCGGTGGAGTGGACTCCTGTGTGGCCGCCTTCCTACTGAAGTCTGAGGGCTATGATGTGGTGGGCGTGACCCTGAAGTTGTGGAATGACGATCGCCCAGACGCGCCGCTCCACTCGAAGGGTTGTTGTACAATAGAAGATGTGGAGGACGCCCGCCGTGTGTGTCAGATTATCGGCGCGCCCCACTACGTGATGAACTTCCAACGGGAATTCCAGGCCCACGTCATCGACTACTTTGTCAGCGAGTACCAGCGGGGCCGCACGCCCCATCCATGCCTGGCATGTAACGATAAGATAAAGTTTGACTTCCTGATGGAGAAGGCCCGCGCCCTGGACATCGAGTATATGGCCACGGGCCACTACGCCCGCCTGGACTCCTCCAATGGACACACGCGGCTCCTCAAAGGGATAGACCCATTGAAGGATCAGTCTTATGTCTTGTTCAACCTGAGACCTCACCAGATGCAGCACCTTATGCTGCCCGTGGGGGAGTATTCTAAGACGGAGATTCGGGACATCGCCAGAGAGGCGGGTCTGCCAGTGGCCAACAAGCCCGACAGCCAGGAGATATGCTTCATTCCTACAAACGACTACCGCTCCTTCCTCGCCGAAAGGTCAGTTCCAACACCAGGGGATATAGTGGATATCTCAGGGAACGTCCTAGGTCGTCACAAGGGCATTGAGTACTACACTGTGGGGCAGCGCCGGGGCCTGGGCATCCATGCCACGGAGCCGTTCTTTGTCCTGTCCCTTGATAGGGAGAGTAACAGTGTGGTGGTGGGGCCCGCGGAGGGGCTGATGGAGAGCACCCTTTGGGCCAGTGATGTTAACTACCTGTCCGGCATACTAATTGAGCGGCCTATCGAGGTCGAGGCCAAGATACGCTACAAGTCCTCCCAGTCCCTGGCCACGCTGGTACCACACGACGACTGGGCCGAGATTCGTTTCCAGGAGCCCCAGCGGGCCATTACTCCCGGCCAGGCCGTCGTTTTCTACCGTGGAGACGAGGTGCTGGGAGGCGGTTTCATTGAAAGGGCTGTGGAGTGAAAACTGAAGGCCAGTTTAGCAGTTGCGGCATAATAACTGCACTCAGTACTCCAAAGGCGTCTAATCACTACAGGTAGACAGTGTTGGGGATATTTAATCGCCTCCAATCCAGAATGGCAGACAGACCTGAATGTGGATTAGCGGCTGTTCAACGAACTATATGAGGTATGGTGGGTAAAAACCAGGTTGTTGTTCAGTTGTTCAGACGACGCGGATAGTGTAATGAGTAGTGACTCTATGCGCCACGTAAGGGTGCAATGGAAGCACAAGGCTTACCCGGCGGGAATACAATTCGGTGCTCAAATTCGGACCTAAGGGAATCACCCGACAAGTCTGGAAATTTGAGAGATGCAACTCTCGGGATCTGGGGAATGTCGTAGAACCCCTACTCCAATTGGCACGATGGCTAAGAGATCGCAAAGATGTCCCTGAGTGTGCCAGTTGAAAATCTTATAGCTCCTCATTGAAGCGGTATCGGGCTATTTGGTCAGATTTAGACTCCTAGATAACAGGAGAATATATAGGCCACAGAAATGATGGCCAAGTTCATTGAGTCATGACCAGCGTCAGCGATGTACCTGGATACAGCAGATTTCTGATTTCATCATAATGTTGCAATCCCAGAACCCAATACGCTACTATCCCCACGTGGCCATGAATGAATTCACATTCCATCGTGTTGGGTCCCAGGAGCAGTTCGGGCGTCAGGCACATTATTACACCCAGAGCGTGGTCCATAGCTCCGGCGAAAGCTTGCAGCTGGTTCAGGATTGGGCCGCCAGGGGCCGTTACGGGCGAGCTGCGGACATCGGCACTGGGACCGGGTTCACCGCCTTCGCTATCGCACCCTACGCCGACAGTATTGTGGCCGCTGACATCACGTCAGCCATGCTCACGGAGGCTCGCTCCCTGGCCGACCAGCGTGGTGTCACAAACCTCCACTATACACTGGCGGCCGCAGAGGACCTTCCATTGGCCCATGGCTCTCTGGACCTGCTCACCTGTCGCACAGCTGCGCATCATTTTGAGGATCTCGGCAAGGCTGTTGCCGAATGGCAGCGTGTTCTGGCCCCGAAGGCCGTTCTGCTTCTGGCTGACACGTCATGCCCGGAGGACGCCGCGACGGCCCAATGGATGAACGACATCGAGGAGCGGCGAGACCCCAGCCACGTCAGAAACTTGCCTCCCTCCGAGTGGCTTGCCTTGTTGGAGGCTAATGGCTTTCGTATCACAGATAACATCTTGGCGCCAGTGCCCCTGGAGTTCGATGACTGGGTGCGGCGCTCAGGCACTCCCGCGTTGGTGGTCGAGGGTCTGCGCTACGACTTCCTGAACGCTTCTCCAGGCGCTGTGGAAGCCTTCGACATCCGCCAGGAGAAGTCTGGCACGATTCGCTTCAAGTGGGCGTGCGTGGTGGTGCGGGCCGTACGCGAACGATAATGACTTTCAAATAGGTGCTCTCAAACCAGATTTCCCATCGGGACTGCCAGTGTACGAATTGTACCTCTGCACCTACTGAAATCTGTTTCCGTGTGGGCTCTGTAGTTTCTGAGGGGGTATCAAGCCTCCTGGCTAGTCTCAAGCACCCACGGTTGCCCAGCTAGAGTCCTACGTCTCTGGTCGAGAGATACAGTAGACCTTCACAGTCGGCGTGTTCATGGTCAAGGGAAATGATGTGGATACGAAGCCTTCTCAGGGCATCTCGGATAACCCCATTCGACATCCCTGCTTCGGTCAGTTTTGCCACAACTTCGCAAGGATTGATTGCGCGAATCGCTGCCTTGGGAAAGGCCTTTGCGACAAGCTCCGAGCCTGGCTGCCCGTACAGCAGGGCGAGAAACTCTGAGGAATCCAGCGCGACTTCAACGACTAGACGTTTCATCTAGGTGCCCTTGAAGGGACTTCTAGTTCAGGCTCTTCCCAGATGAGATGTAGATGTGAATCAGGGTCCAGGCGCGATGTATTGCCCGTCGCGGTGTCAGGATACGAACTTCCAATTCCTATAACACCAGAATCACCTAGTCACCCGGTTTCAGCCCCATAATCCTGCGGTACTCAACAGGAATACCGATTCTGCCTCATTCTCCAACAATTGTCTTAGCTTGGGGTATATGGCATCTATGTGATTTTATGCCATGGGTTACAGAGGATGGCAGGAAGTCTGTAAATCCGTTAGGAATCATCATGCGAGTACGGCCAGTTCTGGGGCCGATATGCTTGGGGAGATTGGACATGTCGGCGGCCAAATCCTGTCTTTAGAAAACCTTGAAAATGTCTAATGTGTGGGTTACTATCCACCCGAAGAAGCTGGCATGAACGGGATAATGATATTCGGGATCTGTTGGCCCCCGTCTGGTCTTTCGTACCAATGACGTGAAATGGGAATCTCATCTACACCGCCAACTTTTTCCGAAGAGACGGCTCTCTATAGTAGTGGCTATCACATTGTCGCCGGCATAGACGAGGCGGGTCGTGGGCCCCTGGCAGGGCCGGTAGTGGCAGGGGCAGTTGTGCTACCCTATGACTTCAGTTCCCAATGGCGTTATAACGTACGAGACAGCAAACAACTCACCCCACGTCAACGCGATATTCTCTTTACTTGTATTCGGGAGACGGGAATAGCTTGGGCCTCGGGTGTGGTATCCCACCATGAGGTGGACTCTTTGGGAATAGTGGCCGCCACCACAAAAGCCATGCTCCTGGCGGTGCAGAATCTACCGGAGCACCCAAGTTTCCTTCTCATAGACGCTGTGCCATTGCCGCAGAGCGGGACGCCCTTCAAAGCCATAGTTAGGGGAGACCAGCGTTGTCTATCCATTGCCGCTGCCTCCATAGTTGCCAAGGTTACCAGGGACAGGATAATGGTTGAGGAGAACGTGAGATACCCTGGATACGAATTCGCCGTAAACAAGGGTTATCCGACCAAGGCTCACCTGCAGTATCTCCGAAGCCTGGGACCCTGCCCAATCCATCGCCGGTCCTTTGCACCAGTAAGAGCGCTTCTGGATTGAAACATCGCTGCGTCCAACCATGCCAGGAAGCTGAGCACTCTCGGTGAAAGAGCAGTTATGTGATACATAGAGAGATTGGGTTTCACAACCCTGGCCACGGATTTCCGCTGCACCTACGGTGAGTTGGGCATAGTTACCTGGAGGGGAGATTCAGTGGCGTTTTTGGAGATACGCTACCCGCTGTTCCAATGTCCAGTGGCTATCCGAGGAGTCCATAGCCTTTCGTAAAGGGCAAAAACTGATTGTCACCGTAGAGACCTACCTTCAGTTCAGTGAAGGTAGGTCTCTACGGATGGCATATAGATTTGGTGGCTGTGGACCTAGATTGGTGGGAGCAGCACTACCAGAATCTAGCGAATGCAGAAAGCATTCTCCAACGAAAATTTGGGATGGGCCAGCTTCCTTGTTTCCCTCTATTCTGCCTATGTGTTAGAATTTCTGTGTCTAGGGAGACTGAATATGCCTATCTATGAATATCGCTGCCAGAGTTGTCAACGAAAATTTTCCATGCTCAACCGCAGCTTTTCCGAAATCAAAGAGCCGGTCTGCACCCACTGCGGCAGTGTTGATGGCACCCGTATCATATCCCGGGTGGCCGTTATTAAGAGTGAGAATGATATCATCAATGGTATGCCCTCCTGGGAGTCTATGACAGACTTCGATGAGGACGACCCCCGCAGCGTTGCCGATATGTTGAGAAGGATGAAAGACAGTACGGGCGAGGACATAGGGCTCGAAGGTGAGGAAATGCTGGCGCGAATGGATGCTGGGGAGATGCTCAGGGATATGGAAGGCGTGGACGATGGCGGAGACTTGGATTTCTAGCCGCATTTGGCGAATGGGGTCGCTCTGAGTGATGGAGTCTCTAACCAGAAAGGTGATAGCCGAGAAGGTCAAGGGCCTATACGTGATTGTAGACGCCCAGGTGGCCGATGGCAGAGACCTAGTGGATTTGACCCGGTCTGCACTACGTGGGGGCGCACAGGTCATACAGCTTCGGGATAAGGTACACGACAAAGGAGATGTGCTGCCTATGGCCCGTAGAATCCGTGGGCTGTGTGATGAGTATGGCGCTCTGTTCATCATCAACGATCATGCCGATTTGGCAGTTGCCTGTGCTGCCCAAGGACTGCACCTTGGGCAGCATGACCTGCCAATCTGGGAGGCTAGGGCTATTCTCCATCCCAGCCAGATAATCGGCAGATCAAACGCCCTTCTGGAGGAGGCACTGGAGTCGGAGAACCAGGGTGCTGATTACATTGCCGTAGGTGCCATATTCCCAACATACACTAAGGTAAAGACCAGGCCTGCTGGGCTGGAGACGCTCGAAAGAGTAAAGGCTCTGGTATCGGCCCCAGTGGTAGCAATCGGTGGCATAACTCAGGGTAACGTGCGTCGGGTAGTGCTGGCAGGGGCCGACGCGGTATGTGTCATATCCGCGGTGATTAGAGAATCGAATCCCGAAGAGGCCGCCAGACGACTGGTTGACGCCATGAACTCAGGAGATTTGCGGTGACGCGTATTATGCTCAACCCTTCGCGATGAGCCTTTCGGCAATCTCTCTACAGGCGAGTTCATTGGGATGGTCTGGGATTAAATCTTGTGTATGTAAAGCTATGTAACCAAGTACTAGCACGCTTGCAATATCCAAGTATGGGGGGTACCCTGTAGGGTGAAGGAAAGCACAATCGGCTTTCGACATGTTTGTCATACAATCTAAAGAGGAGCCATGAACGAACCTCCATATCACGCCGTTCCGGAGCCCAAATCATATGCCCTTCCGGAACCCTTAGAGAATAGGTCTGTCCTTGCCCATAGGGGTAAGCTATTTATAGGGATAGGCGTATTCGTCCTTGCACTGGGATACCTGGGGTTCACAGCATTTGAAAGCGCCAGCGCCTACTATCTGACTGTAGGAGAGCTCACGGCTAAAGGATCTGAGGCATACGATAAGAATCTGAGAGTCAATGGCAAGCTGGTGCCATCCTCTTTTGAGCGAGACCTCGAGCTAGACCTCAGTGGGACCCTCATTCACTTCTCCTTAACCGACGGTGAGGAAACGATAGATGCGGTGTATAAAGGCTTGGTGCCAGACATGTTCTTCAACGAGAACTCTGAGATATTGTTGGAGGGTACATATGGCTCTAGTGGCCTGTTCGACGCTCAGGCAATCATCGTCAAATGCCCCTCTAAGTATCAGCCTGTAGATTCCACCTGATTCTTGGCGGTGGGTGCACTGATTTACAGTCAAGGCAAAGGCTGTTTTCCCCTGCACTAAGATCAGCTTGTTTTTCCAGCTACTGTGGTGAGCCTAGTTGTGTCGTGACACGATTCTCTAGAGTACGCAGGTCGTCGTTGTTGGAGCAGGCTTGCACAGCTTGGAGTTGCTGGTAGAGGCGGGCGTGGTATTTGCTGAAATACAGCCATAGATTGCCATTGCTATGATACTGATATGTTGGAAAGGCAAGGCAATCTGGATGCTGCGCTCACATTAAGGCAATAAGGCAATGCGCGGCCAAATTTCGAGGCACTGAGACTAAGTAGATAGGGCCATTGCATACATACCTCCGAATCTTAGGCCAGCGGTCGTGATTCGGGATATCCAATGGGTACCCAAGGCCGAGGCCTCCAATGCTCTGGGAATCACTGTGTCTTACCTCAAAGCCCCACTTCAACGTAGAGGGTTCTCCTTCGCAAACAATTGGAAAGCTATGTGACAGGCTTCTCGATATACCAGGATTGGGTAAGACTGTTATAAGAACTCGGGTCTAGAAATCACGCAATTAAATAGAGCGCCCCTTATGTTAAGGGGCGCTCTTGGTTGACAATCCTGGCATGTGAAGTATGTGTAATCTATATATCGAAAGCAGCTAGTTGCTGTTGGAGGGTTCTGGGTGCGGCTTTTTGAGCAAGTGCCACAACCCGCTGGTCGAGGGACTCGGACTCCTCCCTCTGGTAAAGGATGCCCAAAGGAATACCCTCCTGACGAATCAGGTCATAGGCGGCCTGTCGGTCGGTGGCGTCGTGGTTTTCGGGTATATCCCAGGCTGTCGGGGCAATGCCCTTCCTAGCGTTTCCTTTGAGGATGTCGGTGGTGTCAAAGTATGTGGTGCAAGGGGACTGTACATGAATCATTGCAAAACCTGGATGCTTCATGCCTTCGTTAATCATGTTGGCCAACTCCCTGGGTTTGCTGGAGAAGCCTGAGGCTACGAAGCTAACCCCGAGGGTCATATACAGTTCCAGGGGGTTGAGGGCACTCTCCAACTTACCGAATGGAGTTGTGGGTGTAATCATCCCTAGTTCCGA
The DNA here is from genome assembly GCA_009391225.1 of SAR202 cluster bacterium AC-647-N09_OGT_505m. Next base: position 43,028 of record VEXC01000006.1, read on the forward strand.
AGTAGGGGAGCTTTGCCCTTTGGTTAGTCCATAGACTGCATTGTCCATAACAATTGCGGTCACATTTAGGTTTCTCTGGGCCTGTGGGGCAATATGCTCCGCTCCAATGCTCAGGAAGTCACCATCTCCTGACACGATGACCACGTTCAGGTCTGGCTGTGCCATCTTGATTCCAAAGGAGACGGGAAGGGTCCTACCGTGGAGGCCGTGGATGCCAAAGGGCTGTGCGCCATCAAGTAGGTGAACCAGGTTTCCGGAGCAACCAATCCCCGCCACTACCACGGTGTTTGCCATCGGTAGCTCCAACTCAATGTTGCGTTTCTCCACTCCCCATTCCAGCGCCCTTTTGACGCCGAAGTCTCCGCAGCCAGGGCACCACTTGAAGTCGTACTCGGGGTTCTTTTTACTCATAACTGCACCACCGCTTTCTTTTGGGTTTCCATTCTATCCGTTATCCATGCTACAAGGTCTCTTACCTTGAATGGCTTGCCTTCGTATTGGGTTATGGACACTGCTCGCACACCTTTGGCACGCAGGATGCTAGAGAATTGTCCCAGGTAGTTCAACTCTGGAACCAGTACCAGATCTTTTGTCTGAGCGCTTCCAGGAGTTTGGGGGGAAGGGGGTTAAGCTGCATTGTGTAGTACCACCCAATCCGTTGCCCCTGCTGCATCATTATGTTATAGGCTTCTCGCACCGCCCCTTTAGAACCGCCCCAAGGCAGGAGCGCTATCGACTCCTCTGGGTTCTCCTGCTCGTAGTTGTCATCCTCAAGGAGTTTCAGTTTGCCGAATCGGCGCTCGGTCATCTCAACGTGCCGGCTAGCCAGGTGTGTGGTGTCTCCCATACCGTCGTGCTCGCTGGCATTGGCAACGTAGGAGCCGGGACCGCCCGGTATTGGCATAGGCGACAATTCTGTGCCAGCGTAACGTTCGTACCCGTTCTGCCCTTGGTAGACTTTCCTACTCTCTACTACAACCTTCTCGATCTCTGGCTTAGGGATGTTTTGAGCTTGCTCCGATAACGCATGGTCGCTGAGCAGAATCACCGGACCCTGATACCGCTCCGCCCAGTTGATGGCCGTGACTGCCCCGTAGAAACACTCCTCAACGCTACCTACTGCGATGACGGGCATACTCACGTCCCCGTGTGCAGGATGTAGCGCTGCGAGCAGGTCAGATTGCTCTGTTTTTGTCGGCAAACCCGTGGCTGGACCACCCCTTTGTACATTAACGACCACCGCTGGAATCTCTGCCATCCATGCCAGGCCAAGGCCTTCGCTCATCAAACTGAATCCAGGTCCGGAGGTAGATGTCATAGATTTCTTCCCGGCATAGCCTGCTCCAACTATTGCATTGATGGACTCTATCTCAGAGCTAGACTGATAAACAAACTTCCCGGGTCCTATCAGGTTGCGCTCCATGTATACGAGAACAGTCGTTGCGGGCGATATGGGATAGCCAGCAAAAAATTCTAGTCCAGCCGCTATTGCTCCGAGAGATAGGGAATCATTACCCTTGATAAGAATCTGCTCGCCCTGCGGTGGTTGCGGATCCTCCAATTCGCCCAAGCTAAACCCGCTCTTCTTCGCTTCCTCACTTCCCAAAGTGAGGGCCATGATATTGCCCTTGATAATCTCCTCGTCTCCGGGACGCCCCCTGGTGAAACGTTTCGTGACAAACTCCGGCAGATAGTGATCAGGCATGCTTACAAGGTGGGCGATGGCGCCCAGCATAACCATGTTCGCTGCTCGAGGGTTTCCTGTGGATTTGGCAAGCTCGTCTATGCGCATGCCGAAACTCTTACCGTCCTCTTCCAACTGGAAATCTTCAGAGTTGTAGATTATTACCCCGCCGTCTCGCACCTCGGCCTGATGGGTATCATATGCCTCGCGGTCGAGGGCCACCAGCACGTCCAACTCATCGCCGTAGCTCAAAACAGGCTCAGTGGAGATACGGGCCTGTGCGAAGGTAGGCCCCCCCATAATCTGAGATGGGAAGGTTACGTACGTCTTTACGTGGTAGCCTACTTGAGCGGTAACCTGGGCCAGCAACTCCGCCGAGGTGACTAGGCCTCCTCCACCTTCGCCCGCAAATCGGACAACAAAGTCTTTATTACGCATATACCCCCTCTCCTTTGATGTCAGGTTATTGGCTTCTTGAAGGACGCGCCTGACGTCTCGGCTCTAACATGCACTAGCCCGCGACTTGACGCGCAAACCTCCAGTTAAAGAGAAACAATCGTGGGAAAAACTGAAAATGCCTCTCCTCCTCCAGCAACCTCCCCCAAGGATATTGATTTCGCTCATGAGCAAGAAGACCTACCTTGCGCTACGTGGAGACTGTCTCCCGCAGGCTGGCTCCTGTATGACCGCCTGTATATCCACCTCTGGTTTCAACTCTATCATTCACTTCTAAGCCGTGTCAATAATGTTTCATGGTGATTTTCATCGTGGGAATTCTCACAACTCGTTGTGCTACACTTAGTTCAGTGGTTTACATTGACAGTGCTGGGACACGAGTGATATATTTGGGGCAAGGTGCAAGGGTTACGTCGGACGGGAATCGGCGGGGAAATGTCCTAATATGAGAGGGAATCCACGCCTACCACTAAGAGCCAAGAGATAAGCAGTTCTGAAGGCCCGCGCTCAGCGGGCGTGACTTAGGCTCCAGAGACCTGCGGCTGTGCCTTCAGAGAGAGGTGTGCGGAGAGAGTCTGGGAGGTGCTTAAACTAGGTGGCTTGACATCTCCGGATGAAATCGGCAAGGGGGTCCGCGATGACTACGGAAATAGTGCTCAAAAGAGGACTGCAGGGCGTCTATATTGACAGGACCCATTCTAGTTTCATTGACGGCGAGGCAGGGAAGCTGCTTTACAGGGGATACTCCATCCACGACCTAGCGGAGAAATCCACCTTTGAAGAGACTGTCTATTTGCTCCTGTATGGTAAGCTACCCAAACGGAAGGAGTTGGACGAGTTTGACGCTCAGCTCCGCGCCAATCGCTCTATCCGGGCTGAGGTAATGCAAGTCATCAGGCTGGTGAAAGATGCTCACCCTATGGATGCCTTACGCACTGCTATATCCGCACTGGCAGCCTTTGATCCCGAGGTAGCCGATAACTCCTTGGAGGCCACCCTACGTAAGGGCATTCGTCTCACGGCCCAAGCGCCCACAATCGTTACCGCACATGCTCGTATTCGGGACGGAAGAGAACCGATGGAGCCCAACCCAGATTTGAATCAAGCTGCCAACTTCCTGTACATGCTCTTTGGTAAGGAGCCCACGTCGGGCGAAGCTAGGCTTATGGAGAAGGACTTCATACTGCACGCCGAGCATGGTATCAACGCCTCTGCCTTCGCTGCCCGAGTGGCAGCCAGCACCATCGCGGACTTGCACTGCGCCATTGTATCCGGTATTGGCACCTTGAAAGGACCTGCCCATGGTGGAGCTGCCGAAGAGGTGATGAAGATGTCCCTAGACATTGGGGAGGAGGATAGGGCGGAGAAGTATACTAGAGACATCCTAGATGGTGGTGGTAGAGTCATGGGCTTCGGCCACCGAGTGTATAAGGTGGAGGATCCAAGGGCGCGGCACCTACAGGCAGAGTGCGAGGCCTTGGGAGAACAGAAGGGCCAGCCTAAGTGGTTCCGTATTCTCAGCAAAGTGTCCGAGGTGATGGAGCCCTATGCATCGAGAGGAATCTGTCCGAACGTGGATTTCTGGGCAGGGGCGATGTACCATCTCATGGACATCCCAAAGGACATCTTCATCTCTATCTTCGCCATGGGGCGAATCCCAGGTTGGACGGTGCAGGTCATGGAGCAGTACTCGGACAACATTCTGCTCAGACCACTGCTCCGTTACGAGGGGCCCATGGATGTGGAGTACGTGCCCATAAGCCAACGCGAGTAACTCCAGACCACGCGTAACAATTCGCAAACCTGTAAAGGGACGCTCTTGATGAGAGGCGTCCCTTTACGTTACTGGAGTTCGGTCTGAGTATTTGTATACAGGAGACGGAATGGATGAGGGAGTTGGGGGTGAAATCGAAAGGCTCATTCGAGATCGTGGCAGAATCACCTTCGCCCAGTTCATGGATATGGCCCTCTTCTCGCCTGTTGGAGGCTACTACACCTCCCGGGCGCAATGGGAGAAGAAGGATTTCTATACCGCACCTGTAGCCCACCCCGCCTTCGGCGCGTTGCTAGCACTTCAACTGGAGCAACTGTGGGAGATCATGGGCTTCCCCTCTCCATTCTACGTACTTGAAATGGGTGCAAGTGGTGGCATTCTGGCTAGGGATATTGTGGCATATTCATCATGCCTGCCCTCCGAGTTTCACAAAGCACTGGAGTACGTTACGGTTGACTACCAAGCTGCCCCAGACTCTCCACAGGATGTTCATCCCATCAAGGCTTTCGGTTTCCCCTTCAAGGATGTGGTGGGATGCATTGTCTCCAATGAACTCCTGGACGCCTTTCCCGTCCACCGCTTTGCCATTCAATCGGGTAGTGTCAAAGAGGTCTACGTGACTGTGGAGGAAGATTACTTGGTGGAGGTTCTTGACGAACCCTCTACACCTTTGTTGGAAAAGAGGCTATCGAGCCTTGGCCTAGATTTGCCGGAGGGGTTCCGTGGGGAGGCAAACCTGGCTATGGATGGGTGGATATGGGAACTATCAAATGTACTGAACCGGGGGTTTGTACTCACCTTCGACTATGGCCACCTGGCCCATGATTTGTATTCCCCAGAACGGTCTGGTGGCACTCTACGGTGCTATTACAGGCACGTCATGGGTGGCAACCCTTACCGGCATATAGGCAGGCAGGACATCACGGCCCACGTGGACTTCACCTCTTTGATGCGTTCAGGAGAAGACCACGGGTTGACCACGGTGGGTTACATTACTCAGAGGGAGTTCCTCCAGAACATGGGTTTCTCTCGCTTCTTGGACTCTCTTGGACAGAGGCGACTGTCTCAGAGTGAACGAGACACTAACAGAATGGGCATGCTGGAGTTGGTCAAGGCTGGTGAGATGGGAGACTTCAAGGTGTTGGCCCAGGCGAAGGGTTTGCATAGGGATGCCAATCTCAAGGGCTTTGCTATTCCAGGGAAGGATTTTGAGTCCGGTAGCCTTTCCAGAAAAGACTCGCAAGCTGACAGGGATTTCCCATTGGCTCCTCTTCTGTCCACAGAACACCTGGACCTCATGGCTGGCCGTTATCCCCACCTCTCCTGGGAATGGGAGGGTCTATGGCCCTCTGGCAATGATGAATAAACTCCGTTTGCTAGAGCTGTGGAACAGCAGCTTGTTATGGGTGTATGGGTGTAGGGTGGGCGCCCGAGATTTACAAATGTGGAACAGCGCTTAGATAAACTGGTGTGTGCTTAGGTGGGTGCAGCCCCTTGCCCTGCACCAGCTGAGGCCAGCCGCTCCTTAAGGATTCGGATGGCGGCCTCTATCCCATCAGGGTGCTCGAAGACCGCGGAGCCTGCCACCACCACTTGGGCTCCAGCTTGGGCCACCAACGGTGCGGTGGTGGCATTTATGCCTCCGTCGACCTCCAGTTCTGCTTGGATTCCCCGCTGGTCCATTATGTGACGGATGCGGGTAATCTTCTGCGGGCTTTCAGGGACAAATTTCTGGGCTGGAAGTCCGGGATTCACTGTCATCACCAGTACTTGGTCCATCCATTGCAGGGCCCCTTCGATGGCTATCACCGATGTGCCAGGGTTGATGGCCACTCCAGCTTTTGCCCCATGCTCTTTTATCTGGGCGATTATCCAGTGCAGGTGGGTGCATGCCTCCGCATGCACTGTCACGATGTCAGCTCCCGCGTCTAGGAAGGAGGCGATATGGCGCTCAGGCTGCTCGACCATCATGTGAACGTCCAAGGGTAGGTGAGTCCACTTTTTGAGGGCCTCCACGGTCCGTGGGCCCCAAGTGAGGGTGGGCACAAAATGGCCGTCCATGATGTCCACGTGGATGAGATCGGCACCAGCTTGTGTAGCTTCTGCCACCTGCTCACCCAGACGCGCGAAGTCAGCCGAGAGTATGGATGGTGCCAGCTTGATGGCGCTTGTTTCAGTCATGTGTCTTCTCCAGCAGCCGGTGGGCATTTTGTATGGCTTCGTAAACCCGACGCGGGCTGGTGCCGCCAGGTACGTCACGGCTGGCTATCGAGGATTCCACGCTGATGGCGTATACATCCTCGAAGAAGCGTGGGGAGAGCTTGCGGTACTCCGCAAGCTCCAGTTCCACTAAGCCTTTGCCCTGGGCTGTGGCATTGCGGTTGAGTTCGGACACTATGCGGTGCGCGCTGCGGAATGGTTCACCCTTCTCTACCAGGTAGTCGGCCAGGTCCGTAGCCAGCATGTAGCTGTCCTGGGAGGCCTCGCGGGCGCGCTCGACGTTCACAGTCAAAGTACCGAACATCCCAGCGAAGACTTCTAAGGTGCTCAGCAGGGTATCCACGGTATCGAAGAAACCTTCTTTGTCCTCCTGGAGGTCCCTGTTGTATGCAAGTGGCAGGCCCTTGAGAAGCGTGAGGATGCCCACAAGGTGGCCGTAGACGCGGCCCGTCTTGCCCCGTGCCAGCTCGGCGAAGTCAGGGTTACGCTTCTGGGGCATTATGCTGCTGCCGGTGGTGTATGCATCGTCGAGGCGAATGAAGCCGAACTCCTGGGATGACCACAGTACCAGTTCCTCTGCTAGACGAGAGAGGTGCATCATGCACATGGCCGCGGCGGCGTGGTACTCCACTAGGAAGTCCCTATCGGCGACGGCGTCCATGCTGTTCTCGCTTATGCTACC
>VEXC01000007.1 GCA_009391225.1 SAR202 cluster bacterium AC-647-N09_OGT_505m
AATCTCATCGCACCCACGAATTGAACTGGCCAGACATCCCCTTCTTAGAGCAGCACGTATCCACAATTACAGAAGACCAAGTGCGCGAAATCATAGGGGATACTAGCCCAGCACTGATGATTGGCGGTCCCCCTTGCCAAGGGTTAACTAACATGGGAGATAAGAGCTCCAGCGATCCTCGTAATCTACTGTTCGATTCTTACATTCGATTGGCTTCTTGGTTACGCCCAACCTGCCTATTGTTGGAAAACGTGCCTGGGTTCAAAACCCTTTACAAAGGCCGTTATTACAACAAGGTATGCGATGATCTCGCGAAGTTAGGTTATACTGTATACTCCCGTACTATTGACGCCTGGGATTACGGTGTTCCTCAAAAACGCAGTCGAGTCTTCATTGTGGCAACCCTTTTGGACTGGCCATACGAGTTTCCTGAGCCCAGTGACGAATCAATAGGTAGATTGAAATCGCGATCCACTGTTGGGGAAGCCATAAATGAACTTGTGGATTCGACTATCTATGTCACAAACCATGTACCACTTAGACACAGTGATAGGGTTGTCAGAAGATACAGGCTGATACCGGAAGGAGGAAAGCTACCACCGCCAGAGGAACTCCCACAGGATATCAGACGACGAAATTTTGGTAACACCTACGACAGGCTTGATAGAAATCGACCCTCTTCCACTCTTGTCCCCGGGAATAATGCTTTCCCAGTCCATCCCACACTAGATAGAAGTTTGACACCTAGAGAGGCAGCTAGAATACAGTCCTTCCCTGATGACCATGTATTCACGGGCACTCGGGCCAAGCAATGCCAGTTGGTAGGTAACGCGGTACCGCCGCTGCTTGCATCGAAACTAGCTCTATCAATTGCGGAGCACATCAACGCTCAAGATACCAGAAATTCCGAGACGGATTTGGCACGTCGTGCATTCCAGTCAACCCGAAATGTTTATGATGGCATACCCGACATCGACACTAGGTTGACCTTCGTAGACCTTTTCTGTGGAGCTGGGGGATTTACTCAAGGCTTCAGTCAAGCTGGTTTCCAGGGGTTATTGGCAGTCGACAATAATGAATATGTGGCCAAAGTGCATGCAGCAAACCACCCTGACATACCTTTTCTTCTGGGTGACCTATCCAAAGATGAGACAGTGGAACAAATCACGTATGCATTGAATCGCAAGGTTGACGTGCTAGTCGGGGGCCCACCATGTCAAGGATTCTCTATTTTCGGGAAAAGGCGGTTTATCCAATCTCAAAACTTCGACCCAGGCAATGATAACCGCAACGATCTCGTAATGGCTTTTTGGGATTACGTGGAATTGCTATCGCCCGACTGGGTAGTGATGGAGAATGTCCCGGGATTCACTAGCCTCGCCGACCAACACTATTTGCACATTACCGTAGAAAGGGCAAGACAATTAGGTTACAGGTTTGAATCCACAATTCTGAACGCCGCAGACCATGGAGTACCTCAGCGCCGTAAGCGATTTGTACTGATAGCGACTAAAACAGACTTGGTGATACCATGGCCGAAGCCCAAATTTTTTGAATATCCACAAGATTGGCAGACACCCTACCGAAAGGTGGGGGAGGTTCTCACAGATCTAGACAACCGAGAAGCTTACAGAACACTGCCTAATCACGAGCCACCAAAGCACCATCACAGAGTGGCAGAGAGATTCTCCTATATCCAGGAAGGGCACAAGCTCGACCTAGACGCTTTGCCCGACAGACTAGCCAGAGGTGTTAAAACCGGCAAGAAGATCAATAACTTCAGCCACATTTATCGTAGACTGGACCGAAACCAGCCTAGCCTCACTCTCGTACCTGGACATAACGCGTTCCCGGTGCATCCATGGCTAGATCGTACTCTAACTATCAGAGAAGCCGCCCGCCTTCAGACTTTCCCCGACACCTACGAGTTCTTTGGCCCGATAATTGAAAAAGGACTCCAAGTTGGGAATGCATTCCCGTGTTTGCTGGCTGAAATCATCGCGGAGCGACTTGACCGAGTTGTTAGGAACGACTGGAGACCTGACACGATAACAAATCTCGCGACCTATAGCATGATAGACAAACCTCCCAGGCTAATTGAATAACATAGATGAATACTCACGATGAGCTTGCAAAGAATGCCTTTGACGAAGCGTTACTAAAGTGGAAGCGAGGCGATTGGTCTCAAAGCATGGTATCGGCCGAAGTGGTTAGGACAAGAGCAGACAAAACATTCCCGTCACCCGACGCTACCCTCTACGACGACATCTATAAGCGCACCATAGCTCTAGAGTTCAAGCCTCCAACCGAAGGAAAGCGGGGGATTTTGACCGGCTTGGGTCAGGCCGTATCATATCTCCAAGATGCAAGCATGTCTTACCTAGTCGCCCCCAAAGAGGTTAATGGTGATCCGCAGTTCTACAGGTACCTCCAAGACCTTTTCGAAACCCAAGTGAAAGGTAACCTCCCAATAGGGCTCATATGTTACGACGATCCAAATGCAAGGCAGGTGGAGATTCTCGTCGAGATTGATTCAACCCTCAACATAAAAAAAGCTACTGGGGTAAGACCCATATCTCACAGTTACTGGGCAAACTACCAAGATGGGCCTCCACACCTTTGTTGGATCATCCTAGATACCGCCTATAGCCTGAGTTCGAGCAACCACGGCGAGAAAGAACTTTGGAGAAACGTCTGGGATAGACATTTGTTCACAACAGATCAAGCCAATACTCTTGAGGTAACCCCAACAAAAATCATGAAGCATGATGGTACACCGTTATACCGGCTAGACAAAGTAAAAAGGGATTTGCAGCTACAAGTCGACAAAGGTGCAATGACGCTTAAGGGAGCTTTGGCCACTCTGCGCCAAAGAGTAGATCCTGATGGCAAGGGGGACAATCTTTATCATAGTTATAGGAAGAACGATATGCCTTTTATGAAACACCTCCAACTATTAGATGACAGCGGACATCTGACGGAGGACGGATTTGAGCTCCACAAGACTGGCCTTGTACACGGGCCCGATAGCCAAGTTTTCAAGGATTTGCTTGCGCGAACACTGCTGTTCAACGGTAAACATCTCGAACTAATCCATGATGTGGAGAAGCTCACAAGAAACAAAGACTATCAGAGTCCAATCGCTGCTATCTCTGGGATCAAGAAAGAATTTCTGGAAAAGGGCCTATACAGAGAAAATCCGAACAGAAGAGTTGATGGTGACCGACCGGATACTTTCCTAAAAATGGAAAGGATAATTTGGGGTCAACTTGGATTGCTCCTAAGCGAAGGCAATTCGCAGTTCGAGCCTGGTAAGGGGTTTCACTTCAACTGGAAACGGATTACACAGTTGTGCTCCGGCAGTTGATATTTTAGGCAAGCCCAATAGCTATCAATCACCTTGAAGATGTCTCTGAGCCGTCTAACGAACTGGTGGAGTACCAGAAATACTTACAGGCAAAAGCACCCTGGGACGTAGTTATACCCTTCATTAAACAAGTGCGTGATGGGTTCCCCAGGAAGAAGATTCCCACTCGGCTCCTTCGGGATTTCCATCGGCTAATCAGCCTGATCCAATCAGTGTCCATCCTTCGTCATGCCCGCCGTGTGACCGATGGCAGAGGTAGGCTGGTCGCTTCTATAGATGACTATACGACTGTTTATGAATTGGTGAACAGCATGTACATCGATACTGTAAGTGGCGTCACACCATCTGTCACACGCATTGTTGATACTGTCGCTGAGCTTAAGAAGGTTGATCCTGAGGGCAAGATTGGCTACTCCACCCTGGAGCGGGAACTCGGAATTCATAGGCAACAGATTACACGGGATGTCAGGAAAGCTGTATCTAGGGGATGGCTAATCGACCATGAAACTAAGGACAGGAGTCCTAGGAATCTGGTGCTCGGTGAGCCAATACCTAGTGACCAGGGACTACCTACGCCTGAGAGTGTCCGTCACGCTGTCACAAGGGTAACCAATAGGGAGGATGAGGAAGAAGAAGGTTTTGGAAGCCTGTAGGGACAACGCATCCAACCAGACGATGATGGGCGGCTGTTCGATGAGAACGGCGATAAATATTGGGTCGTTTCCCGATGATCAAGTATAAGGCAAAACCTTAATTCTCAGAACAATGGTGGTCAAAATGGTGGTCAAACCTACATTGTCCCCGACATCCTGTTGCTCACGCTGGAAGTCAAAGCGCAATTCCGTAGCTAGAATTGGTGCCGAAGGCCAGAGTCGAACTGGCACGAGCCTTTCAGCTCAACGGTTTTTGAGACCGCCGCGTCTACCATTCCGCCACTTCGGCATGTAGATATGAGTCAGATATGGCACCACAGACGATGCTGACCCTCATTATAAAGCTATTGACCACATATTGACCACATGCGTGACAGGCCCGGGAAGAAAAGACGATACGCCCGATAGAAACACTCACAGGGATGCTGGACGTCGCAACATTACAACAGATACGAAGTAGCAAGGTGGGACGTAGGTTATTGAGACCGCCGCTTCTACCATTCCAGCACTTCGGTACATTGATTCGTAAACCTGTGACGCTGTAACTGGTGGCACAGTTTATTACGTGGCGTGCAAAAATATGTTGGCAACATTTAGCCAAACGCTTTAGTTGTACCCCAAGTTATGAGACACTGGTAGGCCATGGAGCACAACTAGGACTCTACTGATCCGGGGATTCAATATCAGGGACAGACATAATCCCAAGCCTTTGGCAACAAATGTCGTTTGAACAAGACGTGAAGGAGGGCACTGTGTCAGGAGCTTTGGAAGACCTGAAAGTGGTAGAACTCCGCCAAGGCATAGCCGCGGCGTACTGTGGAATGCTCCTAAGTGATTTGGGAGCCCAGGTAGTGCTGGTGGAGGACAGCCATCTGGTAGAGGATGACCCTCCTCCAGACGCTCGTCTCTACCTTGACCGCAACAAACTTTCTACCATACTGGACATGGGTATTGACCAGCACCGGAGGATATTGAACGATCTTGTCAACTGGTCAGACATAGTCATCGAGGAACTCCTACCCGAGACACGCAAAGCCTGGGGCATAGATCCTCGCCAGTTGTGCCAAGAACGCACAAGCCTCATCTATGGAGCAATTAGTCCTTTCGGACGTTCGAGCATCGAAGACGACCGCCCCGCCACTGACCTTATCGTACAAGCAAAGAGTGGATTCATGAGTATCACGGGTTTACCAGATAACCCCTACACTCGATCTGGCACGTCCGTTTCGGAATATTACACTGGAGTTGCGACTAGTATTGCTATCCTTGCTGCCCTAAGGCATCGGGACAATACTGGGGAAGGTCAGATGATTGATATGTCTCTCTTCGACACCCTTCTAACTGCACTTGATGTCCCAGACCTGTATTTCCGTACAGGCGAGGTCCGTCCTAGAACCGGTAATATGAACCCTGCTCTACCAGGGTACGGATTCAGCAAGGCTGCAGATGGCTTTGTGGCCACAGCCACTCCAGGATTCAATATCTGGCCGCGCTTCTGCATAGCTATCGACAGGATCGACTTGGTAGATCGGCCACAATTCAATTCTCAGGAAGAACAGAAACAGTGGGGAGCTGTGGTGGTAGAGGCCATCAACGCATTTTTCCTGACTCGTAGCCGAGCTGAAATCGTCGAGCATTTGGTAGCACACGACGTCCCCGCTGCTCCTGTTAACACGTTGAAGGAAGCTGTTTTGGAGCCTCCTTTACGAGAACGTGGAATGCTTGTGGATATAGACCACCCTGAACGGGGCAAGGTGACCATCACCGGTAGTCCTTTGCACATGTCGGAAACTCCAGGAACCGTGCAGCGTCCGCCACAAATCCGAGGCCAAGACTCTGCTTACGTCATACATGAGTTGTTAAAATTGCCAGATGACGAGGCATCGGTTGTACTAGGACAACTGAAGCTGGGAGGGGAATCATGAGCGGTGCCCTTAACGGAATTCGTGTTATCGATCTAGGAACAGTGATAGCTGGTCCCTACTGCACGATGCAGTTGGCAGACCTCGGAGCCGAGGTTATCAAGATAGAGGAGCCAGCGGCGGCTGAACGCCGTAGCCTGCCCGGGGGCGGCCTCACATACCAACCCTCTGATTTTATCCAAGTTGGCTCCTACAGAGATCGGAATAAGGAGGCTATGAGCCTGAATATTCGCCACCCTAAGGGTCTTGAGATCCTACTGGGATTGATACAAAAAGCCGACGTGGTAACGGAGAACTTCTCTCCAGGAACAATGGACCGGATGGGAATAGGGTATGACGTATTGAAAGCAATCAACCCCAGGATAATTTACGTCTCCATCAGCGCCTTCGGTCAAACTGGTTCCTATAAACACCACCGAGGTTATGACATCCTGGCCCAAGCTCGTACCGGGTTCGCAAGTACGACCGGGTTCCCCACAGACCCACCAACCCGGGCTGGCAACGCCATTACTGACTACTTTGCGGGACTACTAGGTGCCCTTAGCATCTTGGCTGCACTTCGCCATGTGGAACGCACTGGACGTGGGCAATCGATTGACTTGGCCCTATTCGAGGGGCTTTTCATGACGCTAGAAGGATACGCGGAACGAGCCCTTAACAATGGCGATGTACCATCTCGTCAGGGGAACGAATCCCTCAGCCACGGGCCGGCCTGCGCTGTCTACCAGTCTAAAGATGAATCACTGGTAGCAATAGATGCCCATCGGGACGAGTGGTGGATCGCGCTATGCGGAATAATTGGACGTTCTGATCTAGCTGATGACCCACGCACCTCTCACTACGCTGCCCGTGCCAACCATCCCGAGATGATTCGAGAAGCAATTGGTACCTGGGTTGGGAGTCAAAGCGCAGTCCAAGCTGAGCAAGCGATGGTAGCTGCTGGAGTGCCAGCCTCTCGCGTCCTAACAATACAAGAGATGGTGGAATTACCACTGGTGAAGAACCGAGGTATGTATTCAACGGTAGAACACCCCGAAGCTGGACCAGTGACGATTACTGGTACACCCTACGGAGGCCTCACTAAGACTCCTGGGCGTGTATTATCTGCCCCGCCAGTAGCTCACCAACACGCTGCCGCCATACTTCAGAGAGTTCTAGGCTACACTAATGAGGAAATATCTACCCTAGAGAGCGAAGGTGCGTTCAGTGTCTGAAAATCACATACGATTGTCATGCCCTAATGGCACCGACTCTCCAACCTCCAACGCGCGGTGATATCTGAGATAGACCAGCATGCCGCGGCCAAGTCCTGGCAGCATTCGTAAAATCTGTTAGTAGGTATTGGATCACTCCATATGAAGGCTGCTTCCGCGTTACGTATTGTGGACGAACCAGTGACTCTCATCTCTGTGCAAGAAGCTGCTGCACCCATCTGGGTTCGAATATATTATCTACAGCACGACCAGACATATATTACTGAACGATTGGCATAAACTTCTTAGGACATCTATGACTGGAAACGTGCCAGGTTCCCCTTAGCACAAACCATGACAATCAGAAAGGATACACATCCAGACATGGCCTCTAGGATTGGATATGGTTGGGTGGTCATTGGAGCTCTTGCGCTAGGCAACATTTTCGTTGTGTTTACAGGTTTCACGCTCGGAATCCTCCTACCAGACATTCGAGTAGAGTTTAACCTCAGCCCAGTGCAGGCAGGATTACTGGGTTCAGCTTTCTTCCTGGGCTTCGCAAGTTTCTCATTTCCTTCAAGCTTATGGCTCTCAAGATACAGACCCCGATGGGTCGTTTTATTGTTATTTGCAGGCAGCAGCCTTTTTCTGTTCCTCCAGGCTTGGAGTCCAGTTTTTTGGGCACTCCTACTCGGACGTTTCATGTTCGTTCTTCTCTCCGTGGGCCGCTCAGCCCCAGAAATGATGCTTATCCACCAGTGGTTTGAGAGCCATCGCGTCGCAAGAGTTATGAGCGTCAACTTTAGCATACTCGGGATAGGACAGACGCTCAGCTTGGCCTTCGGACCAATCCTGCTGACGTTGGTAGGGAACTGGCACAATATGTACTATCTCTTTGGTTTCGGTATGCTCGGAGCAACATTTGTGTGGTATTTACTTGGAAAGGAGCACCCAGACTCGTCTGCATTGAAAGAACAAAATGGCAGCCTGTTGGCCCCAATGTACATCCTGAGGCAAGAACCTGCACTTTGGTTGGTGGCTTCGTGCCAGGTCGGCGCCGCAATAACCTTCGCATCCTTCATGACATTCTGGCCCACTTTCATGATCGAAATGCGTGATGTACCGATTGAGCAGGCTGGTCCATTATTTAGCCTTTACCCCATAGGCGGTATCCTAGGTTCTCTCTCTGCAGGGTCCGTGTCAGAACTCATAGGCCGGCGCAAGCCAATCATCTGGGTGTCAGGAACGGCACTGCCATTTCTTTATATGGCACTCCTAATTACGCCTAACACCATCGCACTAGGTGCTTCGCTATTCTGTGCCGGCATCTTTGCCTTTATAGTCATCCCCATCGTGATGACTATCCCGTTCGACATGGGCCTACAGCCACGTGAAATCGCGTTGGCGACTGGACTCACTCGTACATTTACTCCCCTGGCAGCCACTATTGGGCCAATCCTGGTCGGAATAGTAGAGCAGATGTCAGGCTCCTTGACATTGGGCCTAGCCCTAGTAGTCCCAATGCCTTTACTCATGACATTGTGTGGCCTCATGATTCCAGAGACCAGTCCTCACCGTCACTCTGAGAACACTAGAAATACCATTAATGAATGCAACACAGACGCCTAATCATTAGGCCATAAGAAACTAGCCATCTACACCCACCACTGAAGTGTATGCCCTAACTATGGATATAAATATGTATAATCTATGGAATCAACATCACGTATGACGTCCGGTTCTTCCGTTACTTGGCCAACCCCTTTCGTTTTTCCTTCCTTGCACAATTTGACGCCACCAATGGCAAAACCCTGAGTGTAGACACCATGTGCATTCGCATTTGCAAACCGTAAAACGCTCCTACGCGCATGAAGCATTGACTACGAAAATCGTTGGGACACCGACATCTCTGGATATAAACCAATACCTGGCCAATCCTCAGGGATTCATCTTGTGATAACCTAGCATTAACAACTGTTACAAGGCATCTATACTGCACATCTCAGATATCCCAAGATGAACAAAGTCTTTTACGGGTGGTATATTGTAGCCGCAAGCGTTGGCGTCAATCTCTATCTAACCGTGGTTTTCGGCCTCGGCTTCAATGTGTTCTTCCTGCCAATGCTACGCGAGTTCGGCTGGACTAGGGCTCTTACTTCAGGCGCATTTTCGTTACGCGCCGTAGAGTCCGGATTGCTGGCTCCTCTAATAGGTTTTCTGGTTGACCGTTGGGGTCCACGCGTCGTGATACTATCTGGAGTGGTTCTCGCTGGAGCTGGAATGGTCATGCTTGGGTATATCCACTCCCTATCAACTTTCTACATCGCTTTTCTTGTTGCCTCACTAGGAACCACAGGTGCCAGTCACGGTGTTTCGTGGGCAGTGGCTGTTGCCAACTGGTTCAAAAGGCTACGAGGAAGAGCTTTGGGCATCGCCATGCTTGGGCCAGTGATTGGTGGCCCATTTGTAGTAGCCGTTGCTATCTTGGAGGATGCTATCGGCTGGCGCATTGCCACTATCATGATGGGAGTTGGCTTGTGGGTTATTGGGATTCCTCTGTCCCTGATTGCCAGATCAAAACCTGAGTCCTATGGTTATCTCCCAGACGGTGGGACAACTGAGGAAACCCACATGGGTGAAATGCCAACATCTGATTTGGAGACGAATTCCAACGGTCTTACAGTTTCTCAAGCCATACAAACCAGAGACTTCTGGGCTTTGGTATCACTGTTCGCGTTGATGTTCATGGGTATAAGTGGCTTAATGGTTCACCTGATACCCATGTTGGAGGACTTAGATTATAGCCCGGCTCAAGCAGCAAGCCTACTCGGATTGATGTTCCTACTTAGCGGTATCGGCCGTATCGGCGCTGGATTGCTGGCCGATATGTTTGATTACAGATTAGTCCTAGCAGGACTAGTTGGCTGTCAACTCATTGGACTGCTGCTATTGATTGCAATCGGCCCAGATCAGTTATGGCTAGTAGTTGTCTTCGCTTTAATCTTCGGAATCGGTTTCGGCGGCACTATACCTCTAAGGCCGTTCCTAATAATGGAGTTGTTTGGGGCCCAGGCATTTGGGTCACTCCAAGGCTTGATTCAAGTTGGTGCCATCGGGGCAGGAGTAGTTGGGCCTGTGTATTATGGCTGGATATTCGATTCCACCGGCACTTATGATCTTGCTATTCTTGCAACAATTGCGACCATATTGATGACTATCCCATTCATTGTTCTACTAAAGAAGACACTCTTGGTTGCCAAGAGCGTATCCTAGGCCCACTGGCACATTCTTAAGAACAGTTCAAGCGATGGCAGTCTGAAGAGAAAGCTAAACTCCTTGCAACACCACCAAGGATTCAGCAGAAATCCCATCTCCATCTAAAACAAGGCATACACCCCAAGGTAGTGCAAGATGGATTAGGACAATGGACTCGTGGATTCGAAAGTTGCCCCTATGTACTGTTCCCATAGGAAATACCCTTATTATTAAATGCAATGAACACCGTGGGAATGGCTATGACGAGTACAGTTACGAGAATATAGAACGCGGGGACATATGTGTTGAAACTATCGAATGTCCACCCCAGATAGATTGGCCCAACCACACCTGTGGCAACCACGGCGCCATCAATGGCACCCCAAATGGATCCTAGGTTTCGTGTACCAAACAATTTCCCAGCGATTATTGGTCGGATAGGAACCATCATTCCATGGCAAAATCCCAAGACCAACGAGAACAGCAACGCATGCCAGAATAATGACACGTTCGCCAATATCAACAATGCTGTCATTTGTCCGATAATGACCGCTGCAAATACGCGACGCCAATCCATCCAGTCTGTGAGTATGCCTGCTGCAAGTCTACCTATAGCGCTCACTCCGAAGGCAATAGCCACGGTCGAAGCAGCCTGAGTTGGACTAAATCCAATATCCTGGAAGTAGGCGATTTGGTGCGCCTGAAGCCCTCCCATGCTAATCTGCTGCGTTCCCAATATTACAACCAAGGCCCAGAAATGTGCGCCTTTGAGAGCTTCCCGTAGTGTTACGGTAGGAGTTTGAACCTCCAATCTCTGAGATTCAATTCCATTAGGTCGATGTGTTGCTAGGGTCATCGATTGATCACCGTCAGGTTCGTAGCCGTAATCCTGAGGCCTTGAACGAGCAACCAACGAAAGAGGGATACCTATCATCCATAGGCCTAAACCTAGTATCAGAACAGATGAACGCCACCCAATAGCTTCCACAAGCTTAGCCACTAGAATGACACCTGGGCCTCCAATGGCCCCTCCCATGAACGCCAGGCTGGTCGCGCGCCCACGCTTTCGGGTGAACCAGCGAGCCACCATAACAGCCCAGGACACTCCGTGAGATGCACCGCTGACACCTGCTGACATGAGGACAAACGCCAGGTAGAACCACCAGATATTTGTGGAAAGACCTGTGAGGATCAAGCCAAATCCTGCCAATAAGACACCCGTTAAAATCACTTTCCTCGGACCAACGCGGTCTACCAGAAATCCGACCAATGGAGATAAGAATCCAGATTCCAGTTGACGAATGGAGAATGCCCCAGACAACAAAGTTCGAGAAATACCGAAATCTCGCAATATGGGCAAGAAGAACACAGTGAAACCTTGCCAAACAGCCAAGGCTAAGTACGAGTTTAGGAGGACACTTGCCCCCACTATATACCACCCATAGAACACCCTGTGATTACGGTTCATGCGTTATAGGTTTAGCCCCCCCAAATTTCAACTGTGTTTCATGCTGCTAGTGCCTTTGGCAAATATAAGTCAGCTACAAAAAGATTGGAACCACCATAGTGGGAGAAAGAGAAAGCCAGAGGGTTAGTATTTAGACATTCTTCCGTGCCTGAGGCGCTGAATCGGAAGATGGGATTCGACCCCACGACAACGTGCTTGGGAAAAGTAAGCTTATCTGTTTCCACGTGCAGTCCACTGTATCCCACAAAACGTATTTACACCTAAACTGTCCTTTCCTGCAAACAACTGTTAATCGGAGTTTGGCTAATAATGTGGCCACTCCCTTCCGACAACCGCTACAGAGACTCTTTGAAACGAGCCAAGTCCTGTCCATGCCCCTGGTAGTGCTTCCATGTTTCATCGTTTATGGAATCTCCTGTAAAGGTCCCCTCACCGAACACATGCTCATCACAGGTTTCAAGAAATTCCACAAGCGCTTTATGAGTGTCTCGAAAATGGGCCCAAATTAACGAATGACCCAAATGCCGCCTCTCAGCAACCTGTCGTTCGTTAAGATCATCAATGGCATCCCCTGACTGGCCAAGCCACCCGGGTTTGGCTCCAGTCTCTCCGAATTGTCTCACCAAAAGAATCGTTTCATTATCCCAAGCCGCGACATGCAGAAGAGCTTCATGAACATTCCAGTGTCCTACTGCCCCCGGCCGAACGCGATCTTGCTCAGGAAAACTCCCAGCTAAACCTGCGAAGGCATTCCATTCGCGCTCGATCCCCTCCATAACATCTTGCTTTGTCATACACTCCACTCCTCTAATAAAGATTCCCTTACATAGCAACTGGTGCGGATAATCGTTTACCGCAGGAAGTGCAAAATGCAATGCCTGTGTTCATCAGTGTCCCTTCGAGACTGTAACGCCCATAACAATCGACATCTATTACCATTAACATGTCATACCGAGTATGCAGAGGAATGTTATTGCCAATTTCAACATAGCATTAGACGTTGAGACTAGGAGTCTCATTCATTGAGTTGTAGTGTATTACGTACGATAAAGGCAAATCTATTGGTCTTTGAGTTTCATGTCTAATGTGTGGTAATTCTACGGGCTCTTATTTCGCTTGCTTAAACGGCAATGTCCCATTTCCCCACTGGGAGTGGCACTAAAAATCTCCGATTGTGATTTGGCGCCACTCTATTCTATTCGCAGCTGGTTCCAGGATTAATGGTTACTGGAATATATTCTAGGGAATAATACATGGGAATTGAGGGGTTGTCAGTCACAGGATAACCCATTTTTTCTACTTGTTGCTGTAGTAAGACAAAACAGAAGCCCTCTGGCCTGTGGTTATAGACATGTGTAATAATGCCAGTCGTGTATCGAGGACTCCCAGGCCTAGAATCCAGTGCAGGCCCAAGTGTTCCCTACCCCTGTCCAAAACTCGTTGATTCTCCAACGTTAAACAAGAATCAGGAATTGTGAGCGTCCCTTCTAAGCAAGGCCAAGAAGCCAGAACCAACTCCCTCAACTACGGCTGGTTCGTAATGGGTTTCCTTTGGAGTCTGAACCTGGTGGTGCCCCTTGCGGCCGTCTCATTGGGAGTGATGCTGCCTGCCATGACTGAGGAATTGGACATCTCTCCTCTGCAAGCAGGCGTGCTTGGTGCCGTGATGTTTCTTGGTACAGCAACTGTCTCCCTCCCGGCCAGCATCTGGCTATCACGGTTCAGCCCAAAGAAGACAACTTTCCTGTCTATGTTCCTGACTGGCATCACACTCCTGCTCCAAGGATGGGCCCCGACATATGCAGTCCTCCTAGCCGCCCGGTTCCTCATGATTATAAACGTGGCAAGTCGGATGCAGGCAGAGGTTCTGCTAATTCATCAGTGGTTTACTTCCAAGCAAATCGCCGTGGTCATCAGCATCTCCATAGGAATAATGTCAATCGGGCAGATGGTGGCCGTAGGCCTTACCCCACAACTGATGATGCTACTCTCTGGTTGGCGCAACGTTTACTTCACGCTGGGAATTATCGTGCTGATAGGAGCCTTTCTGTGGATGGTAATTGGACGTGAAAGAGTGCAATTACCCACGCCTGGGGTGGGCCCGTCTCAACGAGAATCCCCCATCCGTGTATTGCGACGCCACAAGTTCCTTTGGGTGCTGGCCGCAGCACCATCGGGCGCCGCTCTGGCTTTCGGCTCTGTTATGACCTTCTGGCCCACACACGCCCTGGACTCCCTTAACCTCTCCTTGACCAGCGTAGGCATGCTCATGACTCTCTTCCCCGCCGGTGGCATCGCAGCCTCCTTCCTAGCCGGGCCTCTCTCTAATCTCCTTGGCCGCAGAAAGCCGTTCCTGTGGGTGCCGGGGATTCTGCTGCCTCCAATCTACGTCGCCCTCTTCACCGCCAAGCTACCTGTGTTGGCAGGGATTCTCCTTCTTGTTGCAGGTTGGAACGCTATGGTCTGGGTCCCCATCATACGTACCATTCCGTTCGACCTTCGATTGGCTCCCAGGGAGACCGCCGTGGCCACGGGTCTATCCATGACCATCTTGCCCATTGTGGGCGCTATGGGCCCACCTCTCGTAGGAGCTATTCAGCAGATGACAGGCTCCCTTCAAATGGGTCTACTGAGCATAGTGGCCTTTCCCTTCACACTGCTCGTAGGAGGACTGCTGATTCCAGAGACCAGCCCGCGTCGTGCAGTACAGGCCATTAAAACCAGCAAGGAAGAATAGTTACTTGAGGAGCCATCGAGTTTAGTTTCTCAACTAAATAGACAGGACATAATCTCGTCGGTTATGAGTATAACTCGGGATTCGTTTCGACTAGGTGACCGATCCAAATACGACCGAAGTATACGGCGTGTTTAGCTTATAGAGTCCATCTTCAATCCCATGGAGCCACCTTCCTCATTTCAATTGCGGCTGCCCATCCGTACGCCCTGCGCCCTTCCTGTTCCCCCATGTGCTGTCCCGCAATCAGGTAATAGTGCCCAGGTATGTACAAGCTACAAGAGCGGCAGAATACGTTGCCTGCGCGGCGTATCTGCCTCACGGTACCCCTGTAACCCTCCACTGGGTCCCACCAATCACCGTGGGCATGCTCCCCGCAGTAGATACAAACGCACTCAGCCGATATCCATACCTCCACATCATCCCCAACTTCAGGCTGCCAGGGTTCCCACAGAGCCTGATTCATCGGTCTCCGTTCGTGAAGGTATTCATTCAAGCAACAACAGGTTACCTAGTGTACCTACCTCACCTGAGACAGCGCTAGCTGCTTTAGAGGCGGCGTCAGCCCTATAGACATAAGTCTGGCCAGGCTCGATTTCTTCCATGTAGAGAACTTGTTCGTGTCCAGGGTATCTGATGATTAGTGAGTACCAGTCAGGGCCTGGTAGAAGTAACTCGGCATACCCGCCTTGGTCAGTTCTGGAGCGACCGCTACCTACTAGTACTACTTCGGCTTCGGAAACCGGCTCACCTTTATGGTCTATTACCCTGATCCTCAATGGTTGGCCAACAAGTCCCGCATCAGGAATCTTTCCCACAACGTCGATCTCATACTCCCCTGCCTTCTTGGGCACCATCCATTCCTCACCGTATTTCAGACGCAAGTAGTCTTCGGGTGGATTGGGCACAAAGAACGAATCACCCAGGAATTCGATCTCTTTAGGTTGTGTGAACATACTGGCAGGAATCTTAAATCCTCCAGGAAACAGATATATGATGTCATCAACAATACGAACGCATTCCAAGCTTATCCTCACATAGTTTTTCACAGTCGCGAAAGCCTTAGAGCTTGCCATTCCAAGTTCGCCAACGAAATAACCTTTTTCCCTGAGAGCATCTGCAGCAGCATCGACTGTTGCCTCAGTCAAACCATTGACACCGAGTATAGAGAGCAAATCTATATCGTCGTCCCACGGCATCAACGCCTTGTCTCTAGTCGCGCCAAGACACGTTCCAGAACCGAGAAGGAAAACTACACCAAGTTGTTCCAGAACTTGTTTGATTTCCTTCAGATTAGTTTCCGCTACCGCAAGATCCATGGGCGGATTGTACCTAAAAGTGTAATCCAATGTGGCTTTGTCTGATCCATTACCCAACGTCATTCTCTCTTCTCCTATTTCAAATCATGTCCCGATGTCATACCTCACCAGCCCCTCATCATAGCCCATCAGGGGGGCAGGGATTATTCTGTGGAGCGTGGTATGTGGAAGCCGCGCGGATACCATTGTGGTTCATGAGGCTATACTGTTGCTCAAATCATCTCTCTTAGCGTTGCGCCTCAGAGGTGAAGTTTTCCAACTTCGGCGGCCTTCTCTCCGGGAAATATCCTCGACCCTCATGAGTTACATTTCAAGCATCTTAGCTAAGGCTACGCCGATGATACAACTCTCGTATCTCCTACATATACTCTATACTCTTTTGCACTGGCTCTTTTCGTGCAATCTCCCAGCACCACTATTTCTGAGGCAAGAATACTCCATGCTCATAACAATAACATCTGCCATAAGTCAATTCGTGTCGGACGAAGACATGGTTAGCAATGGCTTCTTAGCAAACAGGACCATTGTCCCACCCAAGAAGTTGATGATGGAAAAGGTAACAAGGGCTACATGGTAGCTCCCTAGGGTATCATATATGTACCCGGCAAACAGTGGTGCTGCCACCGATGCACCACTTAGGAAAAACGCCGAGAGCCCAAATATTGTGGCAAAGGCCTTCCGTCCAAAGTAATCGCCCCTTATGGCAGTGAACAACGCACCACGTCCTCCCCAGCCAATACCAAAGAGCACGGCAAAAAGAAGAGCCGTTGGGAAACTGACTACTACCACCGCCACGAGCACTCCAGTGGCCTGAACACAGGAAAAGGCGAAGATTACCAACGTCTTAGGGAATCGGTCTCCCAAATATCCCCCCAAGATGCGCGATCCAATGGCGACAAAAGTGTAGGTAGCCACCACAGTTGCGGCCAGCTCCAGGGATAGCCCTGCGTCGTGGAGCATGGGAATAGCGTGCACCTGAAGGGCTCCCACCACCATGGCACTGAGGCCATGACTAAAAGTGATCAGCCAGAAGGCCGGAGTGGCCATAGCCTGACGGGCGGTGAAGTCCTCATCTCCGGTGCTATCAGTCTGGGCTTCCTTGCGTACGCTCGGAGATTGTGTATCCGGAGAGTCCCCATCTGGCAGCAGCCCATACTCTTCCGGCCTGTTACGTATAAGTCTGGTCAAGGGGAAGCCCAAGAGCAAGAAGAATATCCCCAGGCTCACTGACACTGTGCGCCAGCCCACTGTGCTTATCCCCAGCGCAAGAACCGGGACCAAGCTTCCTCCGAGGAACCCCCCCGTGCCTGCAATGGCAATGGCCATACTCCGACGCCGTACAAACCAATTGTTCGCCAGGGTGATCAGAGGCAAGAATCCACCAAGCCCTTGGCCCATGGCAACCACTAAGAACGCCACGTAGAAGCCCAGAATACTGTTGGAAAAGCTGAACATCATGAATCCACAGCCCAGAACGAAGAAACCTACGAGGACAATACGGCGCGTCCCAAAGCGGTCTGTGAAATATCCTTCCACGGGGCCCAAAACAGTCCCTTCAAGCCGGGCCAGAGCAAAGGCACCCGAAATTATCGTCCTGCTCCACCCGAACTGCCTCTCCAAGGCAACGAAGAAAACCCCCAGGCCGTGGCCGGCTGCGCCAGTTGTCATGGCCACGGTGACCATAGCGATCCCCACCAGCCACCAACCGTAGAACACTCCTCTCAGCTTGCTGAGAGGGCCGACACTGATGATTCTCTCATCCATGAGTGCCGCCTTTCTGTGATCTCACCTAGGAATCTATTGCAAAGTACTGAAGGGTGCGCAGGGCCATACCTTCCCATTATAACCCGTCAGAGGTATGGCCGCAGGCCAGGGGCGGTTGTGTATTCGTGGTATGCCATCGCCTGTATCCCAAATCAATGACAGCCGCTCGGATGCGGTACCTCCCCAATAGTCCCTGTCATCCATGATACCTATTAGCGCCCTAGCTAACCTAGGAATCTCACCACAGGATTTAGGTGGCGTGGTGGCGTAATGACGATTGAACAAGGATTTGTGCCCGTACTGGACACTCACTGAAGGTAGTTTACTCGTGAACCCCACAGTCTTGAGTCTAAGAACCGTTTGTCCAATACATACCATTTACCCCGATAAAGGTCTAAGGGTGTAGTTATCGGTCCAGCCCATGAACTCCCAATCCAGTTAATACGATGTCACCCAAGATGGAATAGAACTGCGGTAGTATCCCTGCATGAATATCCATACATCCCTAGGTATCCTGTTTTTAGATTGAGTGGTTCGTGTATGGTTTATCACCGTCACTGATTGTTTATCGCTCGAGTATTGCCTCTATGTCTTCTTCCAGTACGTACTTTTTCAAGAAGTAGTTAGCATCTTCATCTTTGTTGGCTAAGACCCATAGCAATGTGTCACTTATTGCATTCATATATACCTTTACCACCTTCAAGCCTTCTTCTTCTTCAGGTGTCATCTTCTTATGATCTAGTGCCTCAGATAATTCGTCTACCCTAGCCCTGAGTTTATTTATGTTCTCTTCAGTTTGCATGGTAATCTCCAGAATGAATGTCCCTAACATTGTAGATAGTTTTTGTAGAAATTAAACTGTCCCTCATGTAAACCCACTTTTCGCACGAACTGATGTACTTGCCCATGACAAAGCCCTCTCAACTTAACGAGAGGGCTTATGTTGTGCCTAGATTATGGAGCGGAAGATGGGATTTGAACCCACGACCCTCTCCTTGGCAAGGAGATGCTCTACCACTGAGCCACTTCCGCTCGCTCAAGCTTATGTGGTGTATAGCTTGCCTATTGGCTACCGGGCGTGCCGAGGGCCAGAGTCGAACTGGCGACACCGGCATTTTCAGTGCCGTGCTCTACCACCTGAGCTACCTCGGCATCAACTCTCATGGTACGCGACCCCATTCTGGGTGTCAAGGTAAGGCAACTGGCCTCAAACCAGCCTTTGCGACTCCAACAGCTCGTTACGGCCTTCCACAGATGCTGGATGAACAAGCTGACCTGACCCTATCATGGAAACCAACTCTTCTTGAAGGAAGGAGAGAACAGCAGCATCCAAATCTTCTTTGGCTAAACGGTCTATCCTATCAAGGTACGGGTATCTGCTCGCTTTTTTGTAGTCTAATTTGTCTGCCAGGAATGTTATCTTGGCCACCTGGCTCAGTCCCTTATTAAAGGTAGAGTGCCATCGCACCGCCTCCAGCACCTCTGAATCTTCGATACCGCACTCCCGTTGAAGCATATCGGCTCCTATCGAGCCGTGTAGAAGGACCGGCACACGCTCTTCTACTGGGTGCAAATCCAAACCATAGAACCTGGCTCTATCCAATAGCTCAACCTCCTTCATACCCCTGGCAATATCGTGAGCCAAAGCCGCTAGTCCTGCCTTCAGAGGATCAACCCCGTGTATAGCGGCCAGTTCCATGGCTTTATCTCTCGCCCTCGCAAGGTGTTCCTTCAGGCCTGTGGGCAACTGAAACAGTAACGCATCTAGCTTCGGGTTATCACTGGAAAGAATAGGCATTCGATAAATCCCAATTGTATATTAACTCCCTTGTCCTGGAATCATGCTCCAGACGAATTTTACAACGGTTGCTTCCGTCATAAAAGACCAGGACACTCCGCCATGTGATGCCGCATCAACTGCGTTGACACTCTTCGAACCCTCTGCTAGGCTTCGTTTGCTGGTATTTCCTTGAGAATAGTATGATTTTAGTCACTGGCGCCTCTGGCTTCGTGGGAAGAAGTGTGGTCAAGGCTCTGCGTACTCGCGGCAAGGAGGTACGCTGCTTCATACGCACCCCTTACAGAGAGAAAACGGTCGCTGACTACCACGTAGAAATGGCCTATGGAGACATCCTAAGCCTCTCTGCCTTGAAGGGGGCCATGAGAGGCGTGGATACTGTAGTTCATCTGGTGGCCATAATCCGAGAGAAGAGAAACGAGAATTTTGATCTCATTAATCGGCGCGGCACAGAGATTGTCACTCAGGCAGCCAGGGAAGAAGGAATCAGACATTTCGTGCACATGAGCGCAAATGGTGCTCAAGACAACCCCAGCTATCCATACCTCCACTCCAAATGGCAGGGAGAGCAGGCGGTCATCAGTAGTGGCCTGACCTATACCATCTTCAGGCCATCCATCCAGTTCGGCGATGGCGACGAGTTCATCAACACCCTTGCCGGCATGATAAAGGCGTTCCCACTGGTACCAGTGGTGGGATTGGGGAAGATTCGGCTCCAGCCTATATCCGTGGATGAGGTGGGGGCCATGATCTCGCTAGTGATAGACAACCCGCGTTTTGGCGGCAGGACAATAGAGATAGGTGGCCCTGACCAACTGACCTACAACGAAATAATTGATATAATAGGTAGGACTCTAAAGGTTAAGCGACTCAGGGCACATCTACCGGTGCCCCTGATGAAAGTCCTCACCCGGATAATGGAGACCGTGATACCTAATCCCCCAGCAACCACCAGCCAGCTTGAGATGCTGGCATTGGATAATGTAACTGACATAGATTCGGTGGAAAAGCTTTTCAAAGTGAAACCCAGGCCACTTGAGGGAAACATAAGGTATATCCGGAATATGTCCCTCTTGGATGCCTGGAGAATCGCTCTTGGCTTCATGCCCAAGCGCATACGGGACCATTAAAGAGGAGCCCTGTGGAGTACTTAGCGGCCCTAGACAAAATTATGGGTATGGTGGACTACGAGCGTCCAAACACTACTCCTGGGACACGTGCCCGCTATGACCTGAATCGGATAGCGGCTTTCCTGACGGCTCTCGGCGACCCCCACCTGGGTATCCCCACGGTTCACATCGCCGGAACCAAAGGGAAGGGAAGCACTGCGGCCATGGTCACATCGGTGCTCCATGCCGCTGGCTACCAACCTGGCCTGTTCACCTCTCCTCACCTACATACCTTCCGGGAGAGAATACGAGTAGGAGACCAGCTCATTCCGGAGGAGGATTTCGGAAACCTAGTCAAGGACCTGTGGCCCACCATGGAAGAAGTGGTGCAAGCAGGGAATGGTCGTGTAACCCTATTTGAGTTCCTGACCGCAATGGCATTCTATTACTTCAGAAACCAGGAAACAGGAGCCCAAGTGATAGAAGTGGGGCTGGGAGGACGGCTCGACTCTACCAACCTCGTACAACCCCTCGCCTGTGGTATTACCTCCTTAGGAATGGACCATACCGAGGTACTTGGGGACACCCTAGAGAAAATAGCCGGAGAAAAAGCAGGAATAATCAAGCCAGGGATTCCAGTGGTATGTGCTCCCCAGAAACCTGAAGCTATGGTGGTGTTGCAAGAAACCTGTCGGCAAGAAGGGAGCACCCTTACAGTGGCTGGAGAGGACATCAGGTGGGATCAGGAAAGTTCCTCTCTCAATGGCCAGACCTTCAGGCTTACTACAGATAAAAATCGCTATCGGCTACAGATTCCTCTTTTGGGACAATATCAGATTGAGAACGCCGCGGTGGCGATAGGGATATTGGAGGCCCTTATAGCAGGGGGTTTAGAAATCGGAATCAACTCCATAGAGGAGGGTTTTCGCCGAGTGGAATGGCCTTGTAGACTGGAGGTCCTGAGCAAGAATCCCCTGATACTGGCCGACGGCGCTCACAATCCCCACTCCGCTGGGCGTCTGGTAGAGGCTGTCAAAGCGTCGTTCCCTGACCACCGCATCCTGCTGATAGTTGGGGTCTCTGGTAATAAAGACCTGGATGGCTTGGTAGAAGAACTGAGTCTGCTATCTGCTGCGGTAGTAATCGCCACCCGCTCACGCCATCCTAGAGCAGCCCAACCGGTGCGAGTGGCCCAAGCGTTCGGCATTCACAATGATAATGTGCACGTGACGGATGACGTATCCAAGGCTCTCGGCATCGCACAGGGTATAGCAGTGGACGGAGACCTGGTCCTTATTACCGGTTCTCTCTTTGTAGCCGCAGAAGCCAGGGAGCAGATGAAAGGTATCTCGACGGAAATATACCCAGTCATCGAAGCACAAGCTACAGTGGCCCCCCCCAATGTCTAAAATCTCCATAGCATAGTGATACCGTGTGCCATTGGGAACAAAAGCGTGTTGTACAGGCGCTGGAATCGCTCGGTTCACCAATGAGGACCTACACCCTCCTGTTCACCTTGCAGCATTGATTTCTCTCAGAGTAATGAAGAAAGCGGATTGTACAGAGGAAAAGCCCCATTTACCGATTCTACCAGGATGGGAATGGTGGTCAAATCGGTTCAACGTGATTGAAATGTTGGCTCAGGGCTAGCCCTGAGCTTGCCGAAGAGGCCCTAGCTATGCCAGGGCTTCAGTCTGAAGGCCATTCGAAGGGCCAGAGGGCCATATTTTAGGGAAAGGATTACCATGTACAATAGAAATCGAGTCGTAATCACAGGCATGGGCGCCGTCACGTGCCTGGGAACCTCCGTGGAGGAGTTCTGGGAAGGTCTTGTGGCTGGACGTTCAGGAATAGGTCCCATAACCCTTTGTGATTCCTCGCCGTACCCATGTCGTATTGCCGGGGAAGTCCCAAACTTTGACCCTGGGAAGTACATCAATCCTAGGGAAGCCCGGAGGATGGCACGTTTCAGCCAGTTCCCGGTGGCTGCGGCCTACATGGCCCTTGAGGATTCGGGACTGGACCTAGGCAAAGAAGACATGGAGAGAGTGGGGGTATTGCTAGGTAACGGGGCTGGTGGTCTGCCCACGACTCAAGACGCATGCGCAGATATGAACGACAAAGGGAGTATGAAGATAAACCCCTTCTTCGTCCCAATGATGTTGCCCAACATGGCGGCGGCTAACGTCGCCCGTATCTTTGGAGCCAAGGGCTACAACTCAACGGTCATTACAGCCTGTGCCGCTTCCAACCAAGCCATCGGCGAGGCCGGAGAAGCCATTCGGCGTGGAGCCGTTGACATCATCTTGGCCGGGGGGTCGGAGGCGAGTATAAGCGAGATTGGACTGTCCGGCTTCTGTATTCTCAGGGCCCTCAGCCACCACAACGAGGAGCCGCAAAAGGCCAGCCGACCTTTTGATGCTCAAAGAGATGGCTTCGTGCCAGCGGAGGGAGCGGCCATACTGGTTCTCGAAAGCCTGGATCACGCCCTAAACCGAAGGGCCACCATTCTGGCCGAGTTGGTAGGCTATGGATCTTCCTGTGATGCCTTCCACGCGGTGCAACCCGATGAGACCGGAGACGGGGCCGCCAGAGCCATGCGTTGGGCAATGGCGGACGCAGGCGTAGGACCAGAAGATGTGGACTACATTAACGCCCACGGCACATCCACACCCCTCAACGACGCCATCGAGACCATGGCTATCAAAACCGCATTCGGTGAGCAAGCATACAAGATACCAATTAGCTCCACCAAGTCCATGATAGGACACGCCATGGGGGGCGCAGGAGCAATGGAGGCAGTAGCCTGCGTGAAGACCATCCAGGAAGGAATCATACACCCCACTGTGAACCAAGAGCATCCGGACCCCGCCTGCGACCTGGACTACGTGCCCAACATTGCACGACAGCAGAATGTTGACGTGGTCTTGTCCAATGGCTTCGGGTTCGGCGGCCAAAACACTTGCATCGTGCTGCGACGCTTTGCGGAGTAGAGGCGCTCCTACGTCTGGAGGGCAACCTTCAGCGACTCTAGCAGCACACTCTCCTCATCTGGGAGCACGGTGCGCGGGTCTAGTACAACACGGTCATCTTCTATCCTGGCAATGACAGGTGGGTCTGTCTCCCGCAGGCGACTGGAAAGTCCCTGAGCACCTCCTGGTAGGCGATCTGCCGTCAGGGCCACGAGCCACGTGGGAAGGGTCTCCCCAGGCAGGCTGCCTCCTCCAATAGCGGAGAAGCCACGAACGACCTGCCCTCTGTTACCTATACTCTTCTGCCATCGCTTGGCCCGGGCCTCCAACTCTCCAGTTAAAGTAGAGATCATTTTCCATACAGGCACCTTCTCCACCGCCTCTCCCTTGAGGTAGTGCATAAGGGTGGTTGTAAGAGCAGCCAGGCTCAGCTTGTCGATACGCACCGCTCTGGCCAGTGGGTGCCTAGCCAAGAGTGACACAAACTCTCTTTTCCCCACCACAATGCCAGCCTGAGGGCCTCCCAGGAGCTTGTCGCCAGAAATGAAGGCCAGGTCTACCCCAGCGGCGATGCTCTCTTGGGTCATGGGCTCATGGGCCAGGCCGAATTGGGTTGTCTCCAAAAGGCAGCCACTACCCAGGTCGTGAAGGACAGGAATCTGGTGTCGGACCCCCATCTCTACCAACTCCGCCACGTTGGTGTCATGGGTGAAGCCGGTCATGAAAAAATTGCTGGAATGAACCTTGAGGAGGGCTGCCGTGCGAGAGATAATGGCCCCTTCATAGTCGACTGGATAGGTGCGATTAGTGGTTCCGACCTCTGTCAGAATGGCACCACTCTGCTTCAAGATATCTGGAATGCGGAAGCCTCCACCAATCTCCACGGCCTCACCTCTGGACACAATGACCTCCATCTGATTAGCGACGGCAGAAAGACCCAAGAGAATAGCGGAGGCGTTGTTGTTCACCACCAGGGATGCCTCTGCCCCAGTAAGCTGACAGAGGATGCCCTCGATATGTGTCTGCCTGGAACCCCTTACCCCCTCCTCCAGATCTAGCTCAAGGTTCGTATATCCCCTGGCCGCGTGGAGAATGGATTCCATGGCTTCAGGGCTCAGTGGAGCGCGACCCAGATTGGTGTGAAGGACCACACCCGTGGCGTTGATTACGGGCCGTGGCCAGGGGCTCCAAAATGAGGTAGCGCTGGCCACAATACCATCCACCAGTTCATCGAACGAAGGGGAAGCCTTACCCTGCCCTACCTCTTGCCTGATCTCCTCCAAACGACGGCGCGCCAAATAGACTACCGGCGCCCTGGAGTATTCAGCAATGAGCCCCTCTATACGCCAGTCCGAGAGGAGCACATCTACGCTGGGAATGTTTCGGTAACTGCTGGACATGGGTGCCTTGCTTTCGGGATTCGGCCCATTCTAGCACTCCCTACCTAGTGCAGGCTAGGCTCCCTCTGTCCAAATAAAGAGAGCCTGCCCATGAGCAGCAGCCTGTGCTCCTATGTTTCCAGGTCTCGCCCCGTAGCAGATCTGCACTAGCCCCGCAATAAGACGGTCCGCAAAATACGCCGTATGTACTTGTAGAAGTATGGCATGGCACTGCCACTGACTAGGGTCGGGCCGGAACTGGCTGTTTTACCAAGGCCTCTTTCGCCAGAGTCGAAATCTCTTGGGGAGCAAAGAAGGTGCGCCGCTGGCCTATCAGGGTATCGTGCACACTATCATATGTGCCGTCGTAGGCTTCTTGAATCCTATCATACACGTACTTGACCACCTTACTGCTGGTAGTGTATCTACCCTGTTGCCCAGTCTCCACACCTATCTGCCGATTTAGGACAGAAACGATGCCATCCATGCCAGATAGAGCGCCGATGCGGCTGTGCTCTTCTGCATCCCCTCCAACCACTGAAGCATCGAAGGCGAGGTAGATTGGCCCGCCTTGGGATTGCTCTTGCCGGCGCACCCCGGTCTGGTGTATGCCAGCCTGGGTAGTGAATACCTCTCCGATAATTGGCTGCTTGGGGGGTATTTGATTCACTTCCTCGGCTATAAGGTCACGAATCTGGCTCAGGGTCTTCAAATCAAAGCCAGGGTCACCGTACATGCGAATGTAGCCGGCCACCACCTGCTCCAGGGAGGTGTTACCTGTCCTCTCGCCCAGCCCAGCGAATGCCACGTTGACGCGCTTGCATCCATACCTGTAGGCAGCAATGCTATTGGCAGTGGCCAGTCCGAAGTCATTGTGGCCATGGAATTCCATCTCTGCTCCCGTTTCCTGCACCAACGTGGCAATCAACTTTGGGATTCCCACAGGCAAGGAAGCATATGGATCTGGAGAGCCCCATCCTATAGTGTCACATATGCGGAACTTGGCCCATCCATCCGTCTCCTTAAGAACCCGCTGAATAAATGGCACTACGAAGCCATAAATGTCGGCTTTGGTGGCATCTTCTAAGTGTATCCGAGGACGAATGTCATGTTCGCAAGCGGTGAGAATGGGGGCCAGGTATCTCTCCGCAGCTTCTGCCTTACTCCGGTGTCCCAGCTTGTCGAAGATGTGGTGGTCTGAACTGGAGGCAAGCATCCCAGTCTCCTTAATCCTACCCTGAGACACACCTACTAGCATCTTGATATCCTTGGGAAGGGCACGTGTCCAGGTGGTGACCTGAGGGTACTGGTATCCCCTGTCCAGAAGCCTGTCCAAGGTCCACAGGTCCCGCTTCTGATAGATGAAAACCTCCACCTGTTCAATTCTCCCTGTGCCATTGTCCATCTCGTGAAGGAGGTCATAGTACCTGAGACGCGTCTCCACGGGAAAGAGGGCGAAGTGTGGGTCCTGCGCCCCGTCTCTCAAGGTAGTATCCGTTATCAGCTTGGGATGAGTCTTCTCAGTCTCCAGAGGAGCAACCGCTGGCTCAACATCCAATGACAACGGAGGGAACTGGCCTTGATAATTATAATATTGTTTCTCCGGGTTAATGTGATACTCCGCCATGACACCGCCTCCTTAATAATGTGAATCACAACCCCTTATCTTGGGGAACTAGCTTGCCAACCACACCAGATTCCCATAGCTCTGCAAGCTTGAGCAGCAGCAATGAGCGTGTGAGGTCGTGCTACACCCTGCCTAGTCATCCTCCAGGGTGGACGTATCGCCCTCGGGAAGGCCCAACTCCCGGGCCTTGAG
The DNA here is from genome assembly GCA_009391225.1 of SAR202 cluster bacterium AC-647-N09_OGT_505m. The sequence goes on from VEXC01000007.1 coordinate 26,753, forward strand.
GAGACGCCGCATAATCTTCCCGCTGCGGGTTTTGGGTAGGGAGTCCACGAACTGTATCTCGCGTGGAGCAACCGCCGCCGACAGCTTTTGTCGGACGAATCCCATAATCTCGTTTCGAAGCCGATCCGTAGGATCATGCCCATCGTGGAGAGCCACAAAGGCCTTCACCACTTCGAAGGCTACAGGGTCTGGCTTGCCGATGACACCAGCCTCCGCCACAGCATGGTGCTCTATGAGGGCACTCTCCACCTCAAAGGGCCCCACCAGGTGCCCAGCGGTGTTTATGACGTCGTCAGCGCGTCCAATGAACCAGAAATAGCCATCCTTGTCCATGCGAGCCCGGTCTCCAGTGACATACCACCCATTCTTGAACTTGGAATCATACATTTCCTGGTTCTGCCAGTAAGTACGGAACATAGAGGGCCACCCAGGCCGAATGGCCAAATCTCCCTCCTGACCAGGCTCTACCTCACTGCCCGTATCATCCACAACTGCTGCGGTGATGCCTGGTATGGGGCGTCCCATGGAACCGAGCCGTATGTCCTGGATGGGATAGTTCGCTATGAGAATGGCACCCGTCTCCGTCTGCCACCAATTATCGTGGAAGGCCAGGTTGAGAGCACTCAGTCCCCAGACTATTGCCTCCGGGTTGAGTGGCTCACCCACAGAGCACATGTAGCGCAGGCTAGAGAGGTCATACCGTTTGGGAACCTCGTCCCCAGCCTTCATCAGCATCCGTATGGCCGTAGGAGCGGTGTACCAAACTGTGACGCCATACTTCTGAATGACCTGATACCAAGCACTGGCACGGAATCCTCCTTCATAGATGACCTGGCTTACCCCGTTGGTCCAGGGAGCAGACATTCCGTAAGAAGTGCCGGTTACCCACCCAGGATCTGCAGTACACCAGTATATATCGTCGTCGTGGAGGTCTAGTGCCCACCTACCAGTGGCCATATGTTGTAGCGCGGCCAGGTGGGCATGGACGGCTCCCTTGGGCTTCCCTGTGGTCCCAGAAGTATAGTGCATAATGGAGAAGTCTTCCTCCGTAGTGGGCACGATCTCGAAGTCCGATGAGGCAGAGGCCATCTCCTTCTCGTAGCTTATGTCTCCTGGGGCCAGGGCGTCCTGAGAGCGACCGTTCTTGTTGACCACTATCACGTGCTTAAGGTCTGGTAAATCCTTGAGGATATCGCCGATGCGGTTCCTCAAGTCGGGGGTGACAATTAGGACCTTGGCCCCACTGTCCAGAAGACGATCCTTAACCGGGTCCGGCCCAAATGCGGAGAAGAGTGGACCAGCAATGGCCCCTGCTTTTAGGATTCCGAAGAAGGCAACGTACAGTTCCGGAATGCGTCCCATGAATAGGAACACCCTATCGCCCTTCTCCACACCCAACTCTTTGAGGACGTTGGCGAACTTATCAGTAAGCTCCTTTAGCTGCGCGAAAGTGTAGGTCTCCTCTTCGCCGCTTGTCCCTTCCCAGTATAGAGCTACTCTGTTCGCGCGGTGGCTCCGAGCGTGTCGGTCTATGGCCTCGTGAGCCAGATTCAGACCGCCGCTCGGAAGGCCGTCCAATTCCCTCCTTAGTTGCGGCCAGGAGAAGCTATTGGCAAGGCCGTAGTACTCTTCCAGGTTTGGCCGTACATCAATCTCTTCCAGCTTGGGCTTGGTAATCACGGGGTAGTCCATGGCGTCTCCTTCCTCCTAGGAAGCCGCTGGCTCCTATGGAGCCAAGTTCATCTTAACGTAAAGGTCGCAATGGGCACAATCCCTGGTGTGTGACATTCCGCATGCCTGTTCCATTTCCCAGGTTAGACCGTAATGCTACAATGCAGGCTGGAGATTTCCTCAAGCAAGCCTGGCGCACAGAGGAGGACCACAGTGATGCCACGCCTGGCGATACTAGGCACCCCAGTAACCCTGATTCCAGTGGAACTCATGCTAAAGCTCACATTGCACAGATACAGAGCGTTCTTTAATTTGTTGAAGGCTCGCCATATCAATCCAACAGCAGATTGTTGTAGGTGAAGAGCGCGTTCTGCCTGGAAAAACCTTGAAGCTAAACTCCCCATTGCAAGACGGCACCTTCCTCGAACGGCCCAATCGCTTTGCCGCCTGGGTGGAGGTGAACGGTTCCCCCACTATGGTACACGTGCCCAACTCGGGCCGAATGAAGGAGTTGTTTCAGAGGGGCAATAAGGTACTCCTGACTCCCAAGGCCAAGCCGGAACGCAAGACGGGCTTCGACATGTCACTGGTTAACCTGGGCCATACACTAGTATCCACTGATTCTAGATTGCCGCCCACGTTGCTATATGAGGCCTTCACTAAGGGGCAGACCAGCCAGTTCTCCCAGTATACCTGGGCACGTAGAGAAGTCACGTTCTCACACAGTCGCCTGGACATGGTGATGGGCAATGGCGGACTGTGCTACATTGAGATGAAATCTGTCACACTGGTCAGGAATGGGGTCGGCATATTCCCCGACGCTCCTACGGTTCGTGGAGTACGTCACATGGACGCCCTGGCCCAGGCCAAGGCCCAGGGACACCGAGCCGCGGTCGTATTCGTGGTACAGCGTGAGGACGTCCATTCCTTCAGCCCCAACGACGAGGCGGACCCACTCTTTGGTAACGCGCTACGTGTCGCACAAGCCACAGGGGTGGAAGTCTATGCGTATCGCTGCCGGGTGTCGCCAGAGGAGGTAATCCTGGCAGAACCAATTCCCGTTAACCTCCCATCTCATATTCAAGAGTGGTAAGCCTGCCATGTCTGAATCCCTAAGAAAAAGGCTCCTGGACATCTACGGTCGGCTGTATAGCCGGTATGGGCCACAATATTGGTGGCCCGGCGATGGTGCCTTTGAGGTCATTATTGGGGCCATTCTTACCCAGGCCGCATCGTGGGACAACGTGGACAAAGCCCTAGCTAATCTGAAGGCCAAGTGGCTCTTGGAGCCAGTTGCGCTGAGGGCAGTGGACCAGGACGAGTTAGCCAATGTGATAAGAACCTCAATCTACTTCAACGCCAAAGCCCAGAAGGTAAAGGCCTTCGTCCAGCACCTCGGAGAACATTACAACGATGACCTCAGGGCTTTGCTGGGCAAGGATACCCACAACCTTCGTCAGGAATTGCTATCCATCTACGGGATAGGAAATGAGACGGCAGACGACATCGTGCTGTACGCCGCCCACAAGCCCATATTCGTCATAGATGCCTATACTAGACGTATCCTCGGCAGGTTGAGCATCAATCCCACCCGAGACACCTATGACTCCTATCAGGCCATCTTCATGGAGAACCTATCCCATGACGTGAGCCTGTTCAACGAGTACCACGCCCTACTGGACCGGCACGGCTCGGAGACATGTCGCAAGGTCAAGCCAACGTGTGCAGAGTGCTGTCTTTTGGATTTATGTCCCACCGGAGCAAGGAATGTCATGTCTGTATAACACCTCTTGGGTTGTCTTGGCACTCTACCTCTGAGTAGGATATAGTGTAGTTGTAAGAGTTGTAATTCCTGTAGCGAGACAACCCCTCAGGCCCAGGCGGCGAGGAGGAGGGCAGTAGATGAACTTCCTGGGCATAGGCCCCGTAGAGTTTCTAATCGTCGCGCTCGTTGCCTTCATATTCCTTGGCCCGGCGCGGATGATGGAGGGCGCGCGATTCCTGGGTAAGGTATTGCGAGAGGTAAGGCACACCACCAGCGATTTACCAAGCCTGTTATCCCTAGACGAGCCCCTCGATCAACCTCCCAAGCACGAAGCTAGGAGCAGAGCTGAAGAGCTACCAAGCGATACCCCTGAAAGCGCCGCCAATGGAAGATAGGGAAATCCCACTAGGCGGGCATCTGACAGAGTTGCGACGGCGAATCATTGTGACCACGGTATCTCTCGTAGTGGGAACGGCTATTGCCTTCGCCTTCCACCGTGTCATCTTCAATCTGCTGATGGGGCCAGCCCAGGGCTTCGACTCTCTTCAACAACAGAAGCTGGTCTTCACCCAAATGACCGAGATGCTCGGCATCACCATGAAGGTCTCTCTAATGGGCGGGCTGATTCTTGCATCCCCTATCGTACTATACCAAGTGGTCATGTTCGTAGCCCCCGGCTTGACCCCCAAAGAGAAGCGCTATCTCTTCGCTTTACTCCCAGGGGCCATGCTTTCCTTTGTGGCAGGCGCATCTTTTGGGTATTTCGTTCTGCTTCCACCAGCCCTAAATTTTCTGCTGACATTTGGTTCCGGCATAGCCATGCCAATGATAAGAGTAGGGAACTACATCAACCTGGTAGTGGCCCTACTGTTCTGGCTGGGAGTGTCCTTTGAGACACCTCTGGTCATGTTCTTCTTGAGCAAAATCGGTGTAGTGACACCCACGGCACTGGCTCGGCAACGTCGCTACGCTCTCGTGGTGGCCTTTATTCTGGGTGCTCTCATCACCCCCACTTTTGACCCTGTTAATCAGACCCTGGTGGCAGTGCCGATCATCCTCCTATATGAGTTGGGGATATGGCTGGCCAGGCTGGCCCGCTTGGGGAGGAAGAAGCCCCTGGTAGACAGTGCCATCTGAGCCATAGCGTGGATTCGAAATGCCGACTATACGCTTGAGTCATGGACACAATGAGTACATCATCGTACTGATGTCATTTTGAGCGGCCTAATCTCGTCCTGAGCCCGCCTACAACGGACTCAGAATATAGAGAGTGCCTTCCCAAGCAAGGCGCAGCGCCTTAGATTCTTAGGTCATCCCGACACGTCGAGGCCCCCTCAGAAAGACATGGATGTGTTGTGGAAGTTACTCACGTAAGAAAGCAAAATCCGAGGCCTCGTCAGTTGACAAGGCCTCGGATTGTTCACCATTATTCCAGAAGGGACTATACCTTCTCTTTGCGCTTCCTTCTATTCGGCTTGGATTCGGCCAACGGCTCCTCGTCATCCAGTACCTCCCCTGATTGACCCTTGCGGAACTCGCGAATCCCTTTACCCATTGCGCCGCCTATCTCTCCCAAACGGCCCACGCCAAATATAATGAGGATAATGACCAAGACAATTATCAATTCTGTTGGTCCAATTCTGGGCATCAACATCTCCTCATAAGGGGATTCTGTGCAGCATAGTATATCGGCGACCCATACTAGTCAATACTGCCCAATTCATGGATAAGCCGAAGCCTACTATATAAATAAGCGATGCTTAATGTATCATTGAGCATTATAAATTGTGGAGATTCCCTAGTGCGAAATTCTAGAACAGTTCTAATAGACAATAATCCAGGACGAAGTGCGCAGACCTTTGGCATTGCCAGAGAACTTGGCACAGATATCGAACTTATTCATGAGCCTTCTGTGGGAGTTATTGGAAACAAGGGAGATTCACAATGTTATTTGGGAGTGCAACAGAAAGTCGAAACCATACATGAACGCCTTCGACGAATAATGGGGCGCAGCGGTGATCAAATGAGCATGAGGTTGATCCAACCAGAATATACCCTGGCAACCTCAGATGGTATGCGCAATGGAACTAGAGAAATGCGTTATTCACTAATCGGTCGTGAAGTTACACATGATTCAGTTTGTGAACATTTAAGTGCTAGCGGGTTAGAAGGCACTATAGCTGTTGTCGCTTGCGACAAGCCCCCTGTTGGTACACTAGCAGCACTTCTTGAGCATAACCGACCAGCAATCATCATGTCGGATGGTACGATTCGTCCCGGGACGGATTCGGTTACAGGTCAGAGGCTAGACATAATCTCTGGCTTTCAGATTGCCGGCAGCGACGATGAAGAGATGAAGAAAAGGATAGCCTGCGAAGCATGCCCTGGGTTTGGGAGTTGTGGTGGAATGTTTACTTACAACACCATGCAGTCTTTTATTGGGGTGCTTGGAATGGAGCCCCTGCATATGGTTTCTCCTCCTTCAGATGACCTTCGCAGAATTGAACAGTTTCCAGACGAACTAGTGAATTATCTACGTGGCCTCATAGAATCGCAGGTTACTCCGCGAGATATTGTAACTCGCGATTCAATAAGGAATGCCATGATAGTTTCCATGGCCATAGGGGGTTCGACAAACGTTTTGCTACATGCACCTGAGATAGCTAGATCTGCTGGTTACGCTGATTTCTCTGCTGACATTATGTCGCACGAGGAATTTAATTACCTGTCGCAGCATGTGGTTCCTGTTCTAGTCGACGCAAGACCTTTTGGAAACTACTCGATGGTTGATATAGATGAGAAGGGCGGCGTGCAGGTTATCGTTAAGGATCTATTAGACGCAGGTCTGTTAAATGGGGGAACACCTACCTGTACCGGAGAAACTCTTGCTCAGCAGGTTGATCGACTAAATCCTCCAGCACCTGATGGGATTGTCATCTATACAGCAAAAGACCCGTACAAACTCACAGGCGGATTAAGGGTTTTGGGTGGCAACCTTTCACCTGAGTACAGTGCTGTATTGAAACTTGCCGGTGTGGAAGGCGGACTGGAAGACAATATTTTTGTTGGAAAGGCACGAGTTTTCGATGGTGAACGTGCCTTGTTAGATTCTCTGGAAAATGAGCCTCACATATTTAATGACCATGATATGGTAATAGTTCGTTACGAGGGACCAAGTGGTGCTCCTGGAATGCCTGAAATGCTAGACGCGACTTCTAGAATTACAACCCTTTGTAGGGAGAAGGAAATAGTTGTAGGGCTCATGACAGACGCTAGATTTTCAGGTGGTTCGGTTGGGCTTGTCATTGGGCATGTGGGTCCGGAGGCGGCTTTGGGCGGCGAGATTGCCCTCATAGAAGACGGTGATGAAATTGTAGTTGATCTTAATATTAATGAACTTAACTGTACTGAGTTGTCTGATGCTGTAGTCTTGAATACAAGAAAAGTAGCATGGGAGAAAATAGTGGAGTCAAATGGCGGGACGCATCCCTCTGTTGGGATAGCAGATACTAGACTCCTTAATCGCATGAGGCTCTCAGCGGTCTCTGCAAAACTTGGTGCTGGAATGCACCCTGATAGGAAGCTCTGGGTCAGTGCACCACGCAATCCAGTGAGAACGTCTTTTGTTCCCACAAATAAATGGAGATAAGGGGAGTCTAACCCTCAGTGGTAGCGTGGCACCCGGTGCAGTCGTGACCGGTTCTGAGCCACAGACATGAGGTCACAGGCGTCCTCAGAGTGGTGCTGAATGCCACTAACCGTCTGCTCAACAAACGTCTCCAGCCCTTCCTCCCTGAGTTGGTAGATATCCCACTGGGACATGAGAGAACTCAGGGTGACACCCGATAAACATAAGAAACTCTTCTGACAGGCGCCTGCTATACCAGAAGAGTTGAGGGGCCCAGGCATCACTCTACGACACCCTCAACCCTGTCCATCTCCTAGCCCAAATCAACCAGACCCAGAAACACCCTCGGTAGTTTGTCTGGACACCCCAATCACAATGAGACCTCTATAACTCCTTCATATGAGGCAACATATCCCCTTCGGTAACACTTACTATTGACACAACCAGAGCGGCACAAATCGAGGCAAGTCCAAATAAGTTGTCGCCAGATTATATTGCTGAGTGGCAGGGTAGGTGCTACAGTCGCCAAGGAGTTGAATGCCATGTCTACTGAGATGGAGCAGGCCAAAATGAGACTATTCGCAAGCCTTCGCTTGGAGATGGCAAGAGATGGGGTACTGGATGCCATGGAAAGGGTTCCGCGGAATCTGTTTGTGCCCGAGAGGAGTCGCCATTTGAGCTATGAGGACATTGCTCTGCCCATAGAGGATGGGCAGACCATATCCCAGCCGTATATCGTGGCCTTGATGACCCAGGCTCTGGATCTCAAGAAGGGGGAAATCGTGCTGGAGCTGGGTACGGGCAGTGGGTATCAAGCGGCCATCCTATCTCTCCTGGCCCGGAAGGTCTACTCCATGGAGCGGATTTCTTCGCTGGCTGAGAGAGCTAAGGCTTTGTTAACCTCATTAGATTACGCCAACGTAGAGGTACGCCTGGCTGGGAGCGTGCTGGGTTGTCCTGAAGAGGCCCCGTTCGATGCCATCATCGTCACAGCAGCCTCACCTAGACTGCCTAGGGTGCTGCTGGAGCAGATGGCCCAGGGAGGGAGGTTGATTATTCCAGTGGGGTCTCATCAGGAGCAGGACCTAATGAAAGTAGTCAAGGCCGACGATGGATACTCCATTAGTAGTCTGGGCTCATGTCGCTTTGTGCCTCTATTGGGAAATGGGGCCTGGGACGAGTCCTAATAGCCTGGGGTGCAAGACACATGGCAAAGGTCAGTGGTTCGAGTCCACTACCGCCCACCACTGTATTTGTACGGGGCATTATTTCTCCGTGCTTCAGTGTCATGGTGTTCACAACACTGTTCACAAGTTCTTCGTATCTGTGCCTAAGAGCATCAGGCCATTTTCTCTTACCGTTGACTAGCATGCTTAGGTAAGAAGGTGTTATTCCTAGGATTACAGCTTGTTTTCTTAAGGACATTGGGTTCTCCTCTTCTCTTTCTCTGCACCAGATCTGGAGTGTTCACAACTTTGGGCTAAAGTATAGATACCTTTAAATCAGTACCCGGTCAAATCCCTACTGATTATATATTTCCTATCATGTCTCTCTCAGGGTGATTATCATGTCACCTATGCAGGATTTGCCATGTATAGGTATCTTTGTCAGATGCCCGTAGAAGGCCTTACAGGGCCCGTAGCGCGATGCAATTAATTAATGTGACGAAAGGGTGGGGGTATTAATTAAATTAGATTATTCTCCCTTAAAGAACCCCCCAGTTATGCTAATTGACCAAGGGACTCCTAACCCTCAGGTTCCATCTGCACTGAGGGCATTGGGCTGCAAATTACAACAAGACCTGTCAGAGAATAGGAAGTCCAAGGATCCATTTCCATACCTATAGGGTTGACAGCGCATCTTGTTTATAGCGTGAATTTGTCACGCATATTGCCCTGAATAACTAGATTGCAATCTGTATGCCAGTGGTGGTGGAGCAACAAACTCCGGTTAGGATTTCTGGGTCTCGTTAGTATAATGAAATGTGAGGTCTTATATGGATCTCCCATTACAAAGGCCTCGAAAGTTGAAGCCGTGAAGACGAATACAGGCCCTACATAAAATAATCGGGGTGAACCCACTCCCTAGTCGAAGTAATAGCGAACAAATGGGTATGGCGGCAAATTGAACTCCCAGAACGAAGGATATAATCCTTCCGCCATGAGGACACGATGCTTAGGGAACGATGCTGGAACATCTCATGGTAAGAAGCAATTCCGTAGTGGACGTCATTTAACTTGCGGTTCGGCAGCCGCAGTGCTGGTAATCGGGTCTGGGCAGCACTCCGAATGGAGATAAGATGGTGTGGCTGAAAGGGCCACCTGTATACTCACACAATACTTAGAAACAAGTCCCTTCTCTGACAAGGGACTGCTGTGCCTCAACCAAGGCCTATTTCAAGACTATCTTTAAAGGTTATTAACAATAACCTACAAAACTATCCTAGATAACTTTAGCCGGCTACTCTTATTCAGATTAGGAAACATCACTGAAGCATGGGCTATTGATACTAATTGAAGAATATTCTCTCCATAATGAATACCTATGCGATATTTACTTTCCATCAGGCCATTAGATTCCCAAGCAAGCTGCCGTGCGTTCGATCCCCATCACCCGTTCGATTATGTTAGGCAAGAAAAGGCCCACCGACGTTCTGCCAGAGGGCTGATTTTTGGCCAAGTACAACAATATGTTTAAAAGGCGGGTTATTTTACATGGTCTGACGCTATATTGAGGTTGGTAATGGCATCCCTCTGATTGTCGCTTTCTAGGGTTTCAGTATAAAATCTCGCTAGACATTCTCTTACAGCATCTCGAAAACGATCGGTATCCATATAGAATGCACGGAAAATAAATGAGTCTTGTATAAACTCATTATTCAGAAGGCCAAGCTCCAAATTTTCTATCGTTATTTCAATAAATGTATCGAGATCCCTATGTATATGAGCTAGGAACAGATCTCTTGCATAACCAGTGTGATGATTAGTAATAGACTCGTATGAGAGATCGAAATGGTAACCATAAGAATTCTCTAAGTCGATGCTTTCATAAAGCTTAGGATCACTAGATGTTCTTTTAGTCTCTTTGGCCCATTCGTACCCAAGTGCAAAAGTTATCTTATCTAATTCGTGAACCACAAGATGAAATTCCTCTTCACTATATCCGCCAAAGTATGCGCTATACAAATCCAAACAAATTAACACTAAATCAAAATGTTCCGTTGAATGCGCTGTGGTCAGCAGACCATTCAAATCTATTGGAATATTCTTGTTAGGATCACCGTTCTTGCGACGTAGACCTAGTTCTTTCTGATATCCTTTGAGCATAAATCCACTACAATAAAAATAGGTTGCCAGAAGCGCCAGCATTCCCAGTGCGTGTTCGAAGTAAGAATCTGTGATGCTCAAGTTAACTGGTGCTTCACGGGACTGTTTGTGTCGACCCTTGCTTTCTGGGTACGAGATTAGAATGAGCCAATCGTCGATGAATACCTTCTCCTCCAGAAAGTTCTTGGAGTTTTGCCCAAGAGCTCTATCCCAACTAAGGGCCTTATAGTAGATATCGTCTGGTATTACGCCTCTATGAGTGAGTAGGTTTCGGCGTTCTCTCATTTCTATATAGTGTCCCCACGCTACTTTCATAAAATCAGGTAACTTTCCCATCTCCATACCCAATAACACTCTTGTTAATGGTAGCTGGCCTTTTTCTTTCTCTAGTAGAGCATAATCCTCGATCATCACATCAGGCCTGTTAAAAAACCTTTTCCAATCTCCGCTGACACGCTTCACCATTTGTTCCTCTGCAAAATCCTCGAACATACTTATATACCTTCTCGCAGCCTCAGGATCAACTCTAATCGCCTCCTGAGAAATATTTGACATGAATCTTTCGAAAAGAGAAAAGAGGTGAACAAAATTTGCATTCCTACCAATGTCTACGGCTGAAATTTGATCGGAAATTCTTTTGAACTGAACATCAGGGTCCCACTTGTGTCTTCCTACCAGTAAATCATCAAGAGCGCTCGTTAAATTACTGGCAATACTTCCGCGATACATTTCGGTCAGTTCGCAGAGAGCTTTAATCTGACTGATAAAACCGCTAAATATATCCCCGGCTTCTGACTGCTTGATTTGTTCGTCGGCCATATTCAACCCTCCAGGTTGCGGACAACCGGAAAAACGCAGGCGGATAATGTCGCCACACGATTATAACAAAGTTCATAAAAGGTTGTACCAAGGTTTAGTTTCTGTGCCAATTATTTGTTTCGTAGGTCTATACACACTTTGTATACAGATGGGGATTAACAGCCATTTACATGATCATAGGGCATGGCTTAGCAAGCAAATGATCGGGGTTCGCTCATCGCATGAATGGCCGAAAACCCTTTTCTGTTAATGAAGTATAATCGGTGGAGGGATACAGAGACACACTTGAGAAGAATTATGAGCAATGAAGATTTTGTCAGTAGGTCGATATTTGATTTCCTGCGTGAGTCAGATTGGACAATAGTTCACTATCACCCGCCAGGCGGTCAGGCAGGATTTGGAGTCACCCTTGAATCCAAGAAATTTCTGGTACCTGACTTAATAGCCGTAAAGGATAACGTGATTCTCATAGTCGAAAACAAAAGTGTTTTCAGCATCAGCGACGTCAAAAAACTGAGGACGATTGGGTCCTCAGTTTCCGCCGTGAAACAGATAGTCAACTACACAAAAAGATTCCTTGAAGTGAATCATCTTCCGATTCCTCAGACCTACAATATCCTCCTATCTCACGGCTATTCAGGGTCAAGCACCGACACAGCTCTCTCTGATGTAATACTAATGAATGTCGACAAATCTACAGGGAAGGTCTCCTATAGAGACAAAAGGAGTCTGAGATGACACTTACACCACAGATTGCTAATGGAGTAAACGTCAGGATCTATTCTGATGATAACAAGAAAGGCGCCGAATGGCTGGCTAGAGGCCTCAACCTTGACCCTACTTACACCACGCTCGATAACTTGCCTCAGCCTGGTAGCAGTGAATTTCTAAAAGCCTCAGAATCTATCAAGGACATGTTGCGACTAGATAAACCAGACCTTATTGTGGCGGTGGAATCGGGAGGGAGCTACGTACCGGTTGTCAGCGTAGAAATCACCGCAACTACCCCCCAGAGTCAACATGCCAAACAGCGATTTCCCAGATTGATAGCTGCAGCCGAGGCAGGAATTCCGGCCATATACATTATCGCTGCCAGTAAGAGGAGTGGAAATTCGGTATACGCCCTGGGACCTGACGCCTATTTCTGCTGCGACAAGATTACAAAGATCAATCAGACGCCGGTGCTGATATATGAATATCCTGATGACGACGGCTTTCTGCTCAATGAGATCCCGGCATTCCCGAACAATCCTCGCCTGGATAGTCCTAGCATGATAGAGGCGATGTCGACAATCAAACGATTAGTCACACTCAAGCTAAGTGAGGCGACCATGGACGAAACAATGAAAGATTCTCGGATCTCAGGAGAACTTCAGAAACAGAAAGCAAAGGCTAGCGGGTTTGAGATCTCTATAGATACCTTTGGCACGTTAAAATTGATCAAAACCAAAGACCTTTATGGGTACATACAACAGAACTCAGAAATTACGACTAACAGGCTAAACTTCACATGGAATTGGCTTCCAGACCGGATTATCGAGAGGGATAATTCCCTAATATTCCAACCTACAGGTCGTATGTTTGACCACGCTGGTGACCCTTACACTGGAATGATAGCATTCTTCGATTATGCATTTTGCCGCGAGGGTAGAACCGTTGAAGACAGGAGTATGAACCTCATTTATATGCCGTTAAATCCAAATGTTAGGAGGATTACCGACGAATTTTCCCCAAGCGGCTACCATAGTTTCTATGAAAATTCATGTCCCTTTAGGTTACAGGGAATTCCTTCGAACGAAGATCAGTTCAAAATCGCCCATGCATTACAATACGGATGCGTTTATTTGAAGAATAAGCCGCTGAAGATCTATGGATATTTCTCTGACTTGATAGTATTCGAGGACTCCTTGCTAGTGTTCTAACCATTCACGTCTCAAGAGCGGCTTGGACAGATTTCGCTATCACACCTGCAAGTTTCGGTGGCACAGCATTACCTATCAGATAGTATTGGCTCACTAGACTTCCGAAGAATCGGAACTCGTCACTGAATGACTGTATTCGAGCACATTCTCTGGGAGTAAGCAATCTATTAAACTCAGGGTGAATGAATCGCCCGCAGGTGATCTTATCTATACCCGCAACCACAGTGCCCGACGGTTGATCCCACTCCATTCTTCCGTAGATATTTTTTATATGCCCACCATTACCATACTTGCCGTCTAGCATCCTTTTCAGGTGTTCCGTCAACAGATGCCTTGGAACATCTGGTAGTCCTCTCCCTGGCCTTACGTGAGACAGTCGCTCCCTTAAAGCGGGCTTATGATCCATAGGTCTGTGATTGTAAACTGTTTTCATAACGCCAGTTGAAGCGACCGTGTACGTAAGTTCTTCAGCACCTTGGCCACAATCCACCATGGGAAGATCGCCCATAACGTCCCTTATGGTTTTGTGTTTCTTGCTCTTTCTAGATTCAATTTGTTGGACTAGACAATCCAAGACTTGCCCATCATTGTCAACATCTATCCTTACTGCCAGCAGAATCCACCTCTTCCTTGTCTGCGCCAATCCGAAGTCTAAAGTATTGATAAGAATATTCCTGCTATTATAGCCACTTTTGGGATGTCCATTTGCAAGACGAGAACTGGCGAAATCAGCGAAACTTGCTCCCGAGGAATGTATCTTCGACGTGATTCCCCGTACGTTTTCCATGATTATTACCTTGGGGGAAATCTCTAGAGCCATGTCTAGGAATGTATCCACAAGATGAGACCTTCTGTCATTTTCGCGCCTTATCCCGAGTGTGCTAAATCCCTGACAAGGTGGTCCTCCCAAGAGCACGTCACATTTGAGTCTCAGTTGATCGCAAACTTCTGCTATCTCTGACCGCTGAAAAAGATCCCTCTTTTGGAATTCTATCCCTGGGTGGTTGTGTTGAAACACCTCTCCGGCCCGGTCCCACCAATCGACGGCCATCAAGCCACGGAATTTGCGATTCTTAACAAATCCTTGAGTCATACCTCCGCAGCCAGAAAAAAGATCAGCCCAGGTGATCAACGTAATTTCTGCTCTAGGGTTTTGAGTACCGAAGTCGCTAGGTTCCTTGCTACCAGTGGTGGAACAGCATTTCCGACCTGTATGTACTGTTGTCGCATGTTGCCTTGGAATTCAAATGAATCATGGAATGATTGTAGCCTAGCTGCTTCTCTTACTGACAATGTCCGGTCATCAGTTGGGTGAATGTACATGTAGCCATCCATACCAATATGGGCGATTACTGTCCAACTGGGGAGGTTCATGTTCAATCGCTTCAGCCTGTCATGAAATATGTCTTCTCGAAAGGGAAGAATTCTTCGAACCTCAGGGCTTAGATCCATGTATTTATCACCTGGTTTCATATGTGCGAAGATCTTCTTCGCCCGGTCATTCGACACCCTGCACACGTTGTTACCAACCGTGCCAAATTCATTCCTCATTTCTGTTTGGTATGCTGACAGCCCAAAATGTCTTGAATATGGCAAGTGGTGTTCCCGATAACCATCTTTGATCAATGGGAGATCTTCGATGGCATCTCGAACAGTGGTGTATGCCGCTAGGTGATTGGATTGGGGTTCGGACTCAAGTTCCAAATGCCTATTGGCATTGTTATTATAGTGGGTGGGAGTTGGAAATTGGTAGTCCATCCCGTCCTTTACACCGATCGTGAATAAACGCCTCCGCTGCTGCGGTACACCAAACCCAGCCGCTTCGATGATGCTAGAACGAACCTGATAGCCAGCGTCATGGATCATCTCTATCATTTGCGCGTACAGTTCACCTCCATATCTCGTCTTCATTGAAGGCACATTCTCCATTATGAAAATAGATGGATGGAAGTAACTGACGAATTTTAGATATTCCTGAAACAGGTAGTTCCTGGGATCCATTTTCAGCTGGTTACGAGTCGTTGAACGTATTTTAGATATGCCAATTGTCGAAAATGTCTGGCAAGGAGGGCCACCAATGATTACATCAAGTTCCCCGGGGCTAATGTCAGTCAAGGCTTCAAATCGCTCCGGCGAAAGTCGCACCATGTCTTCACAGATTACAGAACTATCAGGAAAATTGTATTTGTGGGTCTGAACATTCGCATTGACGTTATCCACACCGGCAAGCACTTCGAATCCAGCTTGCCTGAAACCGTCGCTAAAGCCCCCTGCTCCACAGAACAAATCAATGCATGTAAATTTTGACATTAAACGATACCAATGACTTCAGCCTATCAGCAAATATCTCCTTATGAGTCTACACAGCCGCATGACATGATCATATCATCCAATAGTTATCGAATTATTTCTAGCCCTTAAAATAAGCCTTAATAGCATGCTCAATCTAACAGTCCGATAGCTTCCTCTAAGTGATTAGCTGTAACAGATAAGTACACCTGAGTAGTGCTAAGACTGGAGTGACCAAGTAACTCCTGAACCACTCTTATATTCGCCCCTCTCTCTACCAACTTAGTGGCAAAGTAATGCCTGAAGCTGTGGGTGTGAAGAGGAACACCTGCCTTCTTTGCCCAGACATGAAACTTCATCCCCAAACTTCGGGGGAGCATCTGGAATACCCGTTCATTAGGTCTGCTACCTCTACAGAGGATATAGAGGTTATCTCGTAGTTTTGGGTGCATAGGTATTACCCTATCTCTATCACCCTTCCCCTTCCGCACAAATATCCTGTTGGTCTCGAAGGACAAGTCTCTGATTCTGAGGTTCGCAAGTTCACCTCTTCTCATGCCAGTTAGCACGGCTGTATCCATAAGAGTTAAGTCCCTGAAACACGATTCCTTATGGGTCTCCTTGTCTCTAATGGTCTGGTAAAGCTTCCTTATTTCAGCTTCTGAGATGTAGGGAGGAAGACTCCTAGGAATCTTTACCCTGATATCGAACTGGATGCCGTAATACCCAAGGAATCCCCTCAGGTAAGTGGAATACCTAGCTCTGGTTCTGGGCATGAGGTGAACAGAACGCTGTAGGAATGTTTCAGCACTCTGGAAAGATACTTCCTTGAAGGCTCTGAGGTATTTCCCTATGTACTCGTCTATCTTCTCAGTGTACTGTTCACTAAGTCCCCTTGATTCGAGGTGGGATAGATAGGAGAATAGTAAATTAGGACTAGAATGCAGGCACATGGCAAAGGTCAGTGGTTCGAGTCCACTACCGCCCACCACTGTATCTGTCGGATGGTTCTGGACTTCAAAGAACCTGATGGAATCCTATGCAAATGAAGGGCCTTATTCACACCCCGCTTTCCTTGCGACCATATTTTAGCTTTGCTATACTAGATTTGTTTCAAAAGTCCCTTGGGACTCTTGCGACAAAGATACCACCCACCCCGGAGTGGGAAGGAGCCACCACTTCAAGGATTTATTCTGAAGTGTCTTCTAGCCGCTGAAGGGGAACTTGAGGGCAGTCTCAAACTATGGCAGAAGCAAAGAAATACGAGACGATTATTGGGCTAGAGGTTCATGCCCAGCTTCTCACAAGGAGCAAGATGTTCTGCTCTTGCCCTGCCGACTACATTCAAGGGTATCCCAATACTGTGGTCTGCCCAATCTGCCTTGCGCTGCCAGGCGTCCTTCCAGTAATCAATGGGCGAGCAGTAGAATACGTTATCATGACGGGTCTGGCATTGAATGCCACCATAGCCCAGAATACTCAGTTCCATCGTAAGAACTACCCTTACCCAGACCTGATGAAGGGATACCAGATATCACAATACGATGAGCCTGTTGCCATTGGAGGATGGCTCACCGTAGACGTAAACGGAGAAGAAAAGAAAGTGGGCATTACCCGAGTACACTTAGAGGAGGATGTCGCCAAGCTCCAGCACCGTCAGAGTCCCCAGGGGGAAGGCTACAGTCTGGTAGATGTGAACCGCTCCGGGATTCCCCTGATGGAGACGGTGAGTGAACCTGATATGCGCTCTCCAGAGGAAGCCCGGCAGTATTTGCTGAATCTGAGGGCCATCCTTCAATATCTTGGGGTTTCCACCGGGAATATGGAAGACGGCAGCTTCCGATGCGATGCCAACATCAGCATTCGGCCTGTCAACAGCACAGAGCTTTTTACCAGGACTGAGGTGAAGAACATGAACAGCTTCAGGGCTGTCTACCGCGCCTTGGAGTACGAGGCCCAAAGGCAGATGAATGTGGTTGAGGAAGGCGGTCGAGTAGTCCAGGAGACCCGAGGTTGGGTAGAGGAACGTGGCGTCACAGTGTCACAACGCACCAAGGAATTCGCCCACGACTATCGCTACTTTCCAGAGCCAGACCTGCCCCCACTCTCTATAAGTAGAGAGTGGGTTGAGGAGATCAGGGCCCGCCTGCCCGAACTGCCCGGAGCCAGGCGAGACAGGTTCGTCACCCAGCTTGACCTTTCCCTGTACGACGCCAACCTACTCACCGACTCCAAGGTCACCGCCGACTTCTTTGAGGATGTTCTCAACGCAAAGGATGCCCAGCCTGCAGGGGTGACGGCCAAAGCCAAGGCAATAGCCAACTGGATGCTGGGCGATATGACAGGCCTTCTCAATGCCTCAGGCACGGAACTGGAGGACTCGAGGATTACCCCGCGGGGTCTGAGGGAGTTTACCGATTTGATCGAGGCTGGGACCATCAGCGGCCCCGCGGCAAAGACCGTCTTTGAGGAGATGTTCAATTCTGGAAAGGGAGCCCAGACAATAGCAGAGGAACAGGGCCTGACCCAGATAAGCGACGTAAGCCTTCTGGATGGGGCCGTGGCAGAGGTTCTCCAGCGGAACCCGCAGGCAGTACAAGACTTCCTTGGTGGCAAGGAGACCGCTATCAAGTTCCTGGTCGGGCAAGTGATGAAGGAAACCAGAGGCAGGGCCAACCCAGCCCTAATCAACCAGATTCTCCTGGACAATCTGGCCTCCAAAGTCAACGCATAATGGACTCTTTTTTTCAGACGGCCCAGATTTTGGTCTCCATCCTCCTGATAGCAATCATTCTGATTCAAATCAGGGGACAAGGCTCTGGCTTCTTCGGCTCAGCCCAAGCCTCCTTCCGCACCAGACGGGGCGTGGAGAAGACCCTGTTCCAGTTCACTGTAGTGCTCGCAGTGGTCTTTACCCTCCTGGCCATAGTCAGCGCCATAAGACCAGCATTGCTGTTCTGATACCGCACACGGAGCACATCTAGGGCCTATCATTGATAACCCTCACTACGGATTTTGGAACCCGTGATTCCTACGTCGCGGAGATGAAGGGGATGATACTACAGATCAATCCCCAAGCTACCATAGTGGACATCTCCCATCACATAGATTCACAGAGTGTAATCCATGGAGCCTTCGTGCTGGGGTCTACATACCACTACTTTCCCAGAGACACCATCCACGTGGCCGTAGTAGACCCAGGGGTTGGTACGTCCCGCCGTGCCGTCCTGATGGTCACTCCGAAGGGCTCCTTTCTTGCACCCGATAACGGAGTCCTCACCTACGTGCTCAGGGGTAGTCCCGGATACCTCACTACCTCCCAAGACCAGCCATTCCTGGAGCCAATGGAGGTAGCTATTCCATCTGGATACTCCGCTTATCAACTGTCCAACCATGCCCTGTGGAAAAGCCCTATTAGCGACACCTTTCACGGCAGAGACGTCTTTGCACCTGTGGCAGCACACCTGTCGTTGGGCGTAGCCCCGGAAGAAGTGGGTGAGCCGTTGCACTCCCTGGTGTGCCTGTGTATCCCAAATCCCAGATGGCAAAACAATACCCTCACTGGCCACATCATCCACGTGGATGGGTTCGGAAACCTCATAACCACCATAGAGGGTCAGACGCTGGCTCAGAACAGAGTGGATGTGCTGTTGGGTGGTCATAGGATACAGGGTGTGAGCAGGTCATACGTGGAAGGGGCCGACTTGCTTGCCATCATTGGAAGTCACGGCAACCTTGAAATCGCCGTTAGGGACGGCAGCGCCGCGCGTGAGCTGAGCGCGAACGTAGGAGAAGAGGTGGTGGTAGAGCTATTGCCTCTGGGCTGAACCCTCTCTACAGTGCCAGCCTTCCTGGGTTCATGATGTTGTGGGGATCCAGGGCAGCTTTGATTACACGCAGGACATCCATACCGATTCCCAACTCCCGAGGAACCAGGTGGGCCAGCTTCGTTCCAACCCCGTGAACGTATTCCATGGAGCCTCCCATGTCCTGGGCCAGGGCAAGAACCTCGTCTACGACCTGGTCCAG
The DNA here is from genome assembly GCA_009391225.1 of SAR202 cluster bacterium AC-647-N09_OGT_505m. The sequence continues at coordinate 46,202 of VEXC01000007.1, forward strand.
TTGCCCACTCGCTCCCTCGCCTTCTAGGGCGACATTCACCAGGATAACGGAAAACAGTTCTGGGTGAGTCCACAGACAGTATTCACGCACCTGAAGGTGACTCTTGGAGGCTATCTCCTGACAGCGTCTGCGATACTCCAGCACTCTGGAAGCTTGGATGGCGACGTGTGGATAGGCCATAGTCCTGGGCGAGTCCCGCTGGGGCCATTGCCTCACGGGATTGTCAATAAATCGTTCCTTGTACCTGTAAGCAGAGTCGTGACGAGTGTCCCAGTACTCCTGGGCCTGGATTGGACCAATGTCTTCTCCATTAGAAGAGCGGCAGACCTTCAGCGTTCTTGTAACCTGGGCTTCCACCTCCTCGGCGTATCCCTCAAACACCAGGTACATCCTAACTCCGTTGGTATCTGCTGTAGAGCCATCGAACTCTTCGCTTAGGTCCACCAGAGCGGGCTTGAGTCCCAATGAGAACATCTCCAGCAAGGCGCGGAATCCATTCTCAAAATCTGGAAAGGCGATGGTTTTGAAGATACGGGACTCTGGGAGGCGGAAGACTCTTAGGATGGCCTGAGTTATGATACCAAAGACTCCCTCGGCTCCCACGAACAGCGTGTGAAGGGATGGGCCCACGGAGGTCTTGCGAACGGCCTTAGTCTGCAAAATCTCGCCGTTTGGTAGAACCACCTCTAGCCCCAGCACCTGTTCTCCCATGGAGCCGTACCTGGCGGCCCTGTACCCCACGCCGTTGGTAGAGATTGCACCTCCTATGGTGGCTATGGGCACACTGTATGGGTCGTGGCCAAGCATGAGGCTCTTCTGATTGAGAGCCATGTCCAGGTCTGCCAGGACAATGCCAGCCTCCACAGTAGCCGCCCTACCCTGTGGGTCAATCTCCACAATCTGGCTCATCTTCTTCAGGTCTACGGCTATGCCACCCTGAAGGGGGGTTACGGCACCCATGACTCCCGTGCCACCTCCATAGGGAATCAGGGGGATTCTCTCGTCGTAGGCCAGCCTAACCACCTGGGCCACTTGTTCGGTGGACGAGGGTTGGACCGCGGCATACACTCTTGGTGATGCAGGGCCTGGCTGTCCTTTTTCCCACCTACCAAGGGCATCGAGGGAGTACGCCTCAAGGGAGGACTCATCTAAAACCAGATTTTCCGGGCCGACCACGTGCTTCAGGGACTCCAAGGCTGACGCTGCAATCACGATATAATCCTTTGCCACCTCTCAGTAGATGATGGTGTGAACCGGGGCAAAGCCAAATACGCCTTCGCTATAGGAGTAGTCAATCACACTCAGTGAGGGCTCTTGAATCTCCACTGGGTGCCGCTGGGTGTATCCTCCAGTGTCACGCCCAGTTCTTCCAGCTGTGAGCGGATGGAATCCCCCAGTTGCCAGTTTCGCTCGGCCCGCAGTTGGGTGCGAGTCTCCACCAAGAGGTCTATGAAGGGATAGGCGTCTTTTTGCCCCGATCCAGGTAGCTCCTCTAACAAGAGTCCGAGCACAGCGGCCATCTCACGAAGAGCCAGTTGGGCCTCTCCTGCTGCCGCGCCCGTTTCTCGGTGTCGGTTTATCTCTCGCGCTAAGTCAAACAGAGTAGCAATAGCTTGCGGGGTGTTCAAGTCGTCGTCCATCGCAGCGATGAAGCGTTTGCGATAGGAATCCACATTCACTTGGCTATCGGTGTTTCCGTCGACATGAACCTGGAGCGCGTTGTGAAGGCGCTCCAGCGCGCGCGCTGAGGAGGCTACTCCCTCTTCGGTATATGTGAGAGGACTCCTATAGTGAGACGTTAGGAAAAGCAGTCGAAGAGCGTCCGCGCTGTGGGTGGAGAGAGCGTCCTTGACGCTGACCAGGTTCCCTAGGGACTTGCTCATCTTCTCCTCCCCAAGCTGTAGCAGCCCGTTGTGAATCCAGAAGTTCACGAAAGGCCTCACGCCTGTGTACGCCTCTGCCTGGGCAATCTCGTTCTCGTGGTGGGGGAAAATCAGGTCCTGGCCACCTCCGTGCAGGTCTACGGTGTTCCCCAAGTAGCGTAGTGACATCGCGGTGCACTCTATATGCCATCCCGGCCTGCCCATTCCCCAAGGACTCTCCCACGAAGGCTCCCCCAGCTTGGCCTTCTTCCACAGGACAAAGTCCATGGGATGCTCCTTGTTAGCTTCAACCTCTATTCGGGAACCGGCCACCATCCCCTCAAGAGTGCGGTGGCTCAGCTTGCCATAGTCTGGTTCCTTCTGAACTCGGAAATAGACGTCCCCATCTGATGGATAAGCATAACCCTTCTCGACCAGCTTGGAGATAATCTCCAACATCTGAGGAATCTCTTGTGTCGCCCTGGGATACAAATCAGCCTGTTTCACGTTCAGGGCATCCATGACGTCGAAGTAATCCTGGATGTGTCGAGATGCCAAATCGTGTATTGTTACTCCCTCTCCCTGGGCACGCTCGATGATCTTGTCGTCGATATCGGTGAAGTTCTCCACGTGCCGCACCGTGTGGCCCTGAAACTCCAGGTAGCGCCTCAGAACGTCGAAGACCACATAGCTAAGGGCATGGCCCACGTGGGTGGCGGCGTAGGGGGTGACGCCACACACGTAGATTGTGACTTCGTCTCCCTGTGGGACAAAGTCCCGTTTCTCTCCAGAGAGGGTGTCATACAGTTTCATCCGTCACCCTCAATGGTGGCGATAGCCAGGGCTGCTATTCCTTCGCCGCGACCAAGAAAGCCCATACCGTCAGAGGTAGTGCTCTTTATGTTTACCTGGGCCTTGGTTAGGCCCAGGGATTCGGCAATTACTTCGCACATGTTCTCAGAGAATGGAGCAAGTCTGGGACGCTCGGCGACTATTGTAGCATCGAGGTTTGCCACACGCCAGCTTTTCCGGTCCAAAAGTTCGCCGGCATACAGCAAGAACTGTATGCTAGACACACCACGATACTGCGGCTCCGAGGATGGGAAGTGGGTGCCGATGTCCCCCAGACCTGCGGCACCCAGTAGGGCATCTACCAGGGCATGAACCAGGACGTCTCCATCGCTGTGCCCTGCCAGACCCATCTCGAAGTCAATCTGGACACCGCCTATCCACAATGGTATGCCAGCCTGCAGCCTGTGGGTGTCGTACCCTATTCCAGTGCGAGT
>VEXC01000008.1 GCA_009391225.1 SAR202 cluster bacterium AC-647-N09_OGT_505m
TCCGACTGAACTGGTTACAGAGGGCCTGGATGGCCTTAGGGATCGGCTAAAGGAGTACGCCGAATTGGGAGCTCGCTTCACCAAGTGGCGAGGCGTCATCACCATCGGTGACGGAATACCAACCGCGTACTGCATAGATACCAACGCCCACGCACTGGCCCGTTACGCGGCGTTGAGCCAGGAAGCAGGGCTCGTTCCAATAGTGGAACCCGAGGTACTCATGGACGGCGACCACAGCATAGCCCGCTGCTTCGAGGTCAACGAGGCCACACTGCAGGAGGTCTTCGCCCAACTGGCCCGCCAGAACGTAGCCCTGGAGGGAATCCTTCTGAAGCCAAGCATGGTGCTCTCCGGTAGCACGGCTGCCAACCGCGCTGGCCCAGAAGAGGTTGCAAAAAAGACTATCACCTGCTTCAAACGAGCGGTGCCCGGGGCAGTTCCTGGCATAGTGTTCTTATCCGGTGGCCAGACCGACGAAGAGGCAACTATAAATCTCAACGCCATAAACCAGCGAGCCACCGTTGTCGGCGCGCCGTGGCAACTCAGCTTCTCCTTTGGTCGGGGACTCCAAGCTGCACCCCTGAAGGCATGGAGCGGCCAGGCGGACAACGTGGAGCGAGCTAAGCAGGCTTTCCATCACAGGGCCAAGCTCACCAGCGCGGCACGGCAGGGCACCTACGTTCCAGCCATGGAGCGGGAGCTCTCTGCCGTCTAAGTGGAGCGCGATTCCTGTGGGAAAAACAAGGCCTAAGCTCCTTCTGGCAACAAACAATCTCGGCAAAGCCCGTGAGTTGGTCGTACTCCTGGAAGGCGTGCCCTTCATCATCACCACTCCACTAGAAGAGGGCATCATCCTTGATGTGGAGGAGACGGGAGCTACCTTCGAGGAGAACGCCGCTCTCAAAGCGAGGGCGTTCGCTACCGCCGGTGGCCTGCTTGCCCTGGCCGACGATTCTGGCCTTGAAGTAGACGCCCTTGGTGGTGAGCCCGGTCCGCTATCTGCTCGCTATGCCGGCCCCGAAGCCTCAGACGAAGACAGGGTGCGGTATTTACTGGGCAAGCTGGAGGGTGTAGAGTGGAGTGGGCGTGTGGCACGTTTCCGCTCTATATTAGCTCTGGCTGATTCCGAGGGGAACGTGTGCTTCTTTGAGGGCCAGTGTGAGGGAGTTATCAGTTTTGATTCCCACGGAGAGAGCGGATTTGGTTATGACCCAGTGTTCTATGTTCCAGCGCTGAGCAAGCACATGGCGGAGTTGAGCCTGGAGGACAAGAACGAAATCAGCCACCGCGGTAGTGCGGCTAGGAAAGCGGTAGAGTATCTGAAGGGCATGGCCTTGAGCAAGCAAGGCGAACCTTTGTAAATTAAGAGAAAAGCAATGTCGAGGATGCAAGCGTGAGTGGCAATGGCAACTCGGATGGCAAAGCGAGCCCAGATGTAATGATTACAGCTGATGAACGGGCATCTAAAGAAACTTTATATGCGAAAGACAAAGAGCTTTCCAATAAACTAATGTGGCCAGAAATGTACTCAGACGAAGAAGAAGATGAAGAAGAAGGTGAGTAACATGACCACTGGACAGAAAGACGGAATCAAGGGACAGCATCGGAAGATGGCCAAAGACGTCTTTGGCAGGCTGTTGAAAGACCTCCGTATATCGGTCACTGATCGGTGCAATTTCCGTTGTACATACTGCATGCCAGCAGAAATATTCGGCGAGAGCTACCAGTTCCTTCCCAAAAAACAGATACTGACCTTTGAGGAAGTCGCCCGCCTCACGCGTATCTTTGTTGGCCTGGGAACCACCAAGGTAAGGCTAACAGGCGGGGAGCCACTGATCAGAAGCGGTATGGAGAATCTGATTGCCATGCTCTCCAGCATAGAGGGAATAGAGGACCTGACCCTCACAACCAACGCGTACCTTCTTGCACAGCAAGCCCAGAAGCTGAGAGATGCCGGGCTCGAGAGGGTTACAGTCAGCCTGGATAGCCTAGATGACGATGTGTTCGGCGAGATGAACGGTAGAGGCTTTGGAGTAAAGAGGGTACTACAGGGCATTCAGAAGGCCACTGCAGTAGGCCTTCATCCCATCAAGGTCAATACTGTGGTCCAGAAAGGTGTGAACGACCATACCATAATAGACTTGCTGCGGTACTTCAAGGGCACGGGCGTTATCGTGCGTTTCATCGAGTACATGGACGTGGGAAACATCAACGGATGGAAGCTGGACCAGGTGGTCCCTTCTGCGGACATGCTACAGTGGATCAACGCGGAGATGCCCCTGGAGCCAGTGAATAAAAACTACAGCGGCGAGGTCGCCGACCGATATAGATACCTGGACGGGAGCGGAGAAATCGGGTTTATTTCATCTGTCACGGAGGCCTTCTGTAGCGACTGCACCCGCGCCCGTCTCTCCACGGATGGCAAGCTGTACACGTGTTTGTTTGCGGAGGATGGACGCGATCTGCGCGGGCCAATGCGGGCAGGAGCCAGCGATGCTGACCTAGAAGCCTTGATAACGGATGTATGGGGACAGCGCACCGACCGATACTCCCAGATAAGAGCTTCCCTAATCGAGCCCCCACAGAGGAAGGTGGAAATGTATCAGATTGGCGGGTAGGTTGAGGACAGCTGGATGCAGGGGTATCATAGGTGGGACAGCAAATAGGCTGTCCCCTTTCCTTATATTAGGACATTGGAAGTAAGCAATGATTGAGCAGATACGCATCTACACGGACGGTGCATGCCAGGGCAATCCTGGCCCTGGCGGCTGGGCGGCTATTGTTCAACGCGATGAGGGGGAGACTGACCTGGCAGGTCATGAGGACGGCACCACAAACAATCGAATGGAAATCATGGCTGCCATCAAGGGCCTGGAGACCACCCCAGAGAGCTCAATGGTCACCCTGTACAGCGACAGCCAGTACCTGGTGAATACTATGACACGGGGTTGGAAGCGAAGGGCCAACGTCGACCTTTGGAATCGCCTAGATACCCTAGTAGCCCAGCGCAATGTGGCTTGGGAATGGGTGCGTGGTCACGTTGGGCATCCGGAGAACGAGCGGGCCGATAAGCTGGCCACCGCTATGGCCGGAACATCCGAGAAGGGCTCTCAACTCACCCATGTGGATGAGCAAGGAAGGGTTAGGATGGTTGACGTGGGCTGGAAATCCGACACGGAGCGGGAGGCCGTGGCCAGAGGATCCGTAGTAATGCAAAGACAGACCATGGGCCTAATCAGGAAAGGTGAGATGGAGAAGGGAGACGTGCTTTCCGTGGCCAGAATCGCGGGCATAATGGGTGCCAAGCGCACCTCGGAACTGATTCCACTTTGCCATCCCCTGCCACTGGACCAAGTGACGGTAGAGATGGAGATGGACGAGAGGAACAGCCAGGTACAGATTACCGCCATGGCTAGGACTACGTCCAAGACGGGGGTAGAGATGGAGGCCCTCACCGCAGTAACCATCGCCGCCCTCACCATCTACGACATGTGCAAGGCCATTGACCGGGGTATCCGCATAGAGAACATACGGCTAGTGAGGAAGCGAGGAGGCAAGAGCGGAGACATCGTCCTAGAGAAGTAATTCTACTTGGCCATAGCCTATAGGGAGTTCAGTTCGTGGGAATAGTGCAGGAAATCCACCACATCCACAATGCCAGAGGGCCAAACGTCTATTTCTTGTGGATCAGTACCTGACTCTGATTGATGCCGGATACCATGAGAGCGGCCGTCTAGTGGCAGAATGCATAGAGAGATTAAGGCGGCGCGTGGAGGAATTGCAGTGTGTCCTGATAACACACTGCCGTCCCGACCATAAAGACAGCGCAATCGAGTTCAAGGCCCTGACTACTATCCATGCCTTGGCTAATGGCGTCGGATATCAGCCTTGACTCTTGATAGAGAGGGATTCCGACTCATATCCTAACTCAACGTTTTTAGAGCAATCCACATTCCCATTCCTTTTCTGCACAATCAATATAGTGGCCGATGGATTCCTGGAGGAATGGCAAGTCTTTCCTGTTCTGGAAAGTTTGAGGATAATGCATACGGCCTTGGATTACTCCGGGCAGCGGCTGTTTCTTTCGGGAGTCCCCAAAGGCCATTTTCTTGATGGATATTGTGGTGAATATCGGGCAGTACATGAGTGGCTCCCTGCTGTTCCACAAAACCAACATACTGCAGTATGACGAATCGATGCACAGAATGGCCATGCTGGACTTTGACATTGCCTGGCCCGGCCCACTGCCAGGTACTCCAGTGCAACGCAGACCAGCTCATGCGCAAAATGTTGGCGTGGCATTTCAGCACTCCAATGTGGCTCCGCATCTTGCGCGCTGTTACGAGCATATTCCGCATGGGCAGACAGACATGATTCAGAGAGCACTAGGCAAGCATGGCAGGTACTACACCCATGGGTACACACGATGTATTACAAGGACTGCTTAATCTTGGGTCAAGCGCAGTCAGCCTACAAGGCTGGGTATGGACTGGCACACCCTCAAGATTATTCAATAGGCTCCTAGAAGGATACACAGAAAGGTGTCACACATGGAGGGAATGTCCATAGGTGTCGGACCTCTAGGTAAACTTAGAGGGGTGTTCTACGGTTGGTGGCTGGTAGGGCTCGCCACGATTACCGTGGCCATGACGAATGGTGCGGCCAGCCACGGATTGGGAGTCTTCTTCGTGGCTCTGGAGAGCCAGTTCGGATGGAGTAGGACAGTCCTCTCGGGTGCCTTTGCCCTGGCCAGACTAGAGGGAACAGTATTGGGCCCAGTTGAGGGATACCTCACAGACCGCTTTGGGACGCGCCGCATTGTCCTAGTGGGCTTCTTTGTTCTGGGTTGTGGTTTCCTGTTGTTCAGCTTTTCCAGTGGTATCACGGGCTTCTACGTGGCGTTCTTCGTGGTTGCCATGGGCGGAGGACTCGGTGGTTTCCTGCCCATGATCACCCTAGCGAACAATTGGTTTGTACGACAGCGGAGTATGGCCATTGCCATTGCGGGGATGGGGATATACCTGGGAGGAGTCCTCGTTCCTGCCTTGGCGTTAGGGATAAGCACAGTGGGCTGGCGGACGGTGTCCGTGGGCTTGAGTCTATTCTTCTTTCTCGTGGGTTTTCCTTTGACCCGGCTTATACGCAACAGGCCGGAGGAGTACGGACAAAAACCAGATGGTGACCTGCCATCCCAGAGCGCAGGAGAGGAAACCTCGACTGACAACTATGGTGATGAGGACTTCACGCCTCGTCAGGCGATGGCCACCTCGGCATTCTGGCTCATTACCATTAGTCACGGACTCAGCGCCATGGTCGTGGGGGCTCTTCAGGTGCATGCCATTCCCATGCTCCACGACGCAGGTCTATCCCTGGAACTAGCCGCCACGGTGGTGGCAATCTACACCTTTGTTGCCATGGGATCGCGCATATTGGGAGGATTCTTGGGAGACCGCTTCCCCAAGCCATCGGTAATCTTTGCCTTTGCCTGCATTCAGGCCACCGGGGTGCTCATGGCAACGGCAGTCGACAGTTTCCTGACCGCTCTTCTCTTTGCCGTGCTCTTTGGCCTTGGCTGGGGAGGACGAGGTTCGTTGTTCACTGCCATAAGGGGCGACTACTTTGGTCGGACATCCTTTGCCACCATATTTGGACTCTCGGCATTTTTCCTAAGCGGCGTATCGGTGTTGTCTCCCCTGTTTGCCGGGTACATGTTTGATACCCTAGGTAGCTACGATATGGCCCTTGTTATCTTCGTCATAATAAATATCTTGGGTGGTTCTCTGATACTCTTTGCTAGAAAACCGTCTCTACCCATGTCTGCATCAAGCGTTGACCATCGAAAAACTATGTGATACCATGCGCAAAGTTTGGTAGCTCCTTTGAACAAGGGAACGCTGGTCATAGTAGTGCAGTTGGTGGGAGTTGGGTGGTACGTTGCAATATGCATCATTGGCGGGCTCTTTGGGGGACTATGGCTTGATGGAAAGTTGGGTGTGTTGCCTGTCTGTACCCTTACTGGGATGGTTCTAGGCGCTGTGATGGCCTTCTACGGAGTATACAAGATGGTGCTTCCACTTCTCAACAACTACCAGGGACTAGAGAAACGGAACGGAGAGCGATAGGCCAGCCATGACGGCTAAAGTCAAGCTAATTGCGGTGCTGAGCGCCATTGTATTGTTGACCCTGGCTGGGCTGGTAACTGGAGCCATAGGGGCTAGCCTGACAGCTGGGGAAGGAAATGAGGCCAAGCCTCTGCTGGCTGAGCCACTCCCCCACATACCCCCTCAGAGGGTGTTCGTCTCATCAAACCCATCTGAAGACGATCATCACGGGGAAGAAGGACACGGTGGAGGAGCATCAGGAGTGTTGACCTCCGATGACGGCGGCACATTCGCTGTTACCAACACCCTCCTCTCGTCCTGGATCGTTACTCTGTTCCTCATAGCGCTTTTCTACGGTGCCACACGGCGCATGGCCGTGGTTCCACGTGGATTGCAGAACCTGATGGAGATGGCAGTTGAGGCCCTACTCAACTTCGTCCAGAGTGTGGCAGGGGCCGAAAACGCACGCCGTTTTTTCCCCCTAATCGCCACAATCTTCCTGTTCGTCATGTTCAATGCCTGGATTGGTCTCCTACCAATTTACCCCACCCTGGGTTTCATAAACGCTGATGGAGAAATGGAAAGACATCTGCTGCGCCCGGCTGGGACGGACCTAAACATGCCAATGGCCCTGGCCCTAGTGTCCTTCGTATTTGTGGAATTCTGGGGATTCAGATTGCTGAAACTGGGTTACCTAGGCAAGTTTATCCGTCTGGAGAACCTTAGGAAAGGCAACTTCGCCCAGGTCCCAATAGACCTCTTTGTAGGAGCACTGGAACTCCTCAGTGAATTCGTGCGAATCATCAGCTTCACTTTCAGGCTCTTTGGAAACATGACTGCCGGGGAAATTCTTCTCTTGGTGATAACGTACCTTGTGCCCTTTGTACTGGTACTTCCTTTCTACGGATTGGAACTTCTGGTGGGTATGGTACAAGCGCTTATTTTCGCTGGCCTCACCCTGGTATTCGTGGTGGTAGCGGTAACCCCTCATTCAGAGGAAGAGCATTCTTAGTCGGAGGTCAAATACATGGAGATAGTGATGCTGGCCTTGGTGATAGTAGTCGTTGGACTAGCCGCAGCCGCGTTGGCGGGAGTTATGGCGGTGTTTTCCAAGATTGAATAACTGTACGGTAATAACTAATACCAAGAGGAGGACTCATGATTGAAGCAGAATCCATGAAGCTGCTGGCGGCGGCCATTGCTATTGGCTTGGGTGCAGTGGGACCAGGAGTAGGAATCGGTGTGTTGGGAGCGGCGGCAATGAATGCCATCGGACGTAATCCAGAGGCAAGGGGCCCTATTCTTACCAATATGATTCTGGCCATCGCCTTTGCTGAAGCCATCGCTATATATGCGCTAATTGTGGCTTTCTTGTTGCTGTTCGTAGTATAAGAACCAATCGTCAAGTTATAGCGCAGGAATTCACCGGGAGGAATGTATGGCAGATCTGGGTTTTCATTTGCCCAGTTTGGTTGTCTATCTAGTCAACTTCAGCATATTGCTTGGCATTCTATATGTCGTGGGTTACAAGCCCATCCTCCGAATGCTAGACCAGAGGTCTGAGGGCATTCGAGAGAGTGTTGAGGCTGTGGAGAGGGTTAGGCAGGAGGCGGCGGCCCAGCAGGCGGAGTTGGAAAAGAGAATGGACGAGGGTCGTCAGGAAGGTCAGGCCGTCTTGGCCCAGGCTCGAGAGATGGCGAACCGGTATCGGGAGGACGAGAGAGAGAAGGCCCGCCAGGAGGCGGAGGCTTTCGTCGGCCGCGCCAGGGATGATATACAGCGGGAGCGGGATGAAGCAATAGACCAGGTCCGTCGTCATTTCGCCGAGCTGGCTATTCTGGCCGCGGAACAGGTCATAGAGCGCTCCTTGGATGAGAGTGCTCACAGGGACATCATCGAGAAGGTACTTGAGGAGAGCCACAGTATATAGATGGGAACTAGAGAGTAATCATGCCCAGGAAACCCTCGGCAAAACGGTATGCTTCGGCACTCTACCAGCTAGCCCAAGAAAAGGGCGAGGTGGAGAGATGGCAGTCGGACCTGCAGGTCATGGACGAGGCGTTGCAGGAGAGGGGATTTGTTGCCTTCTTGAACATGCCGAAAATCAGGCTGTCACAAAAGATGAGTGTGATTAGAGAGGGTCTTCCGAGCGTTGATCCCCTGGCACACAATCTTCTGGGTATTCTAGTTTCCAAGGGAATGGTGGGCGCATTGCACTCTGTTCGAGAAGAGTATGACAGGATGGTGGATCAGGAACAAGGTCGCGAACAGGCACACGTGATAAGCGCAGTGCCACTGGAAGCAGGACATCGGGATCGCCTCTCCCAATACCTTGGCGAGTTGGTTGGCAAGAAGATAGAGCTGACCACCGCCGTGGATGCGAGGATTGTGGCGGGGTTGGTGGCACGTGTGGGTGACAGGCTCATCGACGGTAGCGCTAGGACCAAACTCCAGGACTTGAAGAAATCTTTGGCTGAACGAACCTATTAGAGTGGCTCCCTAATCTCTTGCTAGAGGTAGAAATATGGCAACTCGTGGACAGGATATTACATCGGTAATCAAACGCCAGATTCAGGAATTCGGCGGCGAAGTCACCATGGTGGATGTTGGTACCGTGGTACAAACTGGCGATGGTGTTGCAAGAATTCAAGGTCTTAGTGGAGTTCGTTACACCGAACTTGTAGAATTTCCCAATGAAGTCATTGGGCTTGCTTTGAACCTTGAAGAGGATAGCGTTGGTGTAGTTATCTTAGGTGACGACACCATGATTAAAGAAGGTGATGAAGTACGCTCCACTGGCAGGATAGCGGAAGTTCCCGTTGGAGAAGGACTGTTAGGGCGTGTTGTTGATGCTCTTGGTCGACCAATCGATGGTAAAGGGCCAATCAAGACTGACAGCACAAGAGCAGTTGAGAGGGTTGCTGCTGACGTGGCACACCGCAAATCTGTATCTGTACCAATGCAGACAGGTATAAAGTCAATTGATGGCATGACTCCGATTGGTAGAGGACAACGTCAGCTAATAATTGGAGATCGTTCAACTGGTAAATCCGCGATAGCGATTGATACTATTATCAATCAAAAGGGCGGAGATCTGATTTGTATATACGTGGCCGTGGGACAGAAGGCTAGTAAAGTAGTCCAGACTGTAGGACTTCTGGAGGCCAATGGAGCCATGGAACACACCATAGTTGTTGCAGCGAACTCTTCAGATCCTGCTGCACTACAATACATAGCTCCATTCGCTGGCACTGCAATGGGCGAAGAATTTATGGAACAAGGCAAAGATGCCCTGATAATATACGATGATTTGACCAAACATGCTTGGGCATATAGGCAAATGTCACTGCTTCTAAGAAGGCCTCCTGGTAGAGAGGCTTATCCCGGAGATGTATTCTATCTCCACAGCAGACTCCTTGAGAGGTCCGCTAGATTAGATGATAGTTCTGGGGGAGGATCACTTACCGCTCTGCCTATAATAGAAACTCAGGCAGGAGATGTATCCGGCTATATACCTACTAACGTTATATCGATTACGGATGGTCAAATTTACTTAGAGGCGGATTTATTCAACTCTGGCATCAGGCCTGCAGTGAACGTTGGTTTATCCGTATCTCGAGTTGGTGGTGCAGCACAGGCTAGGGCAATGAGGCAAGTAGCAGGCAGACTTAGGCTAGACCTAGCACAATATAGAGAACTAGTGACGTTTGCTCAATTTGGCACATCTGATCTTGATGCTGCTACTATAGCCCAGTTGGATAGAGGTCGAATTGTAACTGAGGTATTGAAACAGTTGCAATATGAACCTATGAGTATGGGAGAACAGGTTTCCATAATGTATGCAGTAACAAACGGATATGTCGACGACGTGCCTCAAGATAAGATTAGAGATTTTGAAATTGCATTCCATAGGTACATGCGGACATCCCACTCCGACGTTATCAACGCGATAATGGAGAAAAAGGAATTAGACGATGAGATCAGTGCATCATTGACCTCTGCAATAACAGAATTTAAAAAGGCGGGTGTTTATTAAGAGGATAGGTTTTCAATCAACATCTTTTGTGAAATTTAGAAGAGTTAGTGCATGGCCAATATACGTGATATCAGAAATAGAATAAAAAGTGTGCAGAATACTGCCAAAGTAACGAAGGCTATGTCAATGATAGCAGCCTCAAAGATGCGCAGGTCGCAGCAGAGGCTGATTGCTGGAAGACCATACTCGGAGACGATAACTGAGATTGTTGGGCACATAACTGCTCAGGCTGCAGATGGAGACGGCGATACCCATCCGCTTATGATAACTAGGGATCCCCAAAGGATTAGAGTTGTACATATAACTCCAGACAGAGGACTCTGTGGAGGGCTAGTTGGTAACCTTAATAGGAACCTAGCTAGGTTTATTGGGAGTCAGGACTTGCCAGTGGACTCCGTAGTTATTGGAAGAAAGGGCAGGGATTTCGCCTCACGTTCTAACATAGGAATAAGGTCGGTGTTTGCAGATATGGGAGATACTCCATCTTTGGCAGACATTGAAGAAATCGCGGAAGTGGTTATCAGTGACTATGAAAATGGAGATGTGGATGAAGTCCACATCTCTTATAGCAAATTCATATCTACTGTTGTCCAGCAGCCAACAATCAAGAAATTACTGCCAGTTGAGTCAGCAGATGTTGCATCTAGTACAGGTGGGTATATATATGAACCCAACCCAGCACAGATACTAGATTCATTGCTTCCGAAATTTGTTCAGGTTCAGATACATCATTCTATTCTGGAGTCTATCGGTAGTGAACACTCGGCACGTATGGTTGCAATGAGCAGCGCCACAGACAATGCAAACGAAATGATTCAGGACCTGGTACTCTTGATGAACAAAGTAAGACAGGCATCTATAACCACGGAACTTCTTGACTTAGTAGGTGGAGTAGCTGCCCTAGAAGGGTAAGTGTTTACTTCGATCCGAGAGGAGACAAAAGAGACTATGCCACAAGGAACTAAGGGTTCAATAGTTCAAATAATTGGTACAGTAATTGACGTAGAGTTTCCGTCTGATGGCCTTCCTGCCATATACAACGGCTTGGAATTGGATAATTCAGGGGAACGATTGGTTCTAGAAGTTGAACAACATATAGGTAATAACTGGGTAAGGTGTTTGGCTATGGGGCCTACTGAAGGTTTGACTAGGGGACTAGAAGTGGTTGATATGGGCGCACCTATAACGGTTCCTGTGGGCCCAAAGTCACTGGGCAGATTGTTCAACGTTATTGGTGAGCCACTAGACGGACTAGGAGATGTGGAATCGGAAGAGAGATGGCCAATACATAGGCCTCCACCGGCATTCGACGATCAACAAACCGAAGCAACGATGCTAGAAACAGGTATAAAAGTTATAGACCTTGTCGCTCCATTTACCAGAGGTGGTAAAATTGGCGCCTATGGTGGTGCCGGTGTAGGGAAGACGGTTATCATCCAGGAACTAATTAGGAATATTGCAACAGAGCACGAAGGATACTCAGTCTTCGCAGGAGTTGGAGAGCGTTCTAGGGAGGGAAACGACCTCTGGCATGAGATGCAAGAATCTGGAGTTCTAAAGAGTACAGTATTAGTATTCGGGCAAATGAATGAACCACCAGGTGTTCGTCTGAGAATAGCCTTGACGGGGCTGACAATGGGTGAGTATTTCAGGGATCAGGAAGGGCAGGATGTTCTCCTGTTCATTGACAATATATACAGGTACATATTGGCAGGAATGGAAGTATCAGCTTTACTTGGAAGAATGCCGTCTGCTGTAGGATATCAACCTACACTGGGCACAGAAATGGGTGCACTTGAAGAGCGTATTACTACTACTAAGAGAGGCTCGATAACGTCTCTACAGGCTATATACGTTCCAGCTGACGACTATACTGACCCTGGTATTGTCACAACATTTGCTCACCTTGACGCATCTATATCCTTGGACAGAGCCCTTACTGAACAGGGGCTGTACCCGGCGGTGGATCCTCTTTCCTCGAATTCAAGAATACTTGATCCAAACGTGGTTGGAGATGAACACTACAGAGTTGCCAGAAGGGTACAGGAAGTTCTACAGAGATACAAAGATCTACGGGATATAATAGCAATTCTGGGTATGGAAGAACTTTCTGAAGAAGACAAATTAACTGTAGCCAGGGCAAGAAAAATCCAGAGATTCCTAACTCAGCCGTTCTTCGTAGCAGAAGTGTTCACGGGTAGGGGTGGCAGGTATGTATCGATTGCAGATACAGTCAAGGGATTCGGAGAGATACTTGATGGCAAACACGACGACCTACCAGAGCAGGCTTTCTACATGGTGGGTACCATAGAAGAAGCTGTAGAGTCAGGAAGCTAAGATGGCCAGCGCAGGCAGCTAAGATGATCTTATAATTGACACACATAGTTAGGTAGACAACTATCTTCTGAAGCAATAGGTATAGAGATATGGCCGAAATGAAAGTAGTAATCATCACCGGAGAAGAAGAGGTATACTCCGACGATGTGGACGTGATAGTAGCACCGGGTATAGAGGGCGACCTGGGAATACTGCCTCATCATGCAGCCTTAATCACCTCACTAAGGCCAGGACGAATCATGATAAGGAAAGATGGGGAGGAAACCTTTCTGGCCGTGAGCGGTGGTTTCATGGAGATTATGAATAACAAGGTTACTATACTCGCCGATGCAGCAGAGCAATCCTAGGAGATAGACGAAGCTAGGGCTCAGGAAGCTATAAAGAGGGCTGAAGAACGGTTGGTGATGTGGTGTGCGGATGTGGGTTTGGGAATAGTGTTTGCTTCTATGCGCCGTTCTCAGACTAGGTTGAAGGTAGTACAGCGCCGTCGAAATAGGTCCTGACCGACTCCAGACCAAACCCAGCCATAGCACATCTAAGTGCAGACAGTCCCTAGTCCATTTTCAGGTAATACGTCATGGACTGAAGGGCCAGAATCGGGTCTATGTTGCGCACCCGCACTCCATTGGGAATCTGGGGCCCTACAGGGGCATAGTTAAGGATAGCTTTTACCCCGCACTTCACTAGCCGATTTATAACCTCTTGGGCTTGAGTGCCAGGAACGGCAACGATGCCGATACGGATATCCCGCTCCTTTATGATTTTATCCAAGTCTCCAATGGGCTGCACCATTAGTGGGCCAATTGCTTGCCCTACTTCGCCAGAGGCTGTATCAAATGCAGCCACTATGTTAAATCCCTCCGGGGTGAATCCTGGATAGTTGATGATAGCCCTGCCCAAGCGTCCTACACCCACCAGACAGCTATTCCACTTCCTCTCCAGCCCAAGGACATGACGCAGCTCCCCCAGAAGGTAGCTGACTGGATAGCCGCGGCCTTGTTTGCCGAAGCGCCCAAAATAGCTCAAATCCTTCCGGATTTGAGCTGGTGTCATCTGAAGCTGAGATCCTAGTTGCTGTGAACTGACCACGCTTACGTTGCGCTTAAGCAATTCTCCTAGCGCGCGCACATATTGAGGAAGGCGGAGTACCACTACCTCTGGGACATCGTCTGCAGTTTCGGTAGGCTTGCTTGACAAATCCGGGCTTCTCCGTCCTTTCAGTTACTCCGGTACGGAGAATATTCAATCCTCTGGGACATTCTCTTAGTTGGCAAGTATATTCCTAATCTCTAAAGGTCTTCTCTCAAGATGGGAACTATCTCCTCTTGCCAATGGCATCCTCGTGACATAATTCTAACATTGGTGAAAATATTCATCAACCTCAAGTACTCGCCGGTAAGTCACAGATACATCCTACCCGTGTCAACCATCATTACGAACGAGGACAGATCTTAGATAGCTTGAGCCTCCATCTATCTCGCACGTCAGAACGCTTGTCGGAAGGTAAGATGCCTTGAGACCTGAAGGTGCAAATGAAAATGGAAAAGCCTCCCGATTAGATGTGAGATAAGATAGGTGTGCTCTGCTAAGAAACTAGGAATCTTAGTTTCTCTTGCGCGGGTACCTGGTCTGACAACAAACTGAGGCTTGGAACAACAAGCCCCGAAGCCGCCGTAGAGTGCCTGAAGGGTGCCTACCGCTTCACTCCAAGCTCGGCATCAATATCGGCGCAGAGAATTGAAACCCAGACCGGGCTTCCCACTAATGCGTCATATCCTCAAGATGCTGTAGAAGGGAATCCCCTCCCCCCATCAAAGGCAGCATCCATAGCAGATAGCATGCTTAGTAACCCGCGAATTAAAACTTTGATCTGTGACATCTCAACTCCGTGTTCAATCTTTTAGTCTCGGTAGTCAATGGTGAACGCACTGAGTGGGCACATCTAGTTTAACTATCTCAGGTGCCACACCAAGTTCTACCCAGTCTTGGAGAATATCTACCAACTCAGACAGGAAGGGATGCAATCGCTTGCTGCATTTACTGTCAGTAGTTTCCCACGCCACTTTGAGGGCCCCAGGTATCCCAATGAACTCGGCTAATATCCCCCTCCTCTTCTCTCCGTCTGCACTTGCCCACACAGCTCTTGTATTCCCTACTCTTACTCCTCTCAGTATCTTCTATTACTAGTGCATTCGCAGTACAGCACCGCTGAAATACACCTGCTACAATCTCTAGCTGCTCGGGGTTAGGCCAAGTTCTCCTGCCACAAGCTTCAGGGATTCGGCAACGAACTCGATAATATAATCCAAGACCACTCCCAATTCCTGAGTTCCCTGGATCAGGTCATCCATGCTTACAGTCTTGTCCTTCATTTTCCTGCATACTGCTAGAGAGTCGGTATCCGAGAAACTCTTTGTGGGCCGGACCAAGGCTACTGCAGTGACAAACCCAGATAACTCGTCAACGGCAAAGGGGATCTTCTACATCAGAGACTATTCCGGCTAACACCGGTGTGGTTGCCATGTGAGAGGACGGCGCGGACAATCACCTCTGGATACCCCCTCGCTCGCGGAGAATGTCGGCTCCAAACTGGGAATGCTGCTCTTGTGAGGGACGGACATCCCAATCGCAATCGTGAAACATGCCCATCGCACCCCACAAGTCCTAATCCTCTCTCCAACCCTCCGGGCGTAGGCTCTCATCGCCGCCTCCACGGCAATACAGTGCTTCATCAGACTCTCTGACCTGGCTGTACTCCTCAATTAGTGCCCACGCCGCCCTGCCTGTCCATCTAAACCTCTTAGTCCATAAGTAATCCAGACATTCACGTCACATCTGGTGCATCCTCGCCCGGCAGTTGCATTTCCTTCGGAATGCACTTCCGGGCGGTCGTGATAAACCCAGTGTGAGCCACCATGCGATGCACGGGCCTCACACTGCGATGGGTAACCGACCACGGTCTTATCAGCACCTCTATGGTCTCCATAAGCTCGAAGTGGGGGCTCTCTATAAGGGCCTCATGAAGCTGATGGACTTGGAGGATGGTGGGCAAGTAGCTTAGGAGAATCCCAGCAGGCACCAGCGATTCGGCGGCTGCCCGAACCACTTGCCACGGTTCAGGAACGTCCAAGATGATTCGGTCAAGCCCAGTCTCATCCAAATCCTGGTAGACGTCTTTGATCTTAATCTCCAGATTCGCCAGCTCTGGGTTGAGGGCCAAGATGTTTCCACGTGTCTTCTCCACCAACTCCGGCCTTATCTCAAAGGAGATCACTCTACCCTTCTCTCCCACTGCTCGCAGAAGGGCCATGGTCAGGGCACCTGATCCCAGGCCGGCCTCCAAGACCGTAGCACCAGGGAATATGTCCCCATACATCAGTATGGCACCTAGGTCCTTAGCGTATATCACCTGTGTTTGATGTGACATCTCCTCTACATAATCTCCCAGAGTGGGTGGAAAGGCCAGCAACATATGGCCTTTGGTAGTAAAGATACGGGCACCTACCTCCTGGCCAATTATGTTGTTATGGGAGACTATTCCCATGTGGGTATGAAAGGTCTCCTCTGGAGACAGTGAGAGTAGGTATCGCCGCCCCCGTCTATCCACCAGAAGGGCGAGGTCACCCTCTGCAAACTGGTGTTGTCGTCCCACTGTGCTCGCGCGAAGCTCACCTGTCATAAGGGTATTGTAGGGCGAAGGATGCCACAGCGCAAACTGGATCAGCCCAGCATTCTACTACATGGGAAGCAACCCCATATCGAAGAGATCGGTGTCACTATTTCCTAAACCGAGTCCTCTATAACTTTCCCCCATCTTCCAAAATCTCTTTGGGGTCAGGTAGACCCTGACCGAATGCCTTCCTAAATCGTATGCAGCCTTCCTTGTCCATTATGAGCACTACTCGCTTAGTGGAGCCTCACTTTTCGTTATAGATACCAAGAATCCTGCGGCACATGGTCCTTGGGATGAAAATCTGATAATAATAGGGTAGATGGAATGTTAGCCAGCCCAAAGTCGAAAGCCATCTGGGTCGGGACGCTGCCTACGTTTATGCCCAAAACTTGGGCGCCATTATCCTCGTACAGGCAGTTTTCTAATGGTACTCCAGAACACTGGCGCGTTAAACCACTGGTAAAGGACGCAAAGCGGGTCTGAAAGACTACGTGCTTCTCGTCCGGGTATTTGCTTAATGTAATCTCCTCTCACGTGGGGGACCGAAGCGTAAAATCTGGCACCTTGTCTCCTAACTCTGGTGACATGTATGCCTCCTGGCATTGGCAGACATATTATGAGCGAAAAGACTGTAACGGAGCCTGTTCAATGCCCGAGTGACATGCTCGGCGACTGGATAGGATGAGACAGATGTCGGACATCAAGAAGAGCAATGATAGGACAGTATACTAGCCCTAGCTCGGATGTAAGCGCTGCGGGCACTAGCCCTTGACGCTAATGTGATGAGATGTTACCATTTTGTCTGTCTTAGTTCGTATCTGCGCGTAAAGCATTCTATGCTTAGCGCCCTTAATTGGAAAGGAGTCCCTGTGATTAGCATCAGTCCCCTGGCCGCTGAGAAGTTGAAGGATATCCTGGTGGAGCAAGGAGATGAAGAGGCCTCTCTGCGAGTAATCTTGATGCCCGGTGCCAATGGAGGAGCACAGTATATGCTGGCCCTGGAACAAGAGGCCAAGGTGGATGATACGGTGGTGCATGCAGAGGGCGTCAGCATACTCATAGATCCCGATAGCGCCCCCCTCATGGAAGGTGCGGAGATAGACTATATGGACGGCCTGATGAGGAGTGGGTTTGTGATTAACAACCCAAATATACAGTCTGGTGGCTGTGGGGATGGCTGTGGCTGCGGTGGAGGTGGCGGGGGATGCGCTTGCGGTGGGCACTAAGGTTGCTCGTAGCAAGAATCCAGTAGAGTGAGTAGCTCTGCTATCTAGCCCGCCTCGCAAACATTTCGCCAATCCAGACCCGCTGTGTCGCAATGCGGCTTCAGCGGGTTCTGTGTGTCCAAACTAAACTCTTTGAGCCGGGGGATGTCTCTATGTAGTCTCTACATTGTTGCGGGTTAGTTATGGAGGGGAATAGTGCACTGGGGCTGCGGTATGTGTATCTCCTACGAAATGGCCCTATATCTCTTGATATTCTGAATGAAATTGCTATAATGACGCTTTGGTGAATTCTACATAGGAGGGCGGGTGATTGAATGCGCTAGGTACTCATATTCTATTGGAGCTTAAGGACTGTAACAGAGACCTTTTGGACAACTTGCCCTATATTCAGAATGCACTCTTGGAAGCGGCTGAGGAAACGGGTGCCACGGTCATTGGGCAATCCTTTCATCAATTCAGCCCGCAGGGTGTCACCGGAGTGTTAGCCATCGCCGAGTCTCACCTCTGCATCCATACGTGGCCAGAGTATGGATACGCCGCCGTTGACATATTTACATGTGGAGAGGGTTTCCAGCCCAGAAAGGCAGCCAACCTGGTTGTGCAGAGCCTGGAGAGCAAAGAACACTCCATTACTGAAATCAAGCGAGGTATCCTTCCGGAGTTGGCTGGGATTTCCGCTGGCTAGCAACCTTGGCAAGAAAGATGGACGAACCCAATCTGAATTGGTTCCAGGAGTACCTTAGACCCGAACTGTTGCAGATGGTAGCCGTTCGAGAGACGATTTACTCTGGGAGCACCAGGTTCCAACAAATCCAAGTCTTGGACACCTATGCCTTCGGTCGCTGCCTGATACTGGATGGCAAGACCCAGTCGTCAGAGACCGATGAGTTTATATATCATGAAGCCCTGGTGCACCCTGCCCTGGTAGCACATTCCAACCCTGAAACCGTGTTTATTGCCGGTGGCGGCGAGGGGGCTACTTTGAGGGAGGTTCTGGCTCACAATACAGTTAAGCGTGCAGTGATGGTAGACCTGGACAGCGAGGTTGTGGAGATATGCCGTAGGTTCCTACCAAACCACCACCAAGGCGCCTTCGATGATTCCAGGACGGAGCTTCACTTCAGAGATGCAAAGCATTACCTGGAGACCACCCCAGATACCTACGATGTAATTATCATAGATCTTCCTGACCCCCAGGAGGGAGGCCCAGTTCCCTTTCTTTATACGCAGAGCTTCTATAGAACACTTCGGCAGCGACTGAATCCCGAGGGTATTGTGGCGGTGCAATCGGAGCCGTGTATGGAGGGTAACCTGGAGGCGTTTACGGCAATCTCTAACACCCTTAAAAGCGTCTTCCCCCGGGTTTTCCCATATCACACCATGATACCCTCTTTTTCCTTCGATTGGGGCTTCAACCTAGCCTCTCTGGGTCCCAGCCCCCTAGAGATGGCTGCTAATGTAGTGGACAACCGTCTGGAAGAGCGAGGATGCAAATCTCTGCGGTCCTACGATGGCACGGCCCATAGTGGGCTTTTCACACTGCCAAAACACGTTCGTGAAGCCCTAGGTCGCGAGACCAGAATCATCACCGAGGATGACCCGTTGGTGGTTGTGTAGGAAAGGCAATCCCTGCACCCACTTTAAACGACACAACACTCGTGGATGGAACAGAGATTTTCGTTAGCAGTTTACTAAGTTGTTCCCACTAATAGGCCATGCCCAGACCTATTGGCTTGACATTCGTACGTGAGTGTTACTAATCACGCTGAAGGGGTGGGAGCACCTGCTTTATCCAGGGGCTCAGGTCTCTCATGACCTCCTGATTAATCTCATGGCCCATGTCGTACTCCTTGTAGGTGGGAGTGTACCCTTCTGCCTCAAGAAATTCCCTGGAACTACGAGCCCTCTCTATGTTGTCCTGGAGCCCGTGGGCGATGAAGATGGGCTGGTTGCGCTCCGCGGGTAGCCTCTGGCTCATCTCCTCCGGGTTCCGGATGGAGCAGCTCAGGGCCACCAGCCCTGCGAAGAGATTGGGGCGGACCAGTCCGCAACGATAAGTCAGACCCCCACCCTGAGAGAATCCAAGGAGTATGGCACGCCCAGGGGAAACCTGGTACTTCTCCATGACCTCATGCAAGAAACCTTCCAATTTCTGCTCGGTGCGGAGTGCCTGCTCCGGGTCATCTGTGCCTGGTACGTTCCATGCGAAGCCCAAGGCACCCGGCTGCAATTGGATTGGGACTGGAGCATTCGGGCAAACGTATATGTAGCCCTTGTCGTCTATAAGCCTGGTTAGGTCCGCCAAATCGTACATGCTAGCACCGAACCCGTGCAGCATTATGACCAGAGGATACTCTAACGCTGGGTCGTATCCCTGGGGGTAGATGGTGAGATATATGAGATCCTTGCCATGATGGGCCTCTGCCCGCATATTCTGGGCTGGATTTTCCATTGTATTCCCTCAGCTTTCAAGCCAGAGGACGTCTCCACTCAGATTCGCCGGATGGCTCCTCTCGGCGAAGATCTGGTACTCTTCTTTCGAGACGCCCAGGATAGAGTTCTCGCCGTGGCCAGGCAGAAGGAAAGTGTCGTCCGGAAGTAGGTAGAGCTTCTCGGTGATGCTCTTAATAATCTGCTGCAAGGATTCCGGAGACCGACTTCTCCCCGGCCCTCCGGGGAACAGGGTGTCTCCGGAGAAGAGGTGCTGGCCAACCAGATAGCAGATTGACCCCGGCGTATGGCCTGGGGTGTGTATTACCTTCATTTCAATGGTGCCCACAGTGATGACATCGCCATCCTTGACCAGGCCGTTAGGGGATACCGGCAGAGTGGCAGCATCTTCGCTGTGAGCCTTCACTGGTGCGCCTGTAGCATCTACCATCTCCTTCAGTCCCGCCAGGTGATCCTGGTGGTTATGGGTGATGAGAATCGCCTTGACCTGAGTGCCCTGGGCTTCTTCCAGCAGTTCTCCAGGTCCCATGGGAGCATCTATTATGATGCCCTCTCCGGTCTGGGGACTTACTATGAGATAGGCGTTATTGTCGAAAGGGCCACAAGAAGTCTTATAAATCTTGACTTCCTTGTCATAAAAAAGGGGCACGTGCACCTCCAGGGTTCAATGGATCCCGGCTCCAATCTATTGTACTATTTGTTCTACTCTGGCAACGGGTGGACAGTCTCATCAAACTCTACCTCCGCGCTGCCCACAAATATGTCCCACGGGTGGAAGGACTCCACAAAGGCCTTGGCATCCTCTAAGGTGGGGAACCCTTTTTGGGCACGCCCAGGATCGTATCCCATGGTCTTGGCAAGGGCATCGAAACCGCGAGGGGTGCTACGAACACCACCCACTTCCTCCTCCTGTCCAGTGCCGGAGTCAAGAATCAACCTCTGCCCAGTCCTGTGCTCTCTCCAGTAGACTTTCATTGTACATGCTCCTTAGTTAAGGCTGGGCAAGGTCCTTCGGCTCCGCGGAGTGTAGGCCTCTGTAGCTTCCTCTTTCCGCCGAAGGGCTTCATCCTCTGCACTCCCTTATCTTCGTCAATCTGCTAGCGATTATATCTTGGCTGTGGAATGGCCGCAACTAAAGTGGAATCTAACAAAATCAGAGGATTCAAGTGGGAAATAGCTGGGCTCTTTAAGGGAGCCTCATTAACGTGATGCTGTAGTCTATCCCTTGAGCGGCCCCGTCACTATGTTGCCAGCGCCATCTTACCACCAGTCGGATAACCAGATAGTTCCAGAACTACATTCACCACTCGGGTAGGCTATGATGAAATCTCGCATGACCGTAAATGACAAAACCTCTAGCTTACAGACCGCTTCTGGTACCGGCAAGAAGATATGTTTCAGAACTAAGCTACCTGAATCAGCCCATCGCAGTTCGCCGCTCCAGGTTCCAATCTCGAATGTGAAAGCATTGGATTGATAACCAACATCCTCGCTTGCCACCTTATCCCGTCGTCAATGTCTCGTATTGTCCAATTGCATCCCATAGGTCAGCTATCTTGGATCCATAATCTCTAGTCCAGTCTCCTCCAGCACTTCGCTGTTAATGCCTCGATGAACAGTTCGCCGAAATCGACAGGACCATCTGGCAATGACCAGATCCTTCGGACTCTACTGCCGCACCAACAGTACTTGTTCTTCTGTCCGAATCAATGCGGACACAATTAGGGATTCCTGCTGATGCCTATAATCCACTTGCCTCACGATAGTCGAGCCTGTACGCATGGCCAGACG
The DNA here is from genome assembly GCA_009391225.1 of SAR202 cluster bacterium AC-647-N09_OGT_505m. The sequence goes on from VEXC01000008.1 coordinate 21,616, forward strand.
TGATATGTCGGGTAATCTGCTATTGTTGGAATACAGTCATCCATGCTATCCTCTGATGCCAAGTATAGCGTAGGACAGCAATGATTTACGATTTCCATACCCACACCTACCTAAGCGATGGAGTGCTATCGCCCATCGAACTCATTCGAAGGGCCCATGCCCAGGAGTACAAAGTAATCGCTGTGACAGATCACGTGGGAATAGAGGACCAAGAGAGTGTTCTAAAGATTCTGTTGGAGGAGTGCCGCAGGGCAACTGAAGAATGGGGCATAGTGGCACTTGCTGGAGTCGAAATCACCCATGTGCCTAAGAACCTCATAAGCGAGGCAGCCCAGAGGGCCAAGGACCTAGGAGCACATATAGTCCTCGTCCACGGGGAAACCATAGTAGAGCCGGTAGAGCCAGGAAGCAATCTCGCCGCCCTCGGTTCCACATATGTGGACATCCTAGCCCATCCAGGACTGATTACATCAGAGGAAGCCTCCATGGCGGCAGAGAGGGGTATATACTTGGAGATATCCGCTCGCCGTGGCCACTCCCTCACCAATGGGCACGTGGCTCGACTGGGGCTGAGCAGCGGGGCGAAGCTCATACTGGACTCCGATGCCCACGAACCCGGTGACCTTCTCACGACGGAGAAGGTGTGGAAAATAGCGCGTGGCGCGGGTCTATCGGAACACGAGACATCCATTCTCCTAGAGCTCAATCCCCCTGGTTTGCTCCAACGCTCAGGGTTAATCACTTAGATGTAACAGCACATAGAAGCGCCAGCGTATGACTTGGTCTCGAGCCGATTCTCCGTCACTTAATCCCAGCTAAACGGCACTCTTAGCGCCCATAGTGGGGTAGTCCATGCATGTGAAGCCAACAACTCGCCAGTGGATTATCTACCCCTTGCCGATACGAAAGACCTTCGTACTGCAAACGGGGCAAGTACCTTGAGTTGCAGGACGGCCATTCTTCAGGGTTACTGGCTGTGCGCCACTAATCTCCCTCTTGGCCCTGCACTTAAAGCAGTAAGCTTCCATAAATACCCCTCCATAGGTTCCAAGTAGCTAGTGTTAGACGATATATGTTGGTCAAAGGAGTTGTCAACCCTTCCACCTGGGGAATCGTAGGGTAATTGTTAAGGAAAGGCCCTCAATTCCACATCAGTGAGGTGACTGAGCAGAGATAGCCAGCCTATGATGGCTAAGTGCGAAGCCTGAAGACCTTCTGGGCATGCCACAGGCCGCGCACTTTGCCCGGATGAAGCAGCGCCAAGAATTCACCGTCCACAGAATACAGACGATACAGGCTGTTTGAAGAGGCATCCCTGGATGGTAACCCCAGGTAGATTCCCTGACCACGTCTTATAGCATCCTCTTTGTCTCGCTGGACAATGGCGGATTTGAATTTCAGAAGAGGGAAGTCCACTGGAAATAGCAGAGAACGCCAAGAGTCATTCTGACATGCTTCCTCTACTTGTGCCATGGTGTTTGCAGTGGAGATGTCGAATGGGCCGGCATGGAGGCGTGTGAGCTCCTTCAGGTGAGCGCCGCATCCAAGATCGGCACCAAGGTCGTGAGCAAGGGAGCGCACGTACATCCCACGCCCACATTCCATCTCAAGCCGTACTTCTGGGGGGTTCCATTGTGTGATATTCAGCCGGTACATTTCCACCTCTCTGGGTGGCCTGGTCACCTCATGCCCCGCCCTGGCCAGGTTGTAAAGTCGCTCCCCATCCCTTTTCAGGGCACTGTACATTGGAGGAATCTGATGGAATACGCCACAGTACTTCTCCAGTTCTTTACTGACATCTTTCTCGGTGACATAGGAGGAATCCCTAGACCCTGTAACCTGTCCGAGGGCATCATAGCTATCTGTGGAAACCCCTAGGCGGATCAGGGCCATATAAACCTTGGGGCTATCCACCAGATACTCCATTACCCTGGTGGCTTGGCCGAAACAGATTGGTAGCACTCCTGTGGCCTGGGGATCCAGGGTACCTGCGTGCCCCACTTTTTTTTGTCGGGTAAGTCGCTTTATCTGTCGAACCACCTCCATAGACGTCCACTGAAGAGGCTTGATGACGTTGATGATACCATTGGCTTCATTGCTCATCAGAAGTATCCTCAGAAGAGTCCTTGGAGCCCACCTCTGTGATTTTTCTCAGGATGTAAGTACCCTCTTCAATAGAATTGTCGAGTATGAAGCTGAGGAAAGGGATGGTTTTCAAAGACACGCGGGTAGTCAACTCTCTTCTCAGGAATCCGGAAGCTGCGTTTAGAGTTTCCACGGCCGCGTTACTCTCCTCAGGGCCACCCAGAACGCTGGTGAATACCTTGGCGTGCCTGAGGTCCCTGGATATTCCCACATGGACAATGGTAATGATGTGAGCCAGCCTGGGGTCCTTCATCTCTTGCGCTATGATCTCGCTCAACTTCTGGCGCAGAAGGACGTTAACCCGCTCTGTTCTTCGGGAAGCTTGCATGGGTGAGTTTGGGGTAGGGATGCCGTATTACGAAGTCTGCTCCAGGCGAACTGCCTCAATTATGTCGCCTAACTGGAAATCGTTGAATCCATTCACTCCTATGCCACATTCAAACCCGGTGGCCATCTCCCGCACATCGTCCTTGAAATGCTTGAGGCTAGAGATGGTACTCTGGTGCAAAAGTTCTCCGTTTCTAAGGACCCGTGCAATGGCGTTCCGAGAGATACGACCGTCAGTCACGTAAGCGCCGGCAATTTTGATACGCCTGCCCAGGGAGAAGATAGCCCTGACCTCGCTGTGACCCTCAACCACCTCCCGCTGTTCAGGCTTGAGGAGACCCTCTAGGGCACTCTGTATGTCCTCCGAAAGGCGATAGATGATGTCATAGATGCGGATATCAATTTTGTCCGAGTCGGCCATATGCCTGGCACCAGGCTCCACTCTGGTGTTGAATCCAATGATTATGGCCTTGGAAGCCCCAGCCAAAAGAACATCACTTTCGTTGATGCTTCCGGTGGCCAAGTGGATGATGTTGACCTTTCCTTTGTCTGTAGCGAGCTTTTCCAGTGTACCTCTAACAGCGTCCACTGTGCCTTGTACATCGGTCTTGACTATCAGGTTTAGGTCGGTGATTTCACCTGTACCTATTCTCGCAGACGCGTCTTCCAGAGTGGTAGCGGTTAGCACTTGGCGCTCCTTGTCCAAGCGTAACTGACGTTGGTGTATCAACTCTTTTGCGACCTTTTCGCTGGCTACAGTCCACAGGGTTTCTCCTGCCTGGGGTAGCTGACCCAGGCCCAGAATCGTTGCAGGAGCGGACGGCTCTGCAGCACTTACTCTTTGCCCTGACTCATCCATAAGTGCTTTTATTCTTCCCCAGGAGTTACCCACTACGACGGTCTGTCCCATTCTCAGGGTACCCGTCTGTACCAGGACGGTGGCCACTGGCCCTCTGCTCTTATCCACCTGGGCTTCGACTATAACTCCTATGGCTGGCCGCTCAGGGTCCGCTTTCAGTTCAGATACTTCAGCCACCACCAGGATATTCTCCAGCAGGTCGTCTATGCCCTGATGCTCCTTGGCAGATATGGGGATTGCAATTACATCTCCACCCCACTCCTCTATCACTAGGCCCCGTTCCACCAATTGGCGTTTAACCCTGTCCATGTCTGCATTGGGCATATCAGTTTTGTTGATAGCAACTACTATTGGGACACCAGCTGCTTTGGCATGGTCAATGGCTTCTACGGTTTGTGGCATCACGCCATCATCCGCAGCCACCACGAGGACAGCTATGTCAGTTGCCTTTGCTCCCCGGGATCGCATAGACGTGAACGCCTCGTGGCCTGGGGTATCCAGAAAGGTTATCTTTTCACCATTATACTCCACCTGGTAGGCCCCAATGCGTTGGGTTATGCCCCCAACTTCCCCATCAGTGAGATTGCTCTGTCTGATGGCATCCAGGAGCGTGGTCTTGCCGTGGTCAACGTGTCCCAGGATGGTAACGACTGGCGGACGCGCCACCATTTTGGCTGGGTCATCCTCCTTGGATAACTCGGAGTACACGTGGAACTCTTCCTCGGCTTCTGGCAGCGGGGTGGCGGTGTAGCCAAGCGCTACGGCAACGTTGGCAGCGATGTCGTAGTCTATGACCTGGTTTATATTGGCCATGACTCCGCTGCGTATGAGTTCCTTGATGACTTCAACGGGGTCAATGGCCATCTCGTCTGCCAGTTGCTTGACCGATATAGCCTTTGGAAGCTCCAGATCCCTGGAAACTTGCGCCTCATCTGCAGACCCAAACCGACCACCGGTGGCCGAATCCAAGGCCTTTGAAGGCCGTCTCCTTCTTCTTCTCCCGCCGTATCTCTGCATAATTGTGTCGTTCTACCTCTGTCGGAATAACCCAATGGAAATTATAGAATCGAGTTCTGCAATCTGGCCCCACCGTCACTTGGGGATGCCTCAGCCATCCCCTGAGCAAACTCCCATAAGACTCGCCGGTCCTCAGGAGATATTGTGCCTCTCAGTTTGTGATCTAGGCGGTTCTTTTTCAATGCGCTATCCCAGCAGGCCTGGCGGTGGCACAAATAGGCCCCCCTCCCTTGAAACTTGCTCGTAGTGTCAACCTCCACACGCCCGGATTGAGTGCGCACTAGGCGTATCAAATCTCGTTTGTCGGTCTTGGCACTGCAAACTACACAACTCCTCAGAGGAATGTGGCCACGCTTCAAGAGATATGCCTCCTCGCTTTAGGCTTCCACGTCGTCTAGCTCTTGGTCAGTTTGGTCATCTTCTATCTCGCCAATATCGTCCTCGCCAATATCGTCTTCGTCAACGGGATACTGATTACGACGAGACCGTTTGGGAGACATGCTGGCATCTCCCCCTGCCATTCTGGCTGCCCTGCCGCCCCTTCTCCTGGGTCCTTCCTCAGGGGCAATTGCCCTACGACCCATAATATCCTCTGCGAATCGGATTCGCTCGGGCTGCTGGGTCACTTGAGGTACATTCCAGACTGTTTCTGATATCTCCTTGGTTACTTCTGCTTGCTCCGACTCTGGGTTTCCAGTAGCGGCTTCTATCTCCATGGCGGCCTCTGCCAGTTGCTCTTCTATGGAAGATGCCATTTCCAGCTCCAGGGAGGGTTCAACAACCTGCTTTGTATCTGTACCCTGGTCTTCCGAAGTCCCAACTAACGTTGCTTCACCTTCATAGGAAGTCTCAGTTATCTCGGGGACGTCTTTGAGTTGCTGGGCCACATCGGTAGCCCGCTGAATTCTCTCTTCCTCGGCTTCTGTAACGCTCTTGATGTTGACCATAAGCCCGGAGAGTCTGGCACACAGTCTGGCGTTCTGGCCTTCTTTACCGATGGCAAGAGATAGCTGGCGGTCCGGTACAACAACAACAGCTCCTGTACCCCCTGAATCTAACTCAACACGTGCGACCGGGCATGGGCTAAGGGCATTGGCTAGGAACACCCCGAGATCTGGATGCCACTGGACCACGTCTATCTTCTCTCCCTGAAGTTCATTGACGATGTTTTGTATTCGGATACCCCTCAGGCCAACGCAGGAACCGACGGGGTCCACTCCTTCCTGACGGGAGTGAACGGCGACTTTGCTACGAGAACCAGCCTCCCGTGCCACGGCTTTTATCTCCACGATTCCGTTGTATATTTCCGGAACTTCGATTTCAAAGAGGCGCCGCAAGAGGTCCTTACTGGCACGTGAAACCACAATCTCCGGGCCCCTGGCACTACGGCGTACCTCTGCCACATGAACCTTTATCTTTTGGCCTGGCCGGTATCTCTCTGTGGGTACCTGCTCTGACATTGGAATGATGGCCTCAGTGCGCCCCAGATCCACGGTCACTTGTCGTGAGTCTATCCGCTGGACGGTGCCCGTAACTATGTCGCCTTCCTTTTCGGCGTACTCCTCGTAGACGAGCTCCCGCTCAGCCTCTCTCAGGCGTTGTAGCACCACCTGCTTGGCCGTCTGCGCGGCAATGCGTCCAGTGTTCTGGATATCGCTTTCTACTCCGATGACATCTCCCAGGGCAGCATCTCCCTGGATTTTCCTTGCGTTGGCCAGGCTAATCTCCCTCTGGTGATCTTCCACTTTCTGCACGGTGGTCTTATGGGTAAAAAGCTTGAGTTCACCGTTGGCGGGATTTAGTGACACAGAGATTTCCTGGCCGGCAAGAACGCTATCCTTCTTGTAGGCTGAAGCCAGTGCCGCCTCAATAGCTGAGATGACAGCCTCTCTGGGGAGGTGGCGCTCAGAGGCCAACTGGGTTACCGCTATGAGAAAATCGCTTTTCATCTTCTCCTTGCTCCCTATTACTCGTTACTCGCTAGATTCAGGTCACTGCTTTCCTCGCACATCTAGCAAAAAAGTGGGTCTTGACCCACTTTCCATCGAGACTATTTCCGTGCGAGTATACCATTTTGCCAGGTGAACAACAAGCCTGCGTGCTCGTCAAAGCGTCCTCTAATCAGGCATAAAGAGTATCTTACTACAACCCATTATCATACCCTTCTCGCTTGCCCGCTTTTGCGGTACACTTTATGGGATAGAGATGCCTAATAACCTAATCCTCACTGGATTCTCCGGCACAGGAAAATCCCAAGTTGGGCTCATTATAGCCCAACTTTGGGGATGGGACTTTTTCGATACAGACGATGAGGTAACCTTAGCCGCCGGCAAGTCCATCGCCGACATATTTGAACAGGATGGAGAGGCCCACTTTCGCCATCTGGAGAGACAAGCTGTGGCTAGTGCCTGCAATTCCTCCCGTGCGGTGGTGTCCACTGGAGGGGGTTCTATAGTTGACCCGGACAACTATAGAACCATGATTACCTCTGGGGTCATCATATGCCTGGAAGCCACACCTGAGACCATCACTAGAAGACTTCAGGAATCCAGCGACCAAGTGTCAGACCTACGACCCCTACTGACTGGCCCTGATATGATTCAACGTATAAGGGGACTCAAGACACAGAGGCAAGCCTACTACGGTCTAGCGAAGCACACTGTCCACACCGACAAACTCACACTGGAAGAGGTAGCCCAAGAAGTTTATGCGCGCTGGCAGGAGATAGCTCATGGAGCAACGAACGAGGGGGCTTCTGAGAAACTCTCACCCGCCTTTGTTGTTGAGGCGCCTTCTGCATCTTATCCCGTATTTGTGGACTGGGGCCTACAGGACCACATAGGCAAGTTCCTTTTGGGGATTGGGATTCGGGGCCCCGTCTATGTAATCACAGACTCCAATGTCTTCGGCCTCCACCATGGACAGGTCCAGCGGGCCCTTGAAGCCACTGGAATCGAGGCACATACCTTCACCGTCCCTGCAGGAGAGGCCAGCAAGAGCCTGGCTATGGCAGAAAGTATCTTCGGCTGGCTGGCTGAGCGACGTTGCGAGCGAAGCCACGCCATCATTGCACTGGGCGGTGGCATGATAGGGGACCTGACAGGTTTTGTGGCGGCTACTTTCCTACGCGGAGTACCTGTGATTCAGGTGCCCACCTCCTTGGCAGCAATGGTGGACGCATCCATAGGTGGAAAGACGGCAGTTAACCTGAGTGTGGGAAAGAACCTGGTTGGAGCTTTCTATCAACCCAGTATGGTGCTGGCTGATTTAGACACTCTGAAGACGCTCCCAGCCAGAGAGCTAGCCTCCGGCTGGGCTGAAGCCATCAAACACGGGCTAATCCTGGATGCTTCTCTCTTTCGGCTCATCGAGGAAAGAGTGGAATCTCTGCTAAAGCTAGAGCCGGAGATAACCGTAGAGGTGATTCGCCGAAGCATGGCTATCAAGGCCAAGGTGGTTGAGGAAGACGAAAAAGAGACTACTGGGAAAAGGATCCTACTCAACTACGGCCACACCATTGGTCATGGGCTTGAGGCTGCTACCCATTACACAGAGCTTCTTCATGGTGAGGCCGTATCCGTGGGCATTGTCGGAGCTGGGGAGATGAGTCAAAAGATGGGACTTCTGTCTCGCGAGGAGTTGGAGAGACACACCAAAATGCTACAACGCTTCGGATTGCCTATCTCCTACCCCGGGGTGAATCCGCACAGTGTTCTGAAGGCCATGGAGCTGGACAAGAAGGCCGCATCTAAGGTGATAAACTGGGTGCTGCTGCAAGAAACTGGTCGGGCCACAGTTCGCTCAGACGTGGATGAGGAACTTGTGCAACAGACGCTAAACGACCTCTGCAGGTAGAATATATGGAAAAGAACATCACCAGACGACCTGAAAGCAAGGCTACCACAAGAGGAGCGGCATCCATTCTTCACTTGGAGAAGCTAGTAAGCAAAGCGAAAATCTACCTGCGCGTCCTTAAGCCTCGGGAAACCGTCCTTCTCACACTGATTGGCCTCTGCACAGCAATTGTTGCTGGCGACGGTTCGCCACCACTGGGGCGATTTATCCTGGTCGCGGTTACCATAGTTCTTGGGAGTGGAGGGACCAACGGTCTGACCAACTACCTGGACCGTCACGTGGATGCCCGCATGAGACGAACCCAAAATAGAGTCCTGCCCTCGCGGCTCATCTACCCACCAGAGAAAGCTCTGGTATGGGCAGCCACTCTGGTGGCAGTGGCCTTGGCCATGGCCCTTTATCTTCATCCCTACGCTTTTATAGCCGGGGCAGTGGGCGTTGCCGCTGGACTCATTGCTCGCAAGACCTGGGCGACCCACTTCTTGGGGAGTTTCTCGTCCTGCGGTCCGATTCTGGTGGGCTGGTTTGCAATAAACCCAGAGTTGAACGGCACCATCGCATTTCTTGCACTGATAATCGTACTATGGCTCCCCATTCACGTGTGGAACCTCATGATCGCCTCTGAAGGCGACTACCTCGGAGCTGGAGTGAACATGTTCCCATTGAACCACGGAATGGTCCTGACAGGCCGGATAACCGTGGTGCTATCGCTGCTTCTCTACGCGGCCTCCCTAGCTCTCTATGTGGCTGGAGACTTCGGGTGGATTTACTTCGTGGCTGCCAACGTGGGGGGAGTCCTGATGGTTCAGGCCACCATTCAGATGCTCCGTACCCGTGATAAGGCTGCCGCATTCAGGGTTTTCAGGACCTCCGCCTATCCGTTCCTGGGCCTCACGTTCCTGTCCCTGTGCGCCGATATATGGCTCAGAATGGTACTGTAACCCAGATATGGATTTCGAAGGCACAATTACCGCCATTCGGCAGGAGACACCTACCGTCAAATCCTTTGTGCTTGATCTTGGAGGAGGAGAAATCGATTTCCTGCCAGGCCAGTACGTTGACCTGTTCATAGATTCCTTGAGAACCATAGAAGGCGCCGGATACTCCATCATCTCCACCCCATTAGAGAAGGGCACTATCAGCATAGCGGTGAAGAAGCTACCAGAGGCGAAGTCCGCAATCTATCTCCACGAAAACGCGCAGGTGGGCGATGCCTTCATCCTGATGGGACCCGATGGAGAGTTCCAGTACAAAGAGGGCATTGGTGTCTCGGTGGTGCTGATTGCCGGTGGTATAGGCATAACACCGCTAATCAGCATGTTCAGATATGTCCACGAAGCCCAACCAGACATCAAATTATCGCTTCTATACAGCGCCAGGGTTCCTTCGGAACTTGCCTTTTATGACGAGTTGAAGGCCACCTCGGCCCAGAATCCCAACATAACATGTTACTTCGCTATCACACGCCCAGAGGAGGAGCCCTGGGATGGCCCAGTCGGCAGAGTGAACCGTGAAATGCTGCGGGATTACGCAGCCGATGTGGACTCCGTATTCTACATCTGTGGCCCCACCGAAATGCCTGACGAAATCGCGGAGATTCTGAGGGGTCTGGGGGTCGAGGAGTCGAGGATAAACACCGAGGCATGGTAGTGGAGCACAGCTATACACCCGTCAAGTAAACGCGATGCTTCTCACGTACTGTTGTTTATGGTGTAGTTTGTTCACCCCGGCAGCGGAATGGAGAAGGGAGAATGCAGAGGTGAGAGGTCCATTTGCCTGTAATCCTCTCACGGGCAGGATGGGGGTATCAGAGACAAGCCGGAAAAGCTTATGGGAATGAGGAGAGCTGTCCCCATAGGTATAGGACTGCCTCTAATGAGTAGCTGCTGGGCACTTATATGGACCCAGGACACCTTTTGGAATCCACTGTTTTTCATGGGCATGTGGTCAGGGGTGACTTTGCTGATGTACGGGATTGGTCATCACGGGTATCTAGGTCTGGGGCGACACCTGCTTCTTCTCGCGCTGTCCATACCCCTGTGGTGGTGGTTCGAACTGGTGAATTCTCGAGTAGAGAACTGGGAGTATCTGGGGGCAGTAGAGCGATATAGCACGTGGGAGTACGCCCTCATGGGCTCCGCGGCTTTCTCCACAATAATTCCAGCTATGAACGCTGCGTGTGGCCTGACTGTGAGGGAGGAGTGGGTGATGGTTGGTTTGGCGCGAAGGCGCGGGCGCGTGTACGGCATACAAGTGGCGCTGGGCTTGGCCTTACAGGCGATGGTATTTGTATGGCCCTTGGTATTCTATCCCTTCGTCTGGGTAGCTCCATTCCTCATTGCAGACGGTTTGGTAGGCTACAAGGGCGGTCGAAGCCTGGTGGACGACATGATAGGACGAAAGTGGCAGATTCCAGGGGGTGTTGCTATGGCTGGTGTGCTCTGCGGCTTCCTGTGGGAGTTCTGGAACTTCTGGTCTATCCCCAAGTGGACTTACCACGTCCCGTTGCTCGATTTTGGTCGCCTGTTCGAGATGCCTGTACTCGGCTACGGTGGCTATGTGCCATTTGCCTGGAGCATATACCAGTTGCTTATGCTGTGGCCGTTGGGGCCATTGCTACGCGCTCCCAGCGAGCAGAACGCTGCCATGCACCGATAGGTACATACTATGGATTACACGGACTGCTAAATGCTGGGTTGGGCAGCAAAGGAGCAGTATGTGATTCTGCACCTACAACATGCTCCTGCGCCGGTCCGATAGCAGGGTTTATATCTTCCCTCTAGAGGTAATCTCGCCTGATCATATGGGCGGAGTGAGAAAGGCAAGACTTGGCAACGAGTCCCGCTCTTCTCAGAAGAGTTGTTTATGGGAATTCTAGCTGGAAAGAGTTGCACTATGAGTATGTTAGGTGACTACTCCTACCCTCTCCCGAACCGCCTTCTTCCATTCTCTGATATGAGTCAGAGACGGATATTGGCCTCCCTCGGCCTTTCGGTCGAAGATGGTCCTGCTGTCTAGGTACACTTCCAACCGACCATCATCTACTGGGGTAATGGTCACAGCAACCTCACCGCCAAACTCGCTGAAGAACTCAGCCGCTATCCAAGCGGCCTGTGGAAAATACCCTCAACTAACGCAGTACTTAATCTCCAGGTGTGTCTTTCTTTCTACCATCGAAACATTCCTCCTACTACTCTCCTGGCTCGCACTTATAGAGGAAGCGAAACCAAGTGAGAGTGTACCATTCCTTAACTTCTGGGCACAACCCCGGGTACTAGTCCAGTAGATTAGTGACACCTTGTCTCTTTTCTTTGGAGTTGCCACCGGGTGATACATTGCCGAGGGATAAGGTGTCCAAGAGTCTGATGGGAGCGGATGGTAGCGGAGGTGCGTTCCAGGGGTTTCGGTTATTGGTTCAGGAATGCCCCTGCTAGGAAGACCTCTATTATCTCATAGCGCTCCTCGGTATGGATGCGTTGAACCCACTCCACACAGATGTTGAGATTGGATGAGCGCTGTGGCAGAGCGGAGAAGTCATAGGGGTTCATGCACTTCAGTTGTTGCTCGGCCACATTTATGACCTCAGAGTCTATGGACCGGCATGCGACCTCCGAAACCCATGCTGTTATGATTCGCCTGATGACACTCTATATAGTGTCACCCATCACTATCAACGTTTACCGGGTTTTCCACGATTCTAATGGGATTGAGCAGAAAAGTATTCTATGAAGAGTACGCGCCCGCCAAAAGAAGAGGGAGTCAATAAAAACTCGTCGTATAGGGCCATAGGGACAACTATTTCATGTCTAGGCTGATGTCCAGCGCCCGGACAGAGTGGGTGAGCGCGCCCACGGAGATAAGGTCTACCCCAGTCTCTGCAACGGCCCTGACGGTCTCCAGGTTGATGCCTCCGGAGGCCTCCAGCAGGCACCTACCATTGGCCAAAGTCACCACCTGTCGCATCTCCTCCAGGGACATGTTGTCCAGGAGAATAGCATCGGCATGGGCTTCCAAGGCCTCTCTGGCTTCGTCCACCGTCTCCACCTCTACCTCTATGCGTAAAGTGTGGGGTGTATTCTCTCTGGCGCGATGGATTATCGTTTCCAGTGTAAGTTCCTGGGAGCGCAAGACGGCGATGTGGTTGTCCTTGATGAGAACGCCGTCAGCCAGGTTGTAGCGATGGTTACGGCCTCCCCCAACTCTAACGGCGTACTTCTCCAGTTCTCTCAGCCCAGGGACCGTCTTGCGGGTGTCTATGATATGGGCCTTAGTGCCCCCCAGTGCCTTCACATATCGCGATGTCTCTGTGGCAATACCACTGAGACGCTGCAGGAAGTTGAGGGCCACACGCTCGCCCTTAAGGATACCGCCGACGCTCCCCTCTACCTCGGCTACCACATCCCCCGGTGCGACCTCGGAGCCATCGGCCATGAGTATGCGGGTCTCTATGGCTGAGTTGGCCTGTCGAAATACTTCTAAAGCCACATCTAATCCTGCGATGACCCCAGCTACCTTGGCCACTATAGTCGCCAGACCCCGAATATCCAGGGGGATCAGAGAGTCCGTGGTGATGTCCCCTGGCCCTAGGTCCTCTGCCAGGGCCCGCTCTATTGTGACCTTGATGGACGACGTGATTTGTAGCATACCTCTCTATTGGCTGTTCGCTCTCTCCCTACAGTGTTCGATATTCGATAACTTCGTTCGATAACTTCCTCTGGAATCATCTTGGCCGCCATGATAACCAGTGCACATACAATGATAACATCATCAAGCTGACCGATGACAGGTACGAAGTCCAGCCTTAGGTCGAAGGGCAGAAGAAGGCGGCAAATCACTAGGCCTAGGAGCAGTTTCTCTGACCTAGGTGTCTCGCTGTGCCTCAGCCAAGGCCTATTTCAAGACTATCTTTATAGGACAATAGCACCTCAGGGCCAGAATTCAGGCCCATATGTCAGGACTCGGATTCTGTTTCCCACTACACCTCGTGGAGCATGCGGTCTAAGGCGATGCGGGCGTAGTAGGCGGTCTCTTCGTCCACGGTGATGCGGTTGATAACCTCGCCACTCAGCAGGCAGTCCAGAGCCCACAGGAGGTAAGCCGGGTGGGTGCGGTACATGGTGGAACAGGGACACACCACGGAGTCCAAGCAAAAGACCAGTTTGTCAGGGTTGTCCTGGGCTATGCGGCTTACCAGGCTTATCTCGGTACCCACGGCCCATTTGCTGCCCGCAGGAGCTTCGTTTATCGTCTTGATGATGAACTCAGTGGAGCCATCGTAGTCCGCGGCCTGGACGGTCTCCATGACGCACTCTGGATGCACGACTATGTTAATGTCAGGGTAGGCAGCCCGTGCCCGTTTAATCTGGTCTACGCTGAACCGAGTGTGCACCGAGCAGTGTCCTTGCCACAGAACTGCTCGGGATTTCTGTAGCTCCTCTGCAGAGTGGCCTCCCAGGGTCTTGAACGGGTTCCACACCAACATCTGCTCCGGTGGAATCCCCAGCTTGAGGCCGGTGTTGCGGCCCAGGTGCTGGTCCGGGAAGAAGACGATGCGCTCGCCCCGCTCATAAGCCCACTTCATCACCGAGGGCGCGTTGGAAGACGTGCATACAATGCCGCCGTTGCGGCCGCACAGGGCCTTGATGGCGGCGGTGGAATTCATGTACGTGATGGGGATAATGCCGCCTTCGCCAAAGGTATTGGTCAGGTCGTCCCAGCAGTCCAGCACGTCGTCTGTGCGGGCCATGTCAGACATGGAGCAGCCGGCAGTGCTGTTGGGTAGGATCACACTCTGATGTGGAGCACTGAGGATGTCTGCGGTCTCCGCCATGAAGTGGACGCCGCAGAAGATGATGAACTCCGCGTTGGGTTGGGCCGCGGCCTGCTGGGAGAGCTTCAGGGAGTCGCCCCGGTAGTCGGCGAACTGGATGATCTCGTCCCGCTGATAGTGGTGACCCAGGATAACCAGACGAGCGCCCAGGGCCTCCCTGGCCTCTCCGATCCGACGTGTCAGCTCCTCGCCGCCCATGTGGTGGTATTCTGCGGGGATGCTCTGCCAGCTAACCACCGCAGCAAATTCCTCCGCCAGGGGCTTTACTATCAGAGGCTCATCGGTGCGACAGAAGGCGGACTGCTCTGTCTCGGTCAGTGGTATGTATGGAATTTTCTCTATAATGGGCATCTCAATTCACCTCGCTGTACCGCTGTAGGCTCCACTTAAGACCATTCCTTGGAGGGACCAGGGGCTGGTCTTCTCAATCCGCACGTTTACCATCTCTCCTACGACATCGGCCTCATCGGCAAAGAATACCAGCTTGTTGCTTTGGGTCCGACCCTGCCACTGTCCCTTATGACGACCCTCCACAAGCACATCCACCACCTGCCCGGACAGCCCGACGTTGATCTCAGTGGCGATGGTTTCCTGAAGCTCCTCAATGGCCTGCAGCCTGGCCTTCTTCTCTTCCGCGGGGACGTCGTCCTCCATCTTTCGATGGGCGATAGTCCCCGGCCTGGTGGAGTAGGCTGCCACATGCACCTTATCAAACCGTATGTCCCTGATAAGGTCCAGGGAAGCCTGGAATTGCCTTTCCGTCTCTCCGGGGAAACCGACTATGACATCGGTGCTCATGGCGACCCCTGGGACTATGGTGCGTATCCTGTCCACCAGACGGCGGTAGTCATCGGCAGTATAGCCCCGTCGCATGTTCTGCAAAACTTCATCGTCCCCCGCCTGGACAGGAAGGTTGATGTGCTCGCACACCTTAGGCAACTCGCCCACAGCCTCTATGATGCGACCACTCATGAATTTGGGATGGGATGTCAAGAAGCGTATTCGCTGAAGCCCTTGAACATCGTGTATCCTCGTTAGAAGGTCGGCCAGGTCGGGCCTGTCTGGCAGGTCATGCCCGTAGGCGTCCACGGTCTGCCCCAAAAGGGTGACCTCCTTCATGCCCCGCTGCACCAGGAGGTCCACCTCTCGCACGATCTCTTCGATTGTACGGCTGGACTGCCTGCCACGGCGGTAGGGGATGATGCAAAACGAGCAGAACTCGTCGCAGCCGTGGATTATGGGGAGATATGTGGCAATCTGGGGTTTAACCGGCGCCAGGTTCTTCAGGCAGCCCTCCACATCTATTCCCAGACGCTCTTCCAGGAGGTCTATGAGGGGCTCATACTCCTGGGGACGCATGAACACGTCAACATGGGGGAAGCGCTTGTGAAGCTCGTCGGTCTTGGGCCCCACCATACACCCCATCAGGGCAACAATACGCTTGGAGTTATTTTGCTTCAGGGGCTTCAGGGAGGTCACCATGCCGACGACCTTGTCCTCGGCGCTCTGGCGCACCACGCAGCTGTTGAGGACAATGACATCCGCATCTACGGGCGCGTTGGTCTCCCTTAGCCCCAGGCCTTCCAAGGCACTGGACAGCCGTTCTGAGTCGGCCTTGTTCATCTGGCAGCCGATGGTCCAGATATAGTAACTGCGGGAGTCCACCTGGTCTTGCAACACCTGCACTATTCCTCAAACCGTCTGGATGGAAAAAGTGGCGGAGGGAATGGGATTCGAACCCATGAGAGAGCTTGCGCCCCCTAACCGCTTAGCAGGCGGCCGCACTAGGCCTCTATGCGATCCCTCCTGCCTGTCCTGATATGCTAAATATAACAGATTAGGAATGAAATGTCACAAGGCCCTACACGCAACGGCCTAATTGCGCATCTCTTATACCTAATATACCTAGGTTGGCCGTGGACTGTGCCTGTCTGCGCTGTCCACCATTATGGTAACCGGGCCATTGTTCTGAACGTCCACCACCATGTGCTGCTGGAAGTGTCCCGTTTCCAGTTGTAGGCCCGTCTCCTTGAACAAGCTGACGGTCATTTCATAGAGTGCTTCGGCTTCTTCTGGAGGGGCTGCATCGGTAAAAGAGGGCCGACGTCCCCTGCGTACATCGGCGTAGAGGGTGAACTGGCTGATTAGCAGGAGGTGTGCCGCCGTGTCCAGTGCGGAGAAATTGAACCGGCCGTCCTCGTCGTCAAAGATGCGCAGATTGACAACCTTTCCAACCACGTACCTGGCATCCTCTTCTCCGTCGTTCTGCCCAACACCTAGGAACACGACCAAGCCCTTCTGGATCTGCCTCACCACATCTTCAACGGCCACCGATGCTCTACCGACTCGCTGAACAAGGGCACGCATGCCTGAGTCTCCCTACCACCTAGTCCTCTTTGGAGGAGGTCTCCTTTGAGGTCTCCTTTGTTGATGTGGCCACGTCGCTACCACTGTCCCCATTGTCGCTAGGCTGGTTTCTCCGGGCGTAGTCCGTTGTATAGAAACCGCTGCCCTTGTAGATGACAGCTGGAGCGTGGAATTTCCTACGCGATAGAGATTGGCATAGAGGGCAGGACTCCGTTGGCTCGGCATCGAAGCCCTGTTTTAGCTCAAACTTGTGGTTGCAGTTTAAGCATTCGTATTCGTATATGGGCACCTGTCCTCCCCCCCGCCCGTTAGCAGTTTTGGTCTCCATTTGCTAACACGCCTGTGTAATGTAAGGGCATATGAGGCTCCTGTCAACACGCACGATACCACGGGATAGTTGAAACGTATTCTGCCAATACGAAGTGTTCCCAAAGGGGATACGTTGCCTCAGGAGAAGGGATTACCGAAACATCCTTGGATTGGGATGTTCCAGAGCCTGGTTAATCTGGATCAGGAGCCGGACAGAGTTCAGTGTATTGTGAATCTATACTCGATACCCCTAGATTCTCCTGACTTAGCATAGCGCTCGTTAAGAGCAACTGATGGTATGCCCCGGCAGTGTCATAACACCTTGTTAACCTCAACCACATGGCCGTGGGCCTTGTTCTACAACTTCATCACTGGCTAGAAGAAATTGACGTGAAGGCAAAGGTAATGGTAGAGGTGTTCCTGGACGGCCCCGGAGATGTAGCAATCGTAAATCACCAATCGTCTGATCATCAACCAGTTCTTCTACTCCACCCGGTAACTAACGTTCCTCTTGTAGGGTTGTCTTTGCGGTGATGATCTTTTGGTGTTGATAATCTCGTTGATTGTGTTCACAGGTCATTTCACGCTCTCGACCAGTTCCTTCTGGGAGATGCTTCGGGACCCAATCTCCTCTACAAGGTACCCTCCAGGCTGCGTGGCCACGTCAGGGTGAGTGTCTGTCCTAGTTGCCATGGTGGTCCTCCAAACCCAGGATTCTAATCTCATCCTCCAGGACACTCTCGATTATATGCCGATAATCGCCGGTAAGAATCATCACATGCTGTCCAGAGCAGTCGCCTCTCAAAATCTGCAGCCGCTTGCTGCACAGAAGTTCACAGGCATCCTGCATCACTCTGAGGACCACTGTGACCTTGTGCACGTAGCTCAGAGGACTCGACAGCGCAACTCTCATAAAGTACCATTGAAGCCATCTTACTAGTGGGGGTTATCAGGAATCCCTATGGCACCGGTTAAGCGGATATTGCTGCTGGCGGCTCTAGATGAGAGAGCGAATTTCCGACCTCTAGAAGATGATGGATTTATCCTTTCTTTCTCCCAAGACCCCAGGGTCCTAGAGAACATACCCTTGGAAGAAACCCCAAACCTTTTGATGGTGGACCTTGGTATTCTCCCTGTTGAGGACCAGGCATTCTTAATTCAGCATTGCAAGAATATAGAGGTCTCGGTTATTGTCATGATTCCCGAAGAGAACCGCTTTAGCGTTGACCCCACCCTGGAAGTAGAGGACTTTATCTTCCTCCCCGTCAGACACCATGAACTGCGTATGAGAATCCGCCGGGCCTTGTGGCGAACCGGAGGCTGGGACAGTGGACAGATTATCCGCAACGGAGATCTGATTATAGACCCGGAACGCTACGAGATCTCAGTAGCCGGCAGAAGGATTATCCTGACATTCAAGGAATATCAGCTTCTGTGCCTTCTGGCCACGAATCCAGGTCGCGTTTACTCTCGAGAGACCTTACTGAGCAGGGTCTGGGGGTATGACTACTTCGGTGGCACCCGTACCGTGGACGTTCACATTCGCCGACTGCGAAGCAAAGTAGAGGATGCAACCCACCTCTTCATTGAGACCGTGCGTAACGTCGGCTATCGCTTCCGGGTAGCATGAAACTCGTTGGGCGGGACTATGCCCTGCCCTTGGTAACCATTGGCAAAGATTTAACATAGCTGTAACACCCCAGCAATAATCGAGAACCACTACCAGATATACTTAGTTGGCGCGGGTATTAGAGCATTGGTCCCTCTTACCTATATGGAATATCTGGGACCAACCAATCCGCCGGTAGAGGAATTATTCTAGGTTGGGAATACCCTGTAGTTTGCTATTAACTGGAGGTGACACATGGTTTATAAGGCAGAATATTTATGGTTGGATGGCACTACACCATCGGCGCGCTTAAGGTCCAAAACAAAGATAATAGCTGATGGAGAGACCCCACCGATTTGGGGGTATGACGGCTCGAGCACTCAACAGGCTACCGGAAACAACTCTGACGTAGTGCTAAATCCCGTCATGACCGTTCCTGACCCGATACGTGGTGGCAATAATGTGATAGTGATGACGGAAACGCTACTTACTGATATGAGTCCACATCCAACTAATACTAGATCTGCTTGCGCAGCTGCTTCGGCGAAATTCGGTGATTTTGAAACTTGGTTTGGTATCGAGCAGGAATACACTTTTTTCCAGGGTAACGCTCCTCTAGGTTGGCCTCAGAATGGTTTTCCTGCACCGCAAGGTGACTACTACTGCGGGGTTGGAGCAGATGTGATATTCGGGAGGGATATTGTAGAAGAACACATGGATGCTTGCATAGTAGCAGGCCTGCATCTAGCAGGGATCAACGCAGAGGTCATGCCTGGACAATGGGAGTTTCAAATCGGTCCCGTCTCCAGCCCTCAGGCGGCTGACGAATTGTGGATAGCAAGGTGGTTACTCTCTCGAGTAGCAGAAGGTTATGACGTAACAGTGTCTTTGGCAGCCAAACCAATTCCCGGTGATTGGAATGGCGCTGGAGCACACACAAATTTTTCAACTAAGCAAATGCGTGAAAACTATGACGCATGCGTGGCGGCCGCTGAGGCTTTGGGGAAGAATGCTGCGCTCCATATAGCCAATTACGGGGCTGGGATAGAGGATAGATTGACAGGACAACATGAAACTAAAAGCTATAAGGAATTTTCTTACGGAGTATCCGACAGGGGTGCATCTGTAAGAATACCTTGGCAGGTAGCCAGAGATCAAAAAGGTTATATTGAAGACCGAAGGCCAAATGCCAATGTTGACCCATATGTAGCTACGCGTCTTATCCTAGAAACTGTGTGCGGGGCAGCATCGAAGTAAGGTTCCTGTTGAAACGGCGCAGGGGTTTCCGTATTGTGCTAGATTGGACTAGTATCTGGGCTTCTGCGCCACTTTAAGACCCATCAACTTCCTTTAGTGTACCCTAGGCGGTTGTATTGGGCGTATGTTGCTTGGCTCCGCGATTAATAATTGTCATTCCATCAGGCTTCTCTTGAATTTAAGGGTGGTCAGGAAAGCTCTCTAGATTTATGTGAAGACCGTATGTCGAAAGTTATGGTCTGTTCCATCGTTCCTCCATCTCAACTATGGTGACCCCCGCATCTCCTTCACCTATATATCCGTCTCTATAACTCCTCACAAGCGGGTGTTCGGATAAAGCCTTCCTCACAGCGGTCCTCAGCAAGCCGGTTCCCTTCCCATGAACGACTCTTACGACTATGAGCCCCGACACAAAGACCTCATCAAGGTAGCTGTCCAGCCTATACAATGCCTCCTCCACAGGCAAACGCCGGAGGTAGACCTCGGAGCCAGGACCAGCTTTCTCATCTTGTGACCTATTTACCACTAAGAACAGTCCAACATTTATTTGTACGTCATCTTCCTAATCAAAGGGCGAGTGTCACGCTCCATCTCCACTCCATGAACTTTGACAATCAGACACCTCAGAGTATAATAGCTACGATTCTCGAGTAGCTGCAAGCCACGGTGGCCACTCGCAGGATAGGATTCTGGTCCAGAGACAACATGAATCGTTAGAGTATCTCTCGTTCGTGTGTAGGAAGGTCACTTGGGCTTGTTGTTTCTCTCAATCCACAGCTGAATCAACATCCGACTGACTACTGACAGTTGTCCACTGGTTCCCTGCCGGCGCTCGACCCAAGATAAAGCAGTACGTATAATACATTGTGTGTACTTGTAGGTGCAGGGCTTTGCCCTGCTTCCATACCCAAGAGTAGGCAATCCGCATGACATACCGTATGTATTTATGTATGCGGGGCTTAGCCCTGCATAGCGCCAACGCTAGCGGCAAGGCTCTCACCACCCGACTCACCATCGGTGTCCTGGTAAGCTTGGGTTTGGGATTGCTCGCCACTAGAGGACTAGACTGGCACGAGGTCTGGCAAACCATCCGAGACCTGCCACTTCATATAATCGCCCTGGCCCTACTTGTGTTCCTTCTGAGTAACCTTGCCCGAGCCTACCGTTGGCGATTGCTCTTCCAAAAGGACCACATTTCCATATTCAGGCTATTCCTGATAGAGAACATCGGGCTGGGCCTGAACAACCTGGTACCCGTGCGCGTCGCTAGTGAGGTTACACAGTTCACACTGCTAACCCTTCAGGACAAAATCAGCCGCGGCACGGCACTGGCAACCCTGGGTATGACCAGGATAATGGACATCTGGTCCTCCACGCTGCTACTGGCCTTGGGCCTCCTCTTCGTGCCCAGTGCAGGGCCGCTCGCCCACTACGCCGCGGGGGGCTTCGTATTCTCCCTCTTGCTTTTAGCCCTGGTGCGCTTCCTGGCCTGGGGTAGCCGTGGAATGCCTCTAATGGAGCGGGTATCCTTGCTGCGCATTTTTTCAGCCTCGGTAGCGGAGTTGGAGCAGGAAAAAACCCTGCTATTGGCCTCCCTGGCGGTCAGCCTGTCCCAATGGGTGGTCCTGGGTATCAGCGGATGGATTGTGGCCTGGGGCATGGACATAAATCTCTCTCTGGCCCAAGCGGTGCTGCTGCTACTGGTCACCATCTTCGTCGCCTCCTCCATACCAGCTCTCCCAGGAGCCATAGGCACCTTTGAGGCAACTATGGTATACATAATGAGTGTTTTTGATGTGCATAAAGACTTGGCCTTCCCCTACGCACTCGTAATGCATGCCCTTCTATTTCTCCCTCCCACCATCTTAGCTGCTGGCCTCCTTCCCAGAGAAGGCATAGGCTCCCTCCGAGGACTACTGTCACAGGCCCGGACCTGGACGGAGAGTTCTCCACAAGACGATAGGCAAGGAAGATAACCCACCGTGCTCCTCCATTTCATCGCAACTCTCACTCTGCCGACAGTCATACTCTTGACGGCCATGGCATGCACGGGTAGCACCGTGTCACCCACCACCACAAAACATACGAATCTAGCCACTCCTCAACCTTCAGTAACGCCCATATCCACATCCGCCGCGGGATTCAGGGAGCTAAACCTGGTAACCTCAATAGTAGTCCCACACTGGGACGTCCACCTAACTCCCTCCCCAGCCCTCGCAGCCTGGGGCCCTGGCATCGTCTACAGCCGTCTTCTGCGCTTCCGCTCCGGACCGGATATCGCGATACCCAACACGGCCACCGAGTGCGATTTATGCGAAAGCTGGCAACAGATGAGTACCACAACTTATCTCTTCCACCTGAGGAAAGACCTCCTATGGCAGAACATCCCTCCGGTGTATGGGAGAGGGCTCGTCGCCCAGGACATTTCCTTCAGCTATCAGCGTCAGGGAAACCCCAGCTATCCCAACGCAACGCTGCTCCAGTCTATCCAGTCCATTGAGGCTGAAGACACGTACACACTCAGGATAACCCTCAAAGCCCCAAACGCCGACTTCCCCGTCAGCTTGGCCAGCGGCTTCTCCAAGATAGTGGCACCCGAGGCCGTGAATCTCAACGGCCACCTCAGAGATGGGCCCATCATTGGAAGCGGGCCTTGGCTCTGGAATGGCACCAGAGATAACCTGGGATACTCTTTCATGGCCAATCCCGACTACTATGAGGATGACCTGCCACATCTAGACCGCCTAAACATACATGTAATTGTCGATGAACAGACTCGCCTCGTCGCCTTCCACCTCAAGAAGCTGGACCTTATTGAGTCTCCTAACAGTGAGTTCGGTGACATTAGAGAGAGCCACCCACAGACGGATTTCCTCCTATACAGAGAGGCAGGAACAGGGCTGGAATTGGCTCTCAATAGCACCATCCCACCCTTGGACAACCCCAAGGTGCGAAAAGCCATATTTAGCGCCCTCAATCCCTGGGAAGCCATGGATATCGTGTGGAATGGCTTTGGCTTTGTCAGTCTAGGAATGCCAGTGGCCAATCCCAATTGGCTTCTGCACGAAGAGGAGTTCCGAGAGAACCTGAGCGACCCCTCCCAAGCTAGAGAATTCTTGGCCTCGGTCCAGCAAGACCTCTCCTTAGCCTTTACCCTAACCGTGGCAGACTTCGGTGATGAATACTTAGAATACGCTCAAATCCTAGCACGGCAACTTGAAGCAGTGGGGCTTCAGGTATCATTGACCACCGTTAATCCCACGGACTACCCACAGGAGATATGGTATGGCGGTAACTATTCCGCCTTCCTCGGCCCCATAGCCCCCATGACCACACCCAACATGTACATGCTCTCCGTCCTCCACAGCCAGGGAGCGTGGAACACCCACGCCTATAGTGACCCCACACTTGATTCCCTCATCGAGAATCAAGCCATAGCCATGGACCCGGCGCACCGTCAAGAACTAGTGCTGGAGATACAGCGCCACGTCATGGACAATGCGGTGAGGTTCATGCCAGTGACCAGGGTTTCGACCTGGGTATGGTGGCCCAAGGTAAAGGGGTTCCACCCCAACCTCACCTCCAGCGAGTATTTCCACCTGGCCAGGCTGCGGGATGAGCCTTAGCCCACGTTGACTCCAGACTCTAGGGACAGCAAAGTCCAGTATAATATTATCCCTAACGTGAATATGAATCAGTAGACGCAACTCCTCCTTGGCATCTTCCGAGACTGGCTGCGCCAAGAGTGGAGATTTCGTTGGTTAGCTAGGTTGACAACAGGGAATCCGGGAACCCATCTGACCCAAGGACGGGAACTGGAGTTGATTTCTTCTCTCTCTTCTCCCGTTCGCTCGGCCAGGGTCTTGTGTCCAACTGTAATCCTATTTTCTGGAGGGCTACATAAAGACGCTTCTCAGCTTATCATGTGTGGCTGTCAGTCAGCCAGAAATACCTAAACATTGAAGTTAAGACCATCGCGCCTGGTGTCCTTGCTATAGAAACAATAGCAAGGACACATTAAGGGATATAGAAAAACCCTCTAGACATACAAATTCTCATAATCTACCAAACTGTCTTCTCACGGTAGGATTTAGTAGCCATAATGTGGGCACTAACAAGGCTTCGGGAAAAACTGCGGGAACCCATCCGCTAAGATTATCAGAGAATAACAAGAGTATAGAAAAGTTGGACTTGAGCACATTTATCTTCCGAGATTGGACGACATAACCAACTACGCAATAGTCGAATGTGGATTCGCAGACCAGCCTATACAAAGGGGAACAATGCCTGAGAAGCCCACGTGTAACTGTGGATACAGGGCGAGGCACTGCC
>VEXC01000009.1 GCA_009391225.1 SAR202 cluster bacterium AC-647-N09_OGT_505m
AGCACCTCCCGCCGCTAGTGGACCGCTTCTCCCCTCCGTGTCCCATGTGGTGACAATGGTAAAACCATCCGTGGTATCCATTGTCGTCGGTACGCTAGTTGAGCAGTGTGATTTTTTCTTTGGGTGTAGGACCGTTGAACAAAGCGGTGCCGGAACTGGAATCATCTTCGATTCCGAAGGACTCATTGTCACCAACAGCCACGTGGTGGCTGAAGCGAACATGATAACAGTGATACTTGTAGATGAGCGTACCTTTGAGGCGGAGATACTAGGAAGCGATCCAGCCACCGATTTGGCAGTCATCAAGATTCCACAAGATAACTATGCCACGGCGGAGTTCGCCGACCCGAACAGACTAATGGTGGGAGACTGGGTGATAGCTATTGGCAACGCCCTGGCACTGGACGGTGGCCCCACCGTCACACTGGGCATCGTGGGTGCCCTAGATAGAGCCATAGACACCGAGGACGCTCGCCTCTTTGACATGATTCAAACCGACGCCGCCATCAACCCAGGCAACAGCGGAGGGCCTCTAGTCAACCTGGATGGCCAAGTGGTAGGGATAAACACGGCCCGTACCCAGGGAGGGGAAGGAATTGGATTCGCCGTGAGCACCTTCACTGTCGTCCCTGTTGTAGAATCCATCCTGGAGCACGGTCGAGTGGTCTTCGCCTGGCTCGGCGTGGGAGTAAGGGAGGTTACTCCAGTTATTGCGGCCCAGGAAGACCTCTCGGTAAGCCGAGGTGTATTGGTGTCAAACGTGCAGCCTAACGGCCCTGCGGCCCCCTCTGGCATACACGTCGACGATGTCATCATCGCTTTCGATGGAGCAGACGTGAATACGGTTAAGCAGCTTCAGGAGGCAATACGAAAATAC
The DNA here is from genome assembly GCA_009391225.1 of SAR202 cluster bacterium AC-647-N09_OGT_505m. The sequence goes on from VEXC01000009.1 coordinate 878, forward strand.
AACATCGGACACGAGGCAGAAGTAACGATAGTGCGAGGCAACGACACTATGAACTTCAACGTGACCTTGGAAGAGCAGCCTAGGAGTCCATAGACAATTGCATAACCAATACCACGGTTCATACGGACCTAGCGGCTATGGGGAATCCTGGACCAACCAAGTCAATCTCTACAGAACAAGTCCTCACAGAGAAGCCTGGTGCTTTGCTCTGCAACTATGACGATAGAAGTCGCCTGCGCCGTGACGTCCTTCCCTAGCTGGCCAATAATCGTTACACGCGTGACAATCAGCAGATCTGCCAGCGCATTCCACATTTACGAAGCCGAGTAGCTTCTGGTAGCTGTATATTGTACATAACTGTTTTCTCTCACAGTTCTTGATTTAATAGCTCCAGCATATTTATCTCTGGTTCATTCATTGTGATTTGTTCCCTCACAGATTATTTCTTGGCATTCGCTTCTGTCGCTAACTGACGTTCAGTCATTTCCCAACCCTTGATTTAGGCCAATTCTCTGCGGATTTATGCACTCAACAGAGTTAGCAAGCCAGGGAGTGCCCTCTACCCTCTGTCCGCTTAAAGGTTCGTAGTGAGCTGCCCACACAAGGCCGCCAGGACGACCACAAGCCAAGGGGGCCACTTCCATAGCGCTAGGAGGGCGAATGCCGCAAGGGTCAGGCCAAAATCTACTCTTGTATGGACAGCGCTGGTCCACACAGGATTGTAGAGCGCCGCCAATAGAAGGCCCACCACCACAGCGTTAATGCCGCGAGTTGCCCTCCTGAATTCACTACGACCACGCAATCGGTTCCAAAATGGAACGACCCCAATGACCAGAAGAAAGGAGGGCACATAAATAGCAGCCAAAGCGAACAGTCCGCCAATCCACGAGTTCGAGCTACCTGTGTTCAAATTGCCATGAAGGATTGTGCCCAGATAGGCTGAGAAGGTGAACAACGGCCCTGGCACTGCCTGGGCCGCGCCGTAGCCAGCTATGAACTCCTCATTTGTTATCCACCCCGGAGGTACAACATGCGCCTGAAGCAGTGGCAATACAACGTGACCGCCACCAAACACCAATGAGCCAGCGCGGAAGAAGCTGTCAAATACTTGGAGAGACTGGTTATCGACCACTTGTCTCAGCAAGGGCGAACCTATAAGAAGAATTCCGAATAGAGATAGGCTAATGACCGCCACTGTGTGTCCCACATGGAACCCCTCTGCAGACACGGAATCGTCCCGATCCTCCGACAAAAACCGCCATCCAGCAAATCCAGCGAGTATTATGATGAGGGCCTGCCCGATGGCGGTAGGCCAAGCTAACATGCTAATGGCAGCTACTATCGCCATGGTGGCCCGCGACCTATCCGGGCACAGGTTTCTAGCCATGCCCCAGATGGCCACAGCAACTACTGCGACCGCAGCGATTTTAAGCCCCCTCAGCCAGCCCGCATCGGAAACATCTCCAAAGCCTGTGATTCCATACGCGAACAGGATGAGAGCGGCAGCGGAAGGGAGCGTGAATCCCATCCAAGCGGCCAAAGCACCAAGTAGCCCTGCCCGTTTGAGACCGAGAGCGATTCCCACCTGGCTGCTGGCCGGACCAGGAAGGAACTGACATAGAGCAATCAGGTCGGCATAGGCCTCTTCGTCCAGCCATTTGCGCCGAGCGACCACCTCCTCTCTGAAGTAGCCCAGATGAGCGATTGGCCCTCCAAATGATGTGAGCCCCAGCCGAAGGAATACCCTAAAGACTTCGAAGACCAATCCCTTAGAAGAATCTGGTTGCATAAATCAACCTTTCAGGCACTTCTGGAAGCTAGTAAACAGTGAACGCCACAGCCCGGATTCTTAGACTAGAAAGTGTACCAAAGCCGCTGACATCTAGCATCCCGCAGCATGGTCATTCTCGTCATAAAACTGTGTAGCTTCACGTAGCGTAATCAGTGCTCAGCTAACTTATTCGCGATGGCATGTGCAAAGACATCACGGGCAAACGTACTAAAAGACCGGCGGAGTGGCCGATTATGTGTTTCACATCCTCCGTGACAAAATCCCCCCAGTTCTCGCTGTAGGCCTTGGAGTAATCTCGCAGACGTCTGCGAGCCAGTCGCCCACCCCAATATCGCGATTGAACTGATTAATAATCTCACGAGGCACTGAGATCTGGTCCACTGGTCAGCCCGATACCTTGGTTAGAACCCTGGCGACGTGTCGAAATGAGATCGGCTCCAGTCACGTTGGGTCAAAGCCTAGATTATCGAATTCGTCAGACAGTACCCATAGCTTAATGCAGCCCACAACATCGCGACTGGAAATATTTCCTAGTTGACAGTCACACATATCAATCCAGAAAGTGTCCTCCGCAATGATACTACGATAGGCCATGTCTATGTTCGCATGAGAAAGTTATGCCTCAGAATCACATAGTTGAAGCTTGATGATTGGATGCAATAATCAGCTCGGCCGTGTATCCTGGCATTGTTGGTCGGGACATCCTGGGAGGCCTTGAACTCAGATACCATCCCGGCCTTGCCAACTCCAGCAATTGTAGCAGCGGTGAGCACCCGCTGGCCTGTTCATTTGGGTTTGGAGCCTGTGCAGTAATCAAAACAACGGCGTAGATGCCTGCAACAGCTTGAATCCCCGCTTCGGAATCCGCAACTGTCTCAGGAACGCAATCAACCCCAGCTTCATTTGGTCGGTTGGCCTTACCATCGTCACGCATCAATGCCTGGAATCCAAGGTCGGTCAGGACGGAAAGGCGGGAAATCAATAGACATTCGATGTTCCCAATTGCACCAGTTATCAAAATCTTCCTTAGCACGAACTTCTCCATGTATCCAACAGTGGTAGGAATTCTAAACACAATATGACCCTAATACTACTTCATGGGTGGTCAGTAGCAACCAAGGAATTAACCAGCTAAAGGGAAAGAAGTCCTCACCGATGGTGTTAGTAGGAGCGTCGCGGGTCAAGCATGTCACGGACCGCGTCGCCAAGTAACGCAAAACTCACCACCGTGAGACTCAACGCAAGCCCAGGGAACACAGTTGCCCACGGAGCAACCTCGAAATACTGGCGCGCTCCCTCTTGAAGCATCCTGCCCCACGACGGGGAAGGTGGAGACACTCCAAGACCGAGAAAACTAAGAGCAGTCTCCGCCACCACCGCGGCCCCAAAGTACCCTGTCACCTGAGCCAGGACAGGTGGAAAGCCATTGGGCAGCATATGTCTACATATGACCTGATATGAGCTCGCCCCAATGACCCTTGCCGCCTCCACGTATAGTTCTCTCTTGATTGAAAGCCCAGTCGCTCGCGACAGACGGGTAACCTGTGGTGCCAGCGATATGGAAATTGCCACGGCAAGTGAGGTCGGGGAAGACCCAAGGGCGACCACCATAATCAAGGCCAGTACCAGGAAGGGAAAACCCAGGAAGATATCTATCACCCTCTGGATTGCCAGATCGAGCTTCCCTCCACAATACGCCGACACTGTGCCAGCAAATGTGCCAACTACGGCTGCTATGCCCGCCGCGAGGAATCCCACGTACAGTGAAACCCGCGACCCATATACAACGCGGCTGAATATATCCCGCCCAAGGCCGTCGGTCCCAAAGTAGTGGTCTGGTCCCGGCGGCCTCAAGACCTCCGCCGCGTTCTGGGCCAAGGGATCGTAGGGTGCAACGAAGTCCGCCATGAGCGCTGTCACGCCCATCAAGATGAGCACTGCCACGCTTAGGAGTGCCAAAGGATTGGTCCGCGCGTATGTCCAGATATTGACCTGGGCCTCCGTCACCAAATTTGCGCGCGAAGCATTGGGTTGAGGTCTAGTGTGATTATGTCTGTTCTTCATTTCAGGCATGTTATCGCCAACTCGCTCATGTGTCATGGGAAATCCGTGGGTCTATATATGTGCTTATGGTGTCAACTGCTAGATTGACAATCAGAGACAAAAACACCAGCAACGATGCCAGGCTCTGAATGACTGGATAGTCCCGCGCCAAGGCTGCTTGGACAAGACCCCTACCGATGCCGGGCAGTCCAAAGATGGTCTCCAATATGAGCGCCCCGCTGACTAAGCTTCCAAACTGGAGACCCAACATTGTGACCGCAGGAATCAGAGCATTCGGCAGTGCGTGCCCCAAGACTATCGACTTCTCTGATAGACCCTTGCTCCTAGCCGTTACAGTGTATTCCTGGCTAAGGGCCGTAAGCATACTGGAACGAGTTACTCTAACAATATGTGAGCTTTGCTCCCAGGCCAGGATCAGTGCGGGCCAAGCCATCATTTGTATGTGAGCCCAGGGATGGGACCAGGGTGATGCGTAGATTACAGGTGGAGACCATCTATAGAGCAGCAGAAGGCCCAAGATAACAAGCAGAGCAACCCAGAGGTTTGGAAGAGCCAGTCCACCCAGAGTTGTCACGCGTATAACATAGTCTGGCCAGCGACCACTCCGTGCAGCAGCAAAAACACCAAGCGGCACAGAGACGAAGATGGACAGCAGAGCGGTATAGCCGGTGAGCAGCAACGTCACAGGGAGCTGTCGTCCTATGATAGAGAGAATATGGTCCCTGCTCTCTAGCGAACGACCACCGAACCCGCCGTTCACCATGCTCCGCAGCCATCGACCATACTGTACTGGAAGGGGATCGTTCAGACCAAGCTCCTCCTCCAGTGCTTCCCGCGCCTCAGGACTAACGACAGCCTCACCAGACCCACTCAAGATGACCAGTACAATATCCCCCGGCAACACCCGCATTACCACGAAAATCACTATAGATGCAGCGAGAACCGTTGGGACTATAAGGACCAGTCTCCAAGCTATGTATCTACCCATCTCAGCTAGGTCGTGGTTCGGTGGCAGGGGCCACATTTGACGAGTTATTCACAGTCACACCTACCTGGCTCCGTCTTTGTTGTCCAGCCATACTGTGGCGAAGTCTGTGTTGGTGTGGGCGTCTTCCGTAGGTATGACCAAGCCCTTGACCCAAGCGCGATATGGCACCACGTTGATAGATTCAGCGATGGGAATGATGTAGGTACGCTCCACAAATAGATACCTCTCAATCGCTCGCCAGGCCTCGACACGTCGTTCAAATGTCAGGGCTTCTCTCAATATACGATACAATTCGTCTACTTTGGAATCATCGTGCTTGGCATAGGAATCAGGATTGCTGCTGTAACGGCCGTAGACTGATTCCGTACCCTCCGGTATTGTAGAGGGCGTGAGACGACCCTGCTGGCTGTCGTAGTCGGGACTAATCCGTGCTCTATTCCATTCTCCCTCGTCCACCATTTGGAGCCGAAGGTCTATGCCAAGTCCTGTGAGCTGGGCTTTCAGGAACTCGCATGGCGCTGGGTTTATCGCCCGGCAGAGATGTCCCATAGAAAAACCGTCCGCATACCCCGCTTCCTCTAGCAACCGCCTTGCCTCCGCCTGATTCTCCTCCGACGAGCCCAGATCAAACTTGGGCCAGTTGACAAAATGCCTTGGAATTGGGATGCTCGCTGGCCCAAGGTCAGGGGACGTCCAGCCAAACCCGCCCAGAACCAATGGGATCGCGGCCTGTTTATCAATCCAGAGCGCAATGGCCCTCCGTACCAGGGAGTCCTGCCAGGGACCTGATCTCAGGACATTGAACGCGAGCCGGAAATTGCCCCCTTCAATTTCAGCGAAGAAGACGTCCTCGCCGAGGTCTCGTACGTAGCCATTCTTTCGATGCGATGTGACGTAATGCGTCTGTCCCCGGGCGCCCCCGTCCAGTCGGCCCGTGCGAAAAGCCACATCCATCGTAAAAGGATCTGGCATGACTACATAGTCGATACCCCTGAGATATGGAAGCGAATCGCCTTCCGCAGCCTTCTCCCAGTACCGGGCGAACCGCCGCACGTGGGCGACACTTCCTCGTTCGTACTTCTCCAGTTGGAACGGTCCCAAGCCGACAAGCCCTACATCCAAGGGGCTAATGCTCAGTTCCCCCAACTCTATCCGTGACTCCATCAGGTGGCGAGGGTGGGCTATCTTGAATCGCGGATTGGCAAGAATATCCAGAAAATGTGGGGTTCTCTGTGCAAAGGTGATTTGCAACTGGCCGTTCTCCAGTGCCTCCACTTTCTCGACTTCACCAAATGCACCTTTGAAGTACGCTGGCGCGCGGACTTCGTCTCCCACCTGAGCACCGAAGAAGGCCAACTCAAACCAGAACTTGGCGTCCTCAACAGTAACGGGTGTCCCATCATGCCAGTACATGTCGCTTCTGATATTGAAAGTCCATTGTGTGAAACCAGGGCTGGACACCCAGGTCTTGGCAAAGTAAGGACATACAAAGTACATGTTCTCCCGGCAGCGCATGACCAAGTTCCCAGGACCAAACAGCGCTCCTGCGACGTGGTGGAGAGCAATGCTGCTGGTCCGGAGGGTGTCAAAGCCTGCAGGAGGATCACCGCGATTGGCCAATACCAGGATACCGCCGTACTTTCCCTCAGGTTCCCCAGGAATGAGAGTGACTTGAGTTTGGACTGGAGTAGCCATCGGAGAGGACTTCTCCACTATGGTTGGGATGATTCCTTGAACAAGGCTCGATGTAACGTCAACGTTCGGGTCCTCAGCCTGAGTATCTGGGTCTGCTGTACAGGAAAGTAACACGATGACGACTATTACTACCAAGAGCTTCAGTAGAATCCGCCAGCTGTCATAGATTGATTCGCAAAGTGGTACTTCGCTTCTTGGCCTCATGGTCACATTTTCGCACAAGGCATCTAGAGTGTGCCACTATCGGAGCTTGCCAGTGCTGTGGGTCTGATGGTACTCCAAACCAATTAGGCTATTTGCCAAAAACTACAATTGGGCAAGTCCAATCAATATTAGACATCGATATGCAGCAACACATAGAATCGCTGCTGTCCAGCCATCCCAACGTAAGAGCGTTGAGCGTCATTGTGATAATGATTACAAACTTGACCAAAGCACTCTATGGACTTAAACTGGCCCCAGATGGTGTCCCAAAGAGAGGAGAATTAGAATGGATTTTGCATTGCCGTATACAGAGGAACAGGAGCGGTTCCGCCAAGAGGTGCGGTCCTGGCTGGAAGAGAACATTCCTGAGGAGATGAAAGAGCCCATCGACGCCAGGGACCTTACCAAGGAGCAGTACCTTTTCTGGCGCGGAAAGCACAAGGAACTGGCAAAGAAGGGGTGGCTATATCCCACATACCCGAAGGAGTACGGAGGCGGTGGCCTCACGGGAGACCACGAGACTATCATCGAAGAGGAGTTCGATCGTGCGCGGGCCTCTCGTGGCCCCAACGGCGGCTTAATCCTGTCCACTTTGCTAGTTTGGGCCACAGAAGAGCAGAAACAGCAGTTCCTGGTTCCCATGCTAAGTGGGGAGAAGTCCTCATGGCAGAAGTTCACAGAGCCGAAGGGCGGCGCTGACCTGGCCGACTACCAGAGCCGAGCCGTCCGAGATGGCGACGATTGGCTCCTTACTGGGTCCAACGTCTTTGTCAGTGGCCGCCCCAGGCCACAGTGGGAATCTGGCCCAGACTACCTCTGGGGGCCCATGATGACAGACCCGGATGCACCACGACATCGGAACTTGGGTTACTTCATGATCCCCGTTCCATCCGAGGGGCTGGAGGTCAAGGAGATGAACCTCCTTAATGGACATGACCAGCACGCCATTTTCCTGGACAACGTGCGGATACCTGGAGACCACCTTATTGGCGGCGATCACCAGGGATGGCAGGTGGCCAGCACTACCCTGGAGCAGGAGCACGGTGGCCGTGGCAGGGCATTCCCCAGAGATGAAGTGGTAGACAACATGATGCGCTACGTCCAAGGGACAAAGGAACCCGAGGGCAATTTGGGCAGCGACCCAGTGGTCCAGCAAACAGCAATGGAAGCCTTAATTGAGTCCCACGTGGACAGCATATTGGCCAAACGCACCTACTGGATGTACCAAGCCCGAATGGACATCAACTACGAAGGCAACGTAGCCAACGTACACAATAGGGAGCACCAGCTACGTAACGCCATGAGAGTAAGGGAGGTTATGGGTATGTACGCCTTCCTGGACACAAGAGAACCTGGGGCTCCTCACGGCGGAGCGCAGGAAGTAGACCAGCGCTCGAAGGCTGGCCAGCGTCACGCCGGAGGGAGCACTAACATTGCCAAGGTGGTCTTATCCAGACGCATAGGAATCAGCAGGACCCAGGAGCGCGCTGCTCCCACCCCATCCACAGCAACCAGCCACGGCAGCTGAGCAAGAGTTCTGGGCAGGCCAAATGTGCCCGTCAACGGTCTAGGCTACGCTACCGAAAACCCCTGGCACTCCTAAAGGAGTGCCAGGGGTTTTCGGTAGCTTTCTGAAACTGGAATAAGCTGTTGGCGAGTACTGCTGGTTCACGGCCGCCGTCTGGCCCAGATTGGTCTGCATCGTGGGCTAGCGAAGATAGCAGACCTAAATCTGGCTGAATCCCAAGAGATTGGTATACCATACCAGCCAAATCATGCCCAGGCTCCATGGAGTGTGCGCCTGCTCTAAGTTTGGAAGATTCCCAATCCGTGATTTCTCACCTAGAAAGTCCTGCGCTGCGTCATCTGTTCACCTTGAAAACCTGCTGGGGTCGGAGTTTTGCTGATTCCGATTGTCGCAATACCATATTACCGTTGTAACCACAGATGTCTCTTGCATCACCTCGGCCAGCAACACAGACGATTGGGGACATAACGCCATAGCACTTCAGTATTGCATGGCGTCTTATGATTCGCTGAGACCTAACACAGTGCTGGATATTATCAAGCAACATGGAGGGGAATATTTAGGTGGGCGAGAGATTGCCATTATCGGTTGGACAGGCGTAAATCGCCAATAGAGTCACCGTGGCCTGACACTTCACCCCTACACACCTCATTTACATATATAGGGTGCGAGGAGGCCCACATGCTGCTCTATGCACCTCAAGACCCACAGCTGTTGCTTATGAAAATATCATGTGAAAGACTTGATGGCCCTGCGATTGCTGAAAAGGGCCGGTTCTACATAGGCACTCGGGGATGTTAGTGCCCCGTCGATAACCGCTAGAACGGAGGCAATTGCGGGATTATCCAAAATCTTATCCAGCTTTTGCTGAGTGTCTGCCAAAGGCTCATAACCCGGGATTTCTGCATTCTGCTGATCCACGATCTCAGCCACTTTCTTGACCGCGTTTTCAATGTCCGTCTGGCTGACCACTCCATGTAGCCGCCAGTTGGCTAGCATTGCGCCGTCTATCCTCTCAGTAGCCCTGTCCTTCATTTCTTCTACGCGATCGAAATTCAATACCCCGCTGCAACCTATGCCCCGATTCACCCACGGCTCTGCATAGGCGACCATGCTGTGAACATACCTCTGTATCAAGTTGTCCCTCACGTCTTGTTCAGAGAGCTTTTCCTGATCTAAGAGCGGGAAGGTAAGTAGTGCTTTCCGGGTAATATTTAGCGCTGGTGAATCTTCCATCACCCGTTGTACCTGGTCAACATCAATCATGTGATAATGCATAGAATGGAGGTCACTTGGATACGGGGCTGGCACCCATGCGGTGTTGCCTCCTGTCCTAGGATGTTCTATCTTTTTCTGGAGCATTTCTGCCATAGCCCGGTTCCTGACCTGCATCCCCTTGCCTATTTTGCCGTGCTTGTGAACCCCTGCTTGAATGCCCACGTCGACATTGTGCAACTCATAGCTAGAATTGTATGTTTCTTGGGTAAGATCATCTCTGAGATTAACGGGCCCCGCCTGCATTTGCACCCGTATTTGGGAACCCGTGCGATCCAAGAAGCCTGTGTTAATGAAAAAAACTCTACTTTGGGCGGCCTTTAGAGATTCAGTCAACTGCAGCGTCATACCAAGCTCTTCGTTCATAATCCCAACGAGGATTGTTCCTTCGTCCAAGCCCAGATGCTCCTCAATAGCCTGGAACAATCTCACTTGCTCGGCTACCTCTTCAGCGGTCTGCAGTTTTGGCGTCACCTGATACACGTACCCCTTACTACTATTGGGGGCCCTAATAGGCATAGGGCCTTCACCACTTCCATCCTTCTTCTCCTCCCCGTGGGAACCATTGTCATGTGCAGTAGCAATCAGAGTCGTCAGCAGTACGCCGAGGATTCTCTCCGGGATGTCTCGTCCATCCACCTTTACGATGTCGGTGTACATATGCAATGACACATTTCGAACCGACATGAGGCTTGTCCCCTTCAAAATCTGCTTATCCCCGTGAATATCCACCAATGTCTTATCAGAATTGATTGTCTTGAGATTGCCACGAGAGCCGTAGGCTTGTAGGTCTCCCCGGATGAGCCCCAAATAGTTGCGCAGAGCCAAAACCAAATCCTCTGCATCAATAATGGCTACCGAGTCCTCCAAGTCGATAATGTTGGTAATAGCTGATTCGACAATGAAGTCCTTGAATTGGCCGTTGTTGTCGTCAACTTTGCCGCTTTCATAAAGCTGCAATTGTATTCTCAGTCCGTTGTCCACCAAGAAGAACTCTGACAATTCTTGATGCTCATTCAGGTTAAATCCAATGAACTTGTCAGGGTCCTGTAAACGTACTTCTCCCCCATCGGATGTGTGGCCTATGAGTTCGTATTTTCCTTGCACATTCTTTGTCACTGAGTATGACGCTACCTCGCCAAATCCCACGTTAGGTTCCCAACTAGCAACGTGTTCGTTGAGAAATGCATTAGTTTCCTCCACTACCATTCGGAGACGCGCGGGTCGGTCTGATTCCCCATCAATCTCCGGGTGTCTATCGCTAAGGAAATAAGCATCGTATAAACTACCCCAACGGGCGTTGGCGCCACCAACTGCCATGCTCGTATTGCTCATTGGGGTAACCAGCTCTGGACCATTTTGCTCCATCTCAGGATCAAGCATAGGAGTGGTCATTTGGAAATCGATTGGCACGTACGGTTTAAGGTATCCGATTTCCACTAAGAACCGCTCAAACTCCCCAGCATCTTGGTCAGCGGATTCCGGAGTTGGTCTCCATCCTGTACTTCTCTTCTCCAGGTAATATGCGTCAATCTTGCTTTGATGCGCCGCCCGTGCGGCCAATAGCTCCTGGTTCTTAGGGTCAAACCTCTCTACGAGATTTCCCAATATCCCAAACACTTCATCCGCTGTCCAATTAGTGCCTTTCAGAGCCTCGTTCCTCACAAACTCGTAGAGGCAATCCTGGACTTGTACCACACTTCCTGAGGCCATCTTTAGCTGTGACATATATTCCTCCGTACCCAATGAGTCACCAGATACCAACCTGAGCCGACATTTCCAATGTCAACCTTCAGCTTTCATAGAAAGATACTAGAACGATGACGATGGTACTGACGCTACACTTCATTGTCAATCATACTACATCCCTTGTCCATGTCTCCACGCTAGACACTACATAACAGATAACTAAGACCCAGCCAAATCGCGTTCGCTGGGAAGTTTAAAACTCCTTTTGAATCTCCACTTTCTTATCGGAGTCGCTGTCCTCGGCGCCCTTGGCATGTATTGCCCGGTATTGACAATAAACGTACTATCCTCAAAAGCAAGGATGCAGTAACGGAAGGAGATGATTCAGAGACGTGAGGACGTCAATCGCCAGATTCTCTTAGCCGACCAGACTGGAAGGTTATCCCACAGAGGACAATTTGCCAACCGCTCTGGAGAGGCACCTCAGCGCCTAAATTTGTGGGGGACCAGCGGAGCCCTCAAGTACAAGGAGGATGTGGTTCAAGAACTGGAGAATGCACCCCGTGCCTTCATGAACCTACTCAAGGAAGAAAACTCCGGCAAGCTCCTGGTCTGCGTCTCAGATAGCTGACACCGACAGTAGTCACTAGCTCACGGTTCACCTGCTTCAATTGCACTGTTTCCTGAAAACAGAGAACATTGGATGACGCGTCTTCCTAAAACAGGGCTATCGGGTTGACTGGGGAGCCAGTCCCATATCGAATGCGCAAAGGCGCAATGGTGAACAGGAACTCCCACCGCTCTCTTTCAGCACAGGCCACGGACAACTCCTCTAGGTTACAGTTGTCCATAAGCCACAGTCCCATGTGTGGCATTGCAATCTGGTGGATAGGCATTTGGAGGTTGGGATAACCGCTGGGAACTACGTCATTCACGGTATCTCCACCAAGTACCGCGACCTCCTTCTCTTGCAGCCAAGGCAAACACGCGGCTTGAATCCCAGGGGACCCATCGGCAATTGGGCGGGGCCCTACTTCGATCCGACGCCGATAGTGACCCGTACGAACCAAGAGGATGTCACCTTGCTGCATCTTGGTCCCCTGTCTAGCTCCAATCTCCTCGAGTTCCTCTGGCATTATCGCCTCACCAGGCTCCATCCAATTCACACCCCGATGGCGTGCCGCGTCCAGAAGCACACCTCGACCAATCACTCCTTCCTGAAGGACATCTATGGAGTTCGCCATAGCCCCCTCCCGCGTAGTGACCATGGCCGAGGAGCGCCCATTGTACATTAGTCCATTCCAGAATATGTGGCAGAGGGAGTCCAGATGGGTAATGCTGAACCCATGAAAAGCCATTCCGATGAAATCACCACTTCCCTGCATCTGCCCAGACCCAGCTTCTTCGCTGCTGGCATATACCTCTCCGGAGCCAGTCATATAATGAAGGACAGGCGATCTAACGTCCGGAGCAGATTCGGTTGTGATGGGCCGGGCGCACGAGACGGCCACGCCGTCCCAGACTAGTGCGGCAGCTTGCTTACGCTGCTCTGCGCCTATGTGGTTAATCGTACCCAACTCGTCCTCTTGTCCCCATCGACCCCAGTTGCTTAGCGACCCTACGTATTCAAGTACCTCGGCCTCTTCAAGAATCTGCATATAAGCCATATCCTTTTCTCTCCACTCTCAACGTTCCTAATCCAAAGGCCATATGGTTCCTCATTCCTTCAGAATTTCCTGTGCCTCAGCATTCTCTCAATAATGAATCACATTCCCAACTCGCGGGACATACAGAGTAATGCATCCGGGAGGGCTATGGCCTTTTCTAGTAGTTACTGCAGGACCAGGGCGAACTCAGCACCAGCGCGGCTGGGTAAAATCCTAGCGCAGGGGTGCAGCTACATCCCTCCACTGCCACCATTTCCCCCGAACTCGTGGTTGCTAAAAACTCCCACATCCCGACCCTGATGGACGTGGATGATGAATTCGTCCCTGGAGACCCCCACTACATCAACCACTTCATCGTCTATGCACTCGATGAGCTCCTGGATGGCCTCCTGGGTAAGGCTCTCATCAATGCACAAGGTAGCATGAATCACGGAAGGAGTGAGGTGGATATCCAGACGACCTATCGGCTCATCCTCCTCCAGTACAGTGTACACCTCTGAATATGGTGTGCGACACTCCCGTTCAAAGCCATAGTCAGCCATGTTGTATACTCTCCATCTCTAGGTTCCTGTCTCAGTAGTTCACCCTAATGTCATTTGGAGCCCCGATAGAATCGGCTAGTTGGGGTCTGGATCCTAGGGGGAATCCCACCACACAGGTTGCTTCGCTGGGCGTAGCTTTCGCGCAACGACGATTCATCTGTGTATCACAGAGACACCATGCTAGCCTCGCACCTGGCCTTTGCCCAGGGCGGTCCATTTGTATGAGGTCAGTTCCCTGAGCCCCATAGGGCCACGAGCGTGCATTTTGTTTGTACTGATAGCGACCTCAGCTCCCAGACCAAACTCATTTCCGTCGGTGAAGCGAGTGCTGGCATTTACGTACACCACCGCGGCGTCTACATCGTCCAGAAAACGCATGGCTTTGGAGTAGTCCTCGGTGACTATTGCCTCGGAGTGGCCCGAGCCGTACCTCGCGATGTGCTCCAGGGCCTCCTCCAGTGAGTCCACCACCTTCACGGCAGCGGTAAGGGCGAGGAATTCCATACCCCAATCCTCCTCGGTAGCGGGTTTCAGATTCAAGACCTCAGAAGGGCCCAGGATACTCAGTGCACGTAGGTCACAGTGCATCTCCACCCCAGCCCTGGCCCATTCCTGAGCGATGGCCGGCAGGTATACCGGGGCCACCCCAGCGTGCACCAGAAGTGTGTCCAGGGCATTGCACACCGTGGGTCGCTGAACCTTGGCATTGTAAGCGATGGCCAATGCGTCCTCCACGTTAGCGGCCACGTCAACGTAAGTGTGACACACGCCGACGCCTCCCGCAATCACGGGCATCCGGGCCTTCTCCCCAACAAAACGGATGAGGTCGGCACCACCCCTTGGAATCATCAGGTCTATGTGCTCCTTCATGGACAGCATACCCTCCACCATTGCACGGTCCGTGGAATCTACGAACTGCACCGCATCCTGGGGCACACCCGCCTGGGCTATGGAGTCCCGCACCATCCGAGCCAGAACAGTGTTAGAGTGGATTGCCTCGCTACCACCCCGGAGTATGACCGCGTTCCCGGACTTGAGGCAGAGGACGGATATGTCTACGGTCACGTTGGGGCGACTCTCGTATATGGACCCTATGACCCCCAGGGGCACCCGGCGCCTACCCACTTGAAGACCATTTGGAAGAACGCGCTGATCGAAGGTCTCTCCTACGGGGTCCGGCAGCGCGGCTATCGCCCGCACATCCTCAGCTATTCCCTCAAGGCGCGAGCGGTCAAGCAGTAGCCTGTCCAGTAGGACATGGCTGAGACCCTTCTCTTTACCCACCCGGATGTCTTTCGCGTTGGCTTCCAGTATCTCCATACCACGGTCCTTGAGGGCATCGGCGATGTTAAGCAACGCCTGATTCTTCACATTGGTGGACAGTCGAGCTAGCCTCCGTGCCGCGGCCCTAGCAGCTTCACCCTTAGCTATAAGTGCATCTGTTGATACGGTCATTGTTATGCTCCGTACTCCACTCTGGTTTGACTTACTGATACATGCGTAGGAACTCAACAGCACTGGGCTTGCAGTCGAATTTCCCGACGGTTTCACTACCATTATTGAATCGAATGTGAATTTGGTACCGCTCGAACCTAGGCAACGTACGGGTTTCCTCATAGGCTTCTAACAGGGCCAAAGCCTCGTTGATGGAGGTTGCCTCGTATTGCTGCCCGTGCAACTGGAGAACAATAATGTCCTGGGTTATGACTGATACTGACTCAGCTAGCGACACCTTAGACTTGTCCAAGCCACTAACAGCACTTTCGAGTATGGCCACTTGTACCCGTGTTTTCCGGGTATCAAGCAAAGCCTCCCAATCATCTACCTTCTGTTGGAATATGGTATCAAGTGCATCTTCATAGTAGGTTGCATCTATGCCAACTTGCGTGAATGTCTCAGTTACTAACGAGCAAGGAAAATAGACGGCGTTAAATCCTAAAGACCGTAATTGGCCCAGCGCTCCTTCCGAAAAAAGGCCAGATGAAATGGCTTCCTTGAAGGACACCGAATTAACGTGGTCTCGCAGGACTCTTAAGTTATCGCCGCAGTAGAAGACGTTGGTGTTCATCATCGCGTCTACAACAATACCATATTATTGCGGTGCACCACCTCTTCACCGTACCGGTGGCCCAAGGCCTCCTCTATCCTGTCGGAGCGCAGCCCTTTGATGGCGGCCACGTCTGACGCACCGTAGCTGGCTATGCCGCAGGCAACTTGCTGTCCATTCGGGCCCACCACCAAGATGATGTCGCCCCTGAGAAAGTCGCCATCGACGTCATCCACCCCAGCGGGGAGCAGGCTACGGTGATATGTGCGCAGGGCCTCGGCAGCCCCGGCATCCACAACTATACGCCCGCGGGTGGACAGGCCACTGAGCATCCACCGCTTGCGACTCTCCACCTTGCTACCGGTGGGAGCAAAGAATGTGCCCACCGACTCCCCTGCGGCCAACCGAGTCACCACCTGACCCTCACGGCCATTGACCAAAGCAACCGCGACGCCGAAGGCGGTCGCCAGTTTTATCGCGTCGAGCTTGGCCTGCATACCACCTCGGCTCCTAGGACTATGATTGGCCCCGGCCAATGCTTCGATATCCTGGTCCACCCTACCCACCATGGGGATGAGCACCGCCTTGGAGTCCTCGTGAGGGTCCGAGGTGTACAGCCCGTCGATGTCGCTGAGCATGATGAGTAGGTCGGCGTCCACTAGGTTGGCAACCATAGCAGAGAGGTTGTCATTGTCGCCAAAGACATCCACACCTATCTCCTCCACCGCCACTACATCGTTTTCATTGATGATTGGAATTACCCTCCATTCGAGCAGGGCCAAGAGCGTATTCCTCACGTTTAGGTACCCCTCTCGGTCCATGATGTCTCCCCTAGAGAGCAAGCCTTGGGCGACGGTGATGTTGTGTTCATCGAAAAGCTGCGCATAGGTGTGCATCAGGCGGCTCTGTCCCACCGCCGCGAGGGCCTGTCGAGACGGTATGTCCTCCCTTTGCCTGCCTACGTCCAAAACGTGTCTCCCAGCGGCGATGGCCCCAGATGTCACTAACAGCACCTCAATATCCCGATGGCGCAGGCCAGCTACCTGCTCCACCAGGGAAGCCATTAGCTCAAAATCTAGGTTAGCGCCACCACCAGTAAGGACATTGGTCCCCGCCTTTACCACTATGCGCCGATACAGGCCCGTCTCTTGCTGTTCTCCCGCCATCTCTACTACTTCAGAGTCCTTTACAGTTTAAGCCTGATTATATCAGCAATCCTCTGTGACGGCAGCACGGCCCGCGCCCTACACCAAGGTATGCTCACTAACGATTGCACATTCTCCGCGCGACTCTCAATCTCAAATGGGTAAAGGGTATTTCCTACGTGCAGAAAGGTCGCTGTGCAAGTCTGGGGCTAGGGAAAATTGGAAATATAGCACTTACTGAACGTTTTGAATCAGGACGAGGATTTGGAAATCTGCTACGTGCTGATACCTAAGGGGAAATAAGAACCCGGCAAGCTAACCCTAGGTACAGGACTAGAGTCTAACCAACAGCTCGTGGTTCAACAGATTCACGTTGGACGGGGCTACTCAGATGGATGCTAAGTAGGGGCAGATTTGAAACCTGTCCATATTGCCCTTCGGCGTGGCGCTGTGCAAACTCCCGCGAAGAATTTATTATTGTCACGTTGCCGGTGCCGGTCACAACCCAGTCTGTTACAACCCACGTGGCCCTGTGGAGGTAATGTAGGCGCTCCAATTGCGCCTAGTCTCATCTATGTGGTCGCCTCCAAACTTCTCCAGCATGGCTTCCGCGAGAACCAACGCTACCATGGCCTCCCCTATTATAGCGCAGGTGGGCACAAAAGTGATGTCGCTGCGCTCGAAGTGAGCGCGGTCCACGAGTCCACCAGTAGTCAAATCTACGGTCTCCAACCCGCTCATGAGAGTTGCAATGGGCTTCACTATGGCCCGTACCACAAGTGGCTCACCTGTGGTCATGCCACCTTCTAAGCCACCAGAATTGTTGGTACGTCGAGGCCAAGGACGCACCCATCTTTCATCTGCGGCTCGCTCCCACTCATCCAATGGCTTGACGACATCGTGCACCTGGGAGCCACGCAAGTCCGCTTGGGTAAATCCCGCGCCGAACTCCACCCCCTTTACCGCGTTCATGCTCATCACCGCGCCTGCAAGCTTGGTGGTCAGCTTACGATCCCATTGGATATGGCTCCCTAGTCCAATGGGTGCTCCTGTGGCGCGCACCTCCAAAATACCGCCCACGCTGTCTCCAGCCTCACGAGCCGCGTCGATTTCGTCGATCATTCGTGCCGCCGCACTTGGGTCGGCACAGCGTACCGCTGCCATCTTGGAGCCTCCGGGATTTTCCCTGTGGTAAGGTGTGTCCTCTAGCATGTTCCAATCCACACTCTCCGAGGGCTTCGCATGGACCCCTCCTATACACAAGACGTGGCCGTGGACCTCGATGCCGAACTCCTCCAGGAACCGCTGGGCCAACGCCCCCGCAGCCACCCGCGCAGCGCTCTCCCGGGCACTGGAACGCTCCAGGATGTTTCGGGCATCGGCCTGCATGTACTTGACGATGCCAGGAGTGTCAGCATGGCCCGGCCGTATATTTGTGATGGGCTCAAATGGAATGTCGGAGTGAGCAACGTTCATCTCGTCTATCCAGGGCACTCCGTCCGGGCCTTTGCCTGTGAGAAAGTCCCTGTTCACGATGAGCATGGATATGGGAGAGCCCAGAGTCAGGCCATGTCGCACGCCCGAGAGGATCTCCGCGCGGTCTTTCTCAATCTGCATGCGGCCCCCACGGCCGTAGCCCACCTGGCGACGAGCCATATGTCGCTCTATGTACTCTTCTGTCAGGGGAAGATTCGCGGGAATCCCCTCCACTATAACTGTGAGATTCTTACCGTGGGACTCCCCTGCCGTGAGAAATCGTAGCATCGGTTAACTCCTCTAAATCGATTGTCTAGCACGCACCTACGCCGTTATTCTCCTGCAGCCTGCCGGAATTTCAGGGCCTTCTCGGCAACCTGCAACATCACTTTAACGGGGGCTTCTTTACCAGTCCACAGCTCAAAGGAAGCCGCCCCTTGATAGATAAGCATGGGTAACCCACCCAGGACCCGCGCCCCAGCCTCCGACGCCTCCCGCAGCAGCTGGGTCTCCTGTGGATTGTACACCAGGTCGCAAATCAGCGCGTGGGATGGAACGAGTTCGGCCTCAATTGGAGTCCTTCCCTGGCCAGTTCCACCCATCATTCCCAAAGAGGTACAGTTGACGATGACCTCGCTATTGGCGGCTGCTATTGACAGCGACTCAGGATGCAATGAAATAGCCTCAGCGGAGGGCACCAAGGGACGCACGTCCTCCACCAGTGCCTTGGCTCGCTCCACGGTGCGGTTTGCTATGACCAGGGATTTCACTCCTGCACCTGCAAGAGCCATGGCCACGGCCCGCGCAACTCCTCCAGCCCCCAACACCAGTGCCGTCCTGCATGCCGGATCGAACCCAGCATCCTCTTTCAGAGCCCTCAGAAAGCCCTGGGCGTCTGTGTTATGACCAACTAATACCCCGCGGCGGTTCTCAATAGTGTTAACGGCTCCTATCAGTTTGGCCTCTTCCTCCAAATCATCGAGTAGAGCTACTATCGCCTCTTTATGGGGAACGGTAACGTTTGCTCCAATCTGGTTCATGTCGCGCAGAATCGCAACTACCCGAGGCAGCGAAGTGACATCCACATCCATCACCTCGTATCGCACATCCAGTCCGTAGTAATCCAGAGCAGCCTGCTGAAAGGCTGGCGAAACTGAGTGCCCAAGGGGATGACCTATGAGGAAGATGCGCTTAGTCATGGAAGATGGACCATTGGGGAAACATACCTGTCAAAGCTAGCAGATTATAGCAGGCGATGTACAGAGTGGACAAGCTGACATCGCGTACCCTACGCCCACTTGTGCACGCGGTGTATAGGTCTGAGCGAGTTTAGCTCGCTTACGAAAACATTCCTAACCAGCCTGCTAGAGACTGCGCCGCCTTTCCAGGTAAGCCCGTAGGATTACCGCGGCCGATGCTGAGTCCCTAAGGCTCTTTTCACGCGATGGCTGGTGGCCCCCTTCTCGAAGGAGGCGCTCGGCCTCTACGGTGGAGAACCGCTCGTCCTGAGAGTACACTGGCACCGGCGACCACCTGGCAAGGTCCTGGATGAAGCGCAATACCAACCTGGCCTGGGGCCCCATTCTTCCGTTGAGCGAAATCGGGATGCCTACCACCACAGCCTTTGCCTGGTGCTCTTCTGTCAGGCGCACGACAGATTTGAAATCCTCTTCCAGGCCGCTACGTTGGATGGCTGGCAGTGGGGTAACAACGATACCCGCAGAGTCGCCTACAGCAACGCCGATACGGCGCTCCCCGACGTCTAGGCCAAGGAAATGTTTTATCGCTTCTCCCCAGATTATTCCGGGACGTTCCGCCTCCATCGCCTTACCTCTTCCTCGGCAACACGCACAGCGTCCATAAGCTTGCGTGGGTCACGGCCTCCGGCCTGGGCAGTCTCAGGACGACCACCTCCGCCACCTCCCATCGCTTTGGTCGCCTCCTTGACCACATTGCCAGCGTGGAATCCCTGCTCAACGATATCCTTGGTAGCCATAACTAGCATGGTGGGTCGACCCTCCAGAATTGTTCCCAGGATTACCACACAGCTCTTCAAGTCATTCTTGAGCCAGTCGCCAGCCTCTCGCAGGAGATCCACAGCGGAGACTGCCAAATCCCCCGATACCACGTTTATCCCCTCCACTTGCTTCCGGAGCAATCCCGCCACTTGGTGCTTCAGCAAATCCCGTTCCAGGGACTCGGCGCGCTTTTGGGTATGCTCAAGCTCCGACAGCAAACCCTCTACCCTGGGCACCAGTTCGTCAGAGGATACCTGCAAGCGACGTGCCACGGCATCGAGCGATGCAGCGTGCTGGGACACGAGGTCCTCTGCGCCACGACCAGTCACGGCCTCGATGCGACGGAGCCCGGAGCCGATGCTACTCTCAGATACGACGTGACACAGACCGATATCCCCGGTACGATGTACGTGGGTGCCACCACAGACTTCCATGCTGAAGGGCACTCCGTTAGCCACCTCCACCACACGTACTTGATCGCCGTACCTGTCACCGAAGAAAGCCAGCGCACCTTGGGACACGGCCTGACGATAGGTGGTCTCTTCGGAGGTCACTGATATGTTCTCACGAATTTTCTGGTTGGTAAGGCGCTCCACCTCCCGCAGCTCCTCCTGGGATAGCGGGCTGACGTGCGTGAAGTCGAAGCGCAGGCGATCTGGCGCCACCAGGGAGCCGTGCTGCCGTACGTGGGAACCCAGAACTTGTCGCAGAGCTGCATGGAGCATATGGGTCGCAGTGTGGTTGCGAGCAGTGTCATGCCGACGCTGGGAGTCTACCCTAGCCTCAACCGTATCGCCAACGGCTATGCCGCCACTGAGCACCATACACAAATGCACGGTGAGACCTGGAATGGGAGCCTGGGTATCCTCCACGCGCAGGCTGAAAGCCCTCGTGTTGTCTAGGGTACTTCCCTTCCCTTCCTCGGATGGAAGGGTGTGCCCCACCATCTCGCCCCCATCACCAATCTGGCCGCCCATCTCAGCGTAGAAGGGAGTCTCACGAAGCACCACTTCCACTTTCCGCCCCTTTCCTGCTTGGTTCACCCGCTCGCCGTCCGAGAGCATGGCAATAATCACAGACGAGGCGGTAAGGGTCTCGTAGCCGAGGAATGTGGTTGAGCCGACACCCAGGTCCTGATAGACACGCATCACATCAAAGCCACCGCTGAATTTCCCCCCCTCGCCACGTGATACTCTCTCGTGGGTTTCCATTTCTCTGCCGAAACCATCCCAGTCGATTCCATTGATGCCTTGTTCTCTTGCTATCTCTTCAGTTAGCTCTGGAGGAAAACCATAGGTGGCGTAGAGGAGAAAAACCTCCATACCAGACATAGTATCTATCAAAGCTAAAGCTCGTAGGTAAAATGTTTGATCCGAGAATAAATCTGTTCCTTCAATCAAGGCTGTCAGGGGTTTAACTAATTCCAGATGAACCGCTGTCTTAATTATTGGGTGGACGTAGTCTTCAGTTTCGGAAGTGATGAACGCTGCAAGCCTTCTTTTAATCTCTGGTTGGGGATATAGTGACTTGCCCTGCTCAATGAATCCTGCTATTTCCTCCTTCAGAATCCTGCGACGCGTAATAATTCCATTTACTGAATCAATAAGAACAGTTTCTCCTCTATCGACGAGTTGCCCAAACCGTTCTTCCTCGAGCCCCATGACCCGCAGAATGAACTCTTGTCGCTCTTTCAGGTCCGGAAACTGGAATTTCATGCACTCTATTACCGCCGCCACAACCTTAGGCAACATCGCTCGTGCTTCGACAGGTAGGGGAGATTCATGAATCGCCCCTACGGTAGGAGTATTGCCGTCTGTGACCTCTAGCCCTAGCTTCTTGCCGTAGCGTATGGCCCGCCGTATGACCCTGCGCAGCACGTAGTCACGGCCATCGTTGCCTGGCACAACACCGTCGCTTATGAGGAACGCGGCACTACGGGCGTGCTCTGCTACCACCCGTATGGCATAGTCGCTGTCCGGGTCCTGACCGTACCTCTTTCCACACAGCTCCGCTACTTTCTCCACAACGGGCTGAAAGAAGTCGGTGTCGTAGATGCTGCGCTTGCCCTGGAGGATAACCGCGACACGCTCCAAGCCCATGCCTGTGTCTATGTTCGGCGTTGGCAGAGGTGTCCGAGAACCGTCCGAGGCCTGATAGTACTGCATGAACACCAAGTTCCAAAGCTCCACAAACCGGTCGCACTTGAGATCAAGGCTAGCGGAGACGTTCTCGCAGTTAGGGCCACAGTCCGAGCGTAGGCAGCCCAGAGCCTCGCCAAAATCGTAGTGGATTTCGCTGCACGGGCCACAAGGGCCTTCGTTTCCCGCTGGGCCCCAGTAGTTATCCTCTTCGCCAAAGCGCCGAATCCGATTCTCCGGAATCCCGGTCGCGACCCAGTTTTGAAAAGCCTCGTCGTCGTCCAGGTACACAGTGGCCCACAGTCGCTCTTTCTCAAGTTCCAGATGCACTGTGACGAACTCCCAGGCGTACTCTATGGCCTCTTTTTTGAAGTAGTCGCCAACGCTGAAATTGCCCAGCATCTCGAAGAAGGTGAGGTGGGTGGCATCCCCCACGGAGTCTATGTCCGTGGTACGGAAACACTTCTGCACGGAGGTAAGCCGATTCCGAGGCGGGGTCATCTCGCCCGTGAAATAGGGTTTGAACTGCACCATTCCAGCGTTGGTGAGCAGCAAGGTGGAATCCCCCGAGGGGATGAGGGAGGAGCTAGGTATGCGCAGGTGCTCCTTGCTCTCGAAGTAGCGAAGGAATGCCTCTCGAATTTCGGCTCCAGTCAAATCTGGCCCCTCAAAAGTTGCAAAGGCGTATACAGCTAGGATTTTAGGTTAAGGCCATAGGGGTGTCAATGCAAGCCCAAAAGGGACGCCTCGGCTAAGGCCAGGAGTCCATTTGAATCGAACCACACACTATCCTCGCCCTCTTATCCTCAATGGCCTTCTCACGTTGGTCTTGCTGGCTTGGAGACTGGAACCTTCCGCATTTTGCATGGTCCAAATGTGGGCCTTTCTGCCATATGTTACCTAAATCTCTCTTGTTTCAGGCCATTGGCAGCGTAACGGTGCAGTTGCCCGTACTATATCTGCGCCATCTAATAATAAGTTAGTTCCTATCATTAACCTCCTACTCCTCCTCGCTATTGGACTCCTCCTTCATGGCAACGTGTTACCTGTAAAGGTCACGTGCACTCCTACGGCTTGATCTCAGGAATCGCAGCCTTTATCCACGGGTTCTCGTAGGTGTGGTCTACATCCAGATTCAGATTACCCTTGGCTCAATACGTTATCCCAGACTTATGGGATGGAATAGACTCATTCCTCGAAGAATGGTCCACATCTACGCGTATCCCTAGGACCTACCTGAAAGGCTCTCAATCCCATAGTACCATGCCCTAAACCCTTTCCATAAATATTTCCATCTATCCTCTCATCCGCCTCTACTCAGCCTCACCTGACATAGCAACGTTGATAGTTCTGTGTCAAGGAAGCTTATGTATGCACATAAAGCTTTATTGACAACACAGCCTCAGCATACTATGCTGATGTGCAGGAGAGTTATGGCCAAAGATTACTACGACATATTAGGTCTAAAACGAGGCGCTTCGGAGAAAGAGGTCCGCCAAGCATACCGTCGTTTGGCCCGCAAGCACCATCCCGACGTGAACCCTGGGGACAAGGACGCGGAGGTCGCCTTCAAGGAGTTAAACGAGGCTCACGAGGTGATATCCGACCCTGAGAAACGTCAGAAGTACGACCGCTTTGGCGAGAACTGGAAGCACGCAGACCAGTTCGCGAGAGGCTATACAGAACCAAATGCAGGCCCTTTTACGCGTGGCCAGAGTGGCAATCCATTTTTCGGAAGAGGTGCCGACGATTTCCTGGGGGAATTCCTAGGTGTCGGGCGCACCACTACCCGCTCACGTAGAAAGGTGAGACTTGAGCAGGCGGTGGAAGTGACTCTGGAAGAGGCCTTCAACGGCACCACCCGAATCATACAGATGACGACTGGCCTCCGCGGTGGAATCCACCGCCTGGAGGTTAAAATACCACTCGGGGTGGACAACGGCTCACGTATCCGAGTCCGCCCAGAAGGCGCAAGCTCTGAGGAGGAACTGTACTTGGTAGTATCTATACGGCCCCATGCCCAGTTCGAGAGACGGCGCCACGACCTGTACACAAAGGTGGACGTGCCATTGGTGGACGCCGTACTGGGAGGAGAGGTTGAGGTGCCCACACTAACGGACAAAGTTATCCTGAACATACCGCCAGAGACACAGAATGGACGCTCTTTCCGCCTATCTGGGAAAGGTATGCCTCGTCTAGGCTCGCCCCAAACCCGTGGCAGTATGTACGTCACCGCCCAGCTAAGCATACCCTCTGATATATCGGAAGAGGAGAAGGAGATGTTCCGGAAACTCCGAGCCATTCGTGACGAAAAGGAGTGAGAGTATGGCAACATACAGAAACCAATCGTGGGACGACGATGACCCCTGCTTCGTCATAAGCGTAGCCGCTCGGATGGTTCACGTACATTCCCAGACCCTACGGTACTATGAGAGGGAGGGCCTCCTGGAGCCGGCTCGCTCCAGAGGAAACATACGCTTGTACTCACAGAGAGACATCGAGAAGCTGCGCCGCATCAAATCTCTAATGGATGACCTGGGGATTAACCTGGCCGGTGTACAAGTGGTGCTGCACATGATGAACCGCATGGCAGAGATGGAGCAGGAAATAGAAGGACTGAAACAGAAGCTGGAGCAGTTACGATCGAGAAAACCATAGCAGATTAGTAACAAAGACAAGGCATTAACACGACCTGCCCACCAAGACCGCAGGAGGAGGAGGATGCAATGGTCCTAAAACCAGACGACTTTACAGAGCAAGGCCAGGATGTCCTGGGTTCGTCCCAGGACATCGTACGGAGGTTTAGCCACAACCAGTGGGACGTGGAACATGTCCTTCTGGCCCTACTGGAGTTGGAGAATGGAGTCCCAGTGGAGGTCCTTCGCCGATTGGGAGTCACCGTGGATGGGGTAAAGAGGCGTGTGGAGGAGGCGTTGGAGCATACTCCCAAGACAGCCTACGAGACTAACCAGATTTACGTCACCCCCAGGGCTAAGCAACTCCTGGAGAACGCCAAGGCCGAGGCCGATCGTTTCAAAGATGAATTCATCGGCGCCGAGCACTTGCTCATCGCTATCACCCAGGAGCCCCAAGGAAACGCCCAGCAAATCCTGAAGGAGTTTGAGATTGACCAGGAGAAGGTCTATAAGGCCCTAGCGGAGATAAGGGGTGGCCACCGCGTCACAGACCCCCGAGCGGAGAGTCGATATCGCTCTCTGGAAAAGTACAGCAATGACCTTACAGCCCTAGCCAGAGCGGGCAAGTTGGATCCCATCATCGGCAGGGATCGGGAAGTTAGGCGGGTCATGCAGACCATCACCCGCCGTACCAAGAACAATCCGGTCATCATAGGTGAAGCCGGAGTCGGAAAAACGGCCATCGCCGAGGGCCTGGCCCAACGTATCGTCGCGGGCAACGTGCCCCAAGTGCTCAAGAATCGGCGATTGCTGGCCCTGGACATGGGCGCGATGGTCGCGGGAAGCAAGTTCAGGGGCGAGTTCGAGGAACGCCTGAAAAGCGTCATAGATGAGGTGAAGCAGGCCCACGGTGAGGTAGTCCTATTCATAGACGAAATACATACCATGGTGGGAGCAGGAGCAGCAGAGGGATCCCTTGACGCCAGCAATCTGCTGAAACCTGCCCTGGCCCGTGGAGAGCTCCAGTGCATTGGAGCCACCACCATAAACGAATACCGCCAGCACATAGAAAAGGACTCTGCACTGGAGCGTCGTTTCCAACCCATCTACTTGGAAGAGCCCGATGTGGACACAGCTGTAGAGATGTTGCGCGGGCTTTGTCCCCGCTACGAGGCCCATCATAAGGTCAAAATCGAGGAGTCAGCCCTAGTGGCCGCTGTGAAGCTGAGCCATCGCTACATCACCGAACGCCACCTGCCGGACAAGGCAGTGGACCTCATAGACGAGGCCGCTAGCAAACTGCGAATCGACGCGGAGAGCCTTCCCAAGGAACTGAAGGAGCAGGAGGACCGCATTCGGCGGCTCCAGAACCAAGAAGAGGCGGCCTCTCAAAGGGCTGACTATCAAGCAGCGGCGGAGTTTCGGATGGAGCGGCTTGGCCTGGAGGAACAGTATAATCATACTCGAGAGCAGTGGCTCAGAGACGATAAGATAGATATGGTGGTAGATGAAGAGGACATTGGCCGACTGGTTGCCCAGTGGACTGGCATCCCAGTGAACCAAATGCTGGAGGAGGAAGCGGAAAGGCTGCTACACATGGAGGAGCGCCTCCACCAGCGGATTATAGGCCAAGACACTGCCATTAGTGTGGTTTCCGAAGCCACTCGTCGCTCTCGGGCGGGCCTAAAGGACCCGAAGAGGCCTATCGGCAGCTTCATCTTTTTGGGCCCTACAGGTGTGGGAAAATCGGAGTTGGCACGAGCACTGGCGCAGTTCCTCTTCGATCATGAGGAGAACATGGTGCGTATAGATATGTCGGAGTACATGGAGAAGCACACGGTGTCTCGCCTCATTGGGGCCCCCCCTGGATACATCGGATATGATGAAGGCGGGCAGCTAACTGAAGCTGTCCGAAGAAGGCCTTTCCGGGTCGTTCTCTTCGATGAGATAGAGAAGGCCCACCCTGATGTGTTCAACATCCTCCTTCAGATCCTAGAAGACGGCCGCCTGACCGATGGGCACGGCCGCACAGTGGACTTCCGGAACACTCTGGTCATAATGACCAGCAACCTGGGAACAGGAGAGGTTAACCGACAGGTCATGGGATTCCGACGAGACGAAGAGTCCACCACAGAGCAGACGCGAATGCGTTCTTCAATAGAGGAAGCGCTGAAGAAGACCTTCCGACCAGAGTTGCTCAACCGCATTGACGAGATTGTAATATTCGAGCCGCTGAGCTTAGAGCAAGTCAAGCAAATCGTAGACCTTCTGGTGGGGGATGTGCGTAATCGACTGGGGGAGCGGGGCATCGGTATAGAAATGACGGATAGTGCTGTGGATTGGTTGGCGAAGGAGGGGTTCGATCAGTTATATGGAGCAAGACCTCTGCGAAGAGCGGTACAGAGATACGTGGAAAACCCACTCTCCAACCGCATACTGGCAGGACAATTCAAAGAAGGAGACATGGTAAGGGTAGAGGCAACCTCTGAAGGACTCACCTATGCTCTCGTAGAAGCGGTCATAGAAGCCGCTGTGTAATCGGCCAGAAATCTCCCGTGGCAGAACATTACTTTGCGACTGTAGACGGAATTCGGACCCACTACGTAGCAGCAGGAGAGGGTCCTCCTCTCCTGCTGCTACACGGCCTGAGCGCAAGCCTGATTGCCTGGGCCCCTAACATAGAGCCTCTCTCTCAAAAGTTCACTGTATACGCTCTGGATATGCCAGGCCGTGGTGATTCAGATAAGCCTAATATAGACTATCGGGTACCTGCTGCAGCTGGCTTTATCAAAAAATTCATGGATGTCCTGGGCATTGAAAGGGCGTCCCTCGCGGGCTGCTCCATGGGAGGTATGATAGCGCTAAGGACGGCCCTGGACTATCCTGACCGGGTGGAAAATCTGGTTCTGGTGGATGCAGCGGGCCTGGGGCGGGAGCTCACGTGGTACGTGCGCTTTGCGAGCCTGCCTCTGGTGGGAGAAATCCTGCAAACCCCCTCGCTTAGGGGAACCAGTGCATCGCTCAAGTACATCTTCTATAACCATAGTCTGATTCAGGAGGGCTTTCTGCACGAAATATACCGTAGAAGGAAGCTTCCAGGAGCCAAACAAGCTGAATTGAAGATGATTCGAGGCGCAGTCGGATTGCACGGCGTGCACAAGCAATGGATAATGACTGAGGACTTAAGACACCTCGACATACCAATCCTAATAGTGTGGGGGGCTCAGGACAGAATCATTCCTGTTAATCACGCGCACAACGCCGCCAGGGAAGCACCCGGAGTGAAGCTCCACGTCTTCGACCAGTGTGGCCACTGGCCCCAGATGGAGAAGAGCAGAGAGTTCAACCAACTGGTCTCGGATTTCCTGAGTGAGCAGTAGATGTTCCCCTACGCTGACAATAGACCGACTCCTGTCAAATGATGAATAACAAAGAAACGCCAACCCAGAGGCTGTGGAACAATCAGAGGCTGCTGAGAGCATTAGCCATTGTTCTTGTGCTAATGCTAATCATCGCCATAGTTCTTCTCAGTGACCACCTTCCCAACTACAAATCGGTTGGATACCTGGGGGTCTTCGTGCTCAGTTTCGTGGGCAGCGCCTCCGTCCTGGTTCCCGTACCCGGGATTGCGGCCGTATGCGCCGGCGCCGACCCTGATTTGGTCGGGCTGTTTCCACTATTGGTTGCCCTTCTGGCATCTGTGGCGGAATCCCTCGGAGAGCTATCGGGCTACATCATAGGTTTCAGTGGCCGGGGTATCACTGAGAACAACCGCTTTTATCCCCGCATAGAACGTTGGATGCAACGTCGTGGGTGGATAGCTCTCCTTCTGGCATCTTCTGTCCCCAACCCCCTGTTCGACCTTGTAGGGATAGCCGCGGGCACACTGAGATATCCGGTATGGCGATTCCTCGCGGCGGTGTGGGTTGGCAAATTGATAAAGTCCACAACCATTGCCTACGCCTGTTTCTTCGGATTCGAGGGAGCTTTAAGATTCTTCGGCCTAGACTGAAGCGTAGCATCAAGGATGTATCGAGGGGTGCATAGGCAAGATCATAGTAATCCGCGCTTCACACTCTCCGGCAGCCCGTTGCGAGCCGCTGGAATGGGCAACCTAAGAGTGAACCGGAGAATCTGTGCGTACGCTAAAGACTGTTACCGCACGCACATCCTAGGCTAGAGAAGCGCGGATGACCACGGTGAAACAGTGGATGGCCGCAAGCGGGGTAGACGACGCTGTCACTGCAGCTACAGCCCCTGTGGAATTCTCCCTGACAACTCGTATATGGCTCTCACGGCCATATCTTCGTCATCTCAACGGACGTTCACTTGACGAAGGGTGGCAATGTCCGTGCTGGACATGCCCTGGTACTCGAAGTTGTTGCTACTCGTACCAATCCCATTCAGGAAGGCCATCACAGCTAGAGCCTTGTCAACAATAGGAATCTTCATATCGGCACTCCTACAGCTTCACTATATAGTTCCAGCCAAACCTTAGCGACACAGACATTTTCCGGCCCTTAAAACCCCTCAGTTGTCGCCGTCACACCACCTTTAATTGGGCAAACTAAAGCCTGTACTGAACTTGTCGGAGCGATTGGTGAGCCATCTCAATTCTCAGTTTTGAAATACTCTTTAGAACATTGACCTGAGGACTATGGACTCATCGCGACCTGGGCCAGTGGAGATCATGTCAATTGGGCAGCCCATAAGCTCTTCGAGCCGTTTCACGTAATTTACTGACTCCTGTGGAAGATCGGCGAAGTTGCGGGAACTGGCCGTAGGCTCTTCCCATCCAGGGAAGTCTTCGTACACCGGTTCACACTCCTCCAATATCTGAGCATTGGTAGGAAAGCCATCAATTACCTCTCCATTCAGGCGATAGGCCACACAAACTCTGATGGGTGAAATGCCGTCCAGTACATCCAATCTGGTGAGGATGCCAGATGTCACACCGTTTAGGGTAGCGGAGTACCTGGCAGCCACCGCATCAAACCAGCCGCAACGGCGAGGTCGTCCAGTAGTGGTACCGTACTCCCATGCCCGCTCTCGAATGGCATCCCCTATTTCATCATGCAGCTCTGTAGGCAGTGGGCCAGAGCCAACCCGAGTGGTATAAGCCTTGTACACCCCGGCTATTTCCTGGATATGTCTAGGGCTGATGCCCAAGCCAGTGCACGCCCCACCAACTGTGGAAGAGGAGGAAGTAACATAGGGATAGGTGCCATGATCCAAATCCAGCATTGCACCCTGAGCGCCCTCTAGAATAACGCTCTGGTCAGCAGCTAAGGCTTCATATATTATCGGCTCCACTGGCCTGATGAAAGCCTTGAGTTCACTTCCCCACGCTCGACACTTCTCATAGGTTTCCTCGAGGGATAGGGGTGTTCCTCCATAGAGCTTTGTGATTAGGTTGTTCTTCTGCTCCAGTACGAACCTAAGCCTGGATAGAAGGGCCTTCTCATCCAGAAGGTCCACCATACGAATACCGATTCGGGAGGCCTTGTCCATGTACACAGGACCAATCCCTCGTCCAGTGGTGCCAATCGCTCCTCCACCATCTGCCCGAACTCTCTCTTCCAGGTAATCCAGTGTTATGTGATATGGCATAATCACATGGGTTTTATCGCTGACAATCAGGCGGCTCAAGTCCACAGACCGTGCACGTAGACCAGATACCTCCTCAAGGAAGGCGTCCGGGTCTACAACCACGCCATTGCCAATAATGCAGGTGACCTGTGGCCTCAGGATGCCCACTGGAATCAGGTGGAACTTGAATTCTCCGGCACTGGTTATGACTGTATGGCCGGCGTTGTTGCCACCGTTGAAACGGGCCACCACGTTAGCCTTCTCTGAGAGAAAGTCCACAACTTTCCCTTTTCCCTCATCTCCCCATTGGCCTCCGATAATAGCGTAAGCAGGCATGGCTACCTTCTAAGAGTATTAGTCAGTTGTCAAACGGTGGAGAGTATACCAGACAGTGATGTATTTGGAAAGAGATTACGTCAGTGGTTGAAACTATGGGTTGTTGTCTTCCAAAAGCACCCTGGACAAGGCTCCTGTAACCACGTCCTGTATGAACCTAATCTCCGCCGATGTGAAGGGCAACAGCCGCTCTGAGCCGTTTTGGGCCTTCGCTTCTCCCAAGGCCTCAGAGACCGCCTGCTGTATCTGTTCCGCCGTAGGTTTAGTCACACTAGCACCTCCTCAGGAATATCGCCCGACGTATGCCAAGCATATTGTGTCTCCAGGGCGGAACGCCCCAGTCTTCATACTACAGTTATCTAGAAATTGTTTCAAATGCCCCTATTAACCTCTACAGAGTCGGTGACGCCTTGGCCCCATGTGGGGGGCCCGGCTATTTCATCCCGATGGACTCGTGGATAGCCCCTAGCTAACCAAGACCTCTTCCAGCGAAATCTCCTTCAGACCCTCCAGGTACTCCTTGGGTCTGGCCAGATACCCTGAACTGTGGGTCCAGTCGAAGTCACGCTCCCTGCCTGGTGGAACGTCGCCAACGATGGCAGCGGGCACTCCCATCAACATTTTCCTTGGGGGAATCTTCGCACCGGGTGCTACAACCGCGCCCGCGGCAATAGTGCACCAGTCCCCTACCTCAACGCCATCTAGCACCACGGCGTTGATGGCCACCAGTACGTGCTCTCCCAGGGTAACACCGTGCAGGGTGCAGGAATGTCCCAGATGGGAATACCTACCCAGAATGGTATTCCGTCCGTGTATCACGCAGTTATCCTGAATGTTTGAGAAGTCTCCCATGCTAATGGACCCTTCGTCGGCACGCATGGTGGTGTTTGGTCCAATCCAGCACCCCTCACCGATGGTCACGTTGCCGATGAGGACAGCGGTGGGATGCACATAGGATGTAGAGCCTATGCGCGGGCGCTTTCCCTGATACTCATATATAGGCATTACTCTCCCCCTTGTAGATTGGCATTCTAGGCGTCACAATGGCCACCCTGACTGACCGGCCATCCGGAGTATAGGGCCGTGGACCAGGACAGTCAACCTTGTTGTCCACAGGGGGATGAGCAGGAGACAGGAGATGTGATTCGCCCCCCCACGCCGCAGTGACGCCTGTCACTCCTACACGGACTCAGGGATGTACACGACCTTCCCTATGACCGCATCTGACTCCATCATCTCCTGAGCCCTAGCAACGTCCTTCAGGGAAAAGACCTGAGACACCACCGGTTTTATCTCCCCACTCTCCACAAATGGAAGGGCCTCCATTAGCTCGGCCTTTGAGCCCAGGTGGGACCCCATGAATGTCAGTTGCTTGTTCCACAGGAGACGCAGATCAGTGCCGGCTTCAAAGCCAGTTGTAGCGCCGCAGACCACCAGGGTACCCCCCCATCGAATGCTGCGGACACTGGCTGGCCAGGTGGCCTGGCCAACGTGCTCGAACACCACATCCACTCCTCTCCTGTCGGTGATTTTTCGCACTTCCTGATATACGTCCTGCTCCCTGCGGTCTATGGTGAATTCGGCACCCAAATCAGTTGCCTTGGCCAACTTCTCATCGCTGGCGGCCACGGCTATGGGCCGAGCGTTGAACATCCGGCACACCTGCACTGCCATGGAACCCAGCCCTCCTCCAGCACCCCATATGAGAACGAAGTCTCCAGCCTTGATGCGAGCCCGGGTGACCAGCATGCGCCAGACAGTCTCAAGTATCAGTGGAAGGGACGCCGCCTCTTCCCAAGACAGGTTCTTGGGTTTGGGGAGGACGTTCACCCCCGGAAGTTTGACGTATTCAGCGTGACCACCATCCAGTGGACCCGTCTGAAATCCCCATATTTTGAACTGCCGGCAGAAGAACTCCTCCCCTCTGGTGCAGGCGTAGCAGACCCGGCAACTAATACCGGGGTGAACAATTACCTCGTCTCCCTGGGAGATGCCCCTGACCTCCTGCCCAATCTCCACCACCTCTCCGGAGACATCGCTGCCCGAGATGTGGGGCATTATGATCTCCACCCCAGGCAGGCCCTGCCTGGCCCAAACGTCATTATAATTGGCAGATGCAGCCCTAACCTTGATCACAACTTCATTGGGGGAAACCTGAGGCTCGGGCACATCCTGGTATTTCAACTTGTCAACTCCACCATGCTCTTCAAAGACCACTGCTTTCATGATTCTGCACACTCCTCAAAATGAAGTTGGCTCAATGTTGTCTCAGGACTCCAAACCCTCTTCCAACCGCTGAATCTCTTGTTCCACCTCTTGCAATCGGCGATAGTCCTCTTCGTGGAGCTTGTAGCACCGTTCCAAGTAGAGCTGCGCCAGCATGTCCGCCGACACTGCCGTCATCTCCGTCGCCTGTACCAGGTTGGGTATCCGGTAGTGTTCCGGAAGAAACCTCGCCAAGGTTGATATCTCGTCTTCTGTCTCTTTGATCAAGCGTGAGTCTGAGCCATCGGTGGCAAAGCGCAGCTTTCCGACCAGCTTAGAGAGTTCGCTCAGCTTATCCAGTTCCCCCATCAGTTCATAGATGAATTCGTTCACAGTTGATAATTCAGGCAGGACATGCGTCTCCAAGGCTTGCTCCCATAAGCGCGTATACTCCTGCTGAAGCTCATTTACCACTTGGAGCAACTCCATAGGATCGTTGGGGTCCCCGGTGCCACCGTCAATGAGATCGTCATCCCTTGTCTCCGCAAGATTCTGGAGATGGGCCAAGCTTTCTACTTTCTCAGGCAAGGGTGGAAAGGCAAAGCCAGAGAGTTCTTGAGATGTCACGCCCTGCATCTGAGCAGCGAACATAGGTGGAATGTACTTGGACACGTCCACCTTGACGGGTAGCGTAATTATGTAGGTGGCTAGCACCACATCTGGGTCATACTTCTGACGAAAATACACCAGTGCATGCCCTCTAGGAGCTTCTGTCGTCCCTCGCTCGAAATACAAATCCAATCTATAGCCCTCTTCGCTCTTAATCTTGGCTCTCATTATACTACGAAAGCAAGGAAAGGCCTCGCACTCCATCCCAGAAGACAACATCAGGAATCACACACAGAGAGGACGTAAGATTCCGGTGTAGCAATTAACAAAACCCAGAGACAGTTTACTGCTTGGTCAAACCTTAGGAACATCAGCCCAAGAGCCCCAATCCCAAAAGGAACGGGTTCTAGAGCGGACAGGTCTCTTACCAAGTCCATCACCTATTTGGCAGTACGGGAGAAGCTCTAGGTGCCAATCTCTGTACGTTAGGGTAATATTTGTCTGACGCAAAAAGAGGAAAGCGGGGGCTCACCACACCGCTTTCCTCTTTGAATTCCTATCCCTCAGTCCTGCTGATGGTTTAGGTACCTCTCAGTCGAGGATCCAAAACATCCCTCAAGGCATCGCCAAAGAGATTAAAGCCATACACTGTCAGGGAAATAGCAATCCCAGGCCAGATCGCTAACCAAGGTGCCAACGCGTAATAGTCCCTAGCCGGCCCAGAGAGCATACCGCCCCAGGCAGGCTGTGGAGGTGGGATACCTAGGCCCAAGAAGCTCAAAGAGGCCTCCGCTATGATGGCAGTGCCCAGCCCGGCGGAAGCAATTATCAGCCATGGAGCAACACACTGCGGAAGGATATGTTGGAGCATTATGCGTACATCCCCGGCACCAATAGACTGCGCGGCCAGTGCATACTCCGATTCCTTGACCGCCAGCGCCTGGGACCGCACTATTCGATTGGCTCTGGGTATCTGCACTATCCCTATGGCCAGTATCACGTTGAACAAGGACTGACCCAGGGCGGCCATAATAGCCAGCGCAAGAATCAGCGTGGGTATCGCCATGAGCGCGTCCATCAAACGCTGGATGATGGCGTCTACCTTTCCACCGTAGAAGGCACTCAGCACTCCAAGGAGGCCTCCAGTAGTGGAGCCAAATCCCACGGCCCCAAATCCTACGATAAGCGATACCTGGGCACCCAGTACGATTCGGGTCCAGAGATCCCTCCCCAACTCGTCGGTGCCCAGCCAGTGCACAAGCGAGGGTGCTTCCAATTTGGCTCTCAGGTTCATTGCCACTGGGTCAAAAAAGGTAATCAGAGGTTCCAGAGCCGCGAGCAGGGCCATGATGACGATGATGAAAGCACCTGCGGCGCCCAAAGGTTTTCGGACTGTGAAGGACCGTAACCCTCTTACCATTCGCACGAAGAATGGTGCTCGCTCCCGCGCTGCTACTCGTGATGCTACGTCAGTAGCCATATTCATCCTCCGTAAAAGACATGCCTAGCTGTAGCGTATCCGCGGATCCAGCCAGCCGTAGGTAAGATCGACTATCAGGTTGACCAGCACAATCCACATGGCGAAAACCAGAATCAGGGACTGAACCACTGGGTAGTCCCGGTTGTTCATACCCTCCACCAGCATATTGCCTATGCCCGGGAGGACGAATATGCGCTCGATAATCACAGATCCACCCATGGTTACAGCAATGCTAACGCCGATGATGGTAATCACGGGTATGAAGGCATTCTTCAAGGCATGCCGATATGTGACCACGAAGCTCCTCAACCCCTTGGCATGGGCCGTCCTTATGTAGTCCTGGCGAAGCACCTCCAACATGGTGGAGCGCATCATCCTAGCCCTGGTAGCCGTGCCGGCGTAGCTCAGTATCAGAGCCGGCCAACAAAATTGGCGCAGATTCGCAAGTGGGTCCTCAACAAACGACACGTACTGCAACCTTGGGTTCCAGTCCAAGAGGTACATACCCCCTACCAGTAGTAGCGTGGCAGTCCAGAAGTTGGGCATTGACAGACCCGCCAGGGAGAAAATCCTAAGGAAGTAGTCTATCCATGTGTCCTGTTTCAGGGCCATGACTATCCCGATTGGGATTCCGAAGACTGTTGCCATTGTGACCGTCATCAACACCAACTCGAAGGTCACTGGAATCTTCTTCTTAAAAGTATCCCATATCGCCTCCCCATGATACAAAGACACACCCCAGTCCAGTGTCATCACATTCGCCATCCATGTGATGTACTGCATTGGAAGAGAGGCGTTCAATCCCAACTGTATCCGAATCTCCTCCAAATCCGCTTCGGTAACAGCAGCATTCGGATCATCCTGAGTAGCGATCATCATGGCGACGTCTCCCGGGGCTATACGCAGGAGAGCGAAAATCAGCAACGACACCAGAGCGCCGGTGAGCATTCCCAGGATAACCCGTCGTAGTATGTATGCCTGCATGCCTGCACCTCTCCTGTGATCAACCTAATGCCATCTTAGACTGACCCGTTATCCCAATCCTTACGGGAGAACCTTTCACCGTCGGCCTCCACTCAACCCCACATTAACACACGAGTGGGTGCCCCCGGTTTAACCATCCGAGTGGGTGCCCCCGGTTTAACCGTTGGCACCCACTCGGATGTATCGTATTTCCAGCTATCTTATTCGTCCAGCCATACACGCTCCCAGATGGACCAGTTGGAGTACAACGACAGATCAAAGAGTCTGTACCCCTTCACCGCCGGCCCAGTACCAGGGAAGGCCATCCTCTGCCCAAATGGGATATATAGGGCCAGATCGTAGTATATCTTGTTCTCTAGCTCCCGAACCATGGCATGGCGCTTCACAAAATCGAGCTCCCTGGACTGTTTGTCAATCGTGTCCTCTAGCCACAACATCAGCTCGGGCTCGTTAACCTTCAGCGCCTCCAGATTTCTTAGCACGGCGCTACTATTCGCATTGTACCTGGTAGAGATCTTGGGGAGGAGGTAATCGTCCGGGTCGCCGAAGTCCGTACTAGCGGCCACGGCCCCTGAGTTCATCTCGTACGCTCCCGTCTTTGACCTATCAGTCCCCACCGCAGGCTCCACACTCTCCATAACCACCTTAATGCCCAGGTTCTTCTTCATCATGTCCGCAAAGAGCAGACAGTCCTCTACGTATTCCACTCCAGCTGCCATGCAGGAGATCTCCAGCTCACGATTACCCTCGCCAAACACCTCATCAAGCAAGGCGTTCGCCTCGGCTACGTCCTCCTGCCCTCCCGGGGTCAACTTATCTCGGATCCCCCGCATCTGCTCCAACTCCTCCACCGAGTAGCTCCATGGAGTACCACTCACCAGCGCCAACATCTTCATTCCACCCGGCAGTTCCCCAGCGTCCCTCAGCAGCAGCCACTCATCACGGTCCATCGCCAACTGTACGGCCTGCCTCACCTTGGGGTTATCGTAAGGGGCTCGCCCCACGTTGAAACCCACTCCATACCCGAAGAGGTGTGCGTTCGGGTGAACTGTTATACGGTCCGGGAAGTCCCGCTGCGCCTGGGCAACCTGCGCCGGTGTCATTGACCAGCTGCCTCGACCCATGACGTGAATCTGGCCAGTCGCCAGCGCGGTGAATGCGGTGGTGAAGTCCTTCAGGATTACCACGTCGATTCCATCTGCCAGAGGCAGTCCATCTCGGTGGTAGTCTGGATTACGACGGTGTTCCCCTACTATGTCAGACTTGAACTCTCCAGGTATGTAGGGCCCCGTACCCATGCCCAAGTGGTAAGCTTCATTGGTGCCCTTGGTCATCCCAGCGGGATGCTCAGTGTTATACCACTCAAGCCAGTCCTTATCCAACATCACCATGAGCCCCTGCGCCAGGGCTGACATGGTCTTCCCCAACGGTACCTCAAAGTGTACCTCCGCGGTGTATCCCAATGGGCCGTCGGGGCAAGTGACGCCGGTTAGATGCCACAG
Source organism: SAR202 cluster bacterium AC-647-N09_OGT_505m (assembly GCA_009391225.1). Next base: position 38,487 of record VEXC01000009.1, read on the forward strand.
CGAACGCTGACCCTTCTTCAACGTGGTCTCCCACTTCGGCGGCCTCACGTGCCGCTCAGCACTGGGACCCACGTCCTCACACGTGAACTCATCACCCCGGACCTTCCCACCATTGTAAGACTCCGGCACCTCCGGAATGTTCTGGAACTTAACTCCCTCATACAACTGGAACGTCAGGGTGGTCATGTCATCATTCCACGCCCAACTCTTCGCCAGGTCAGGGATTATAGACGTAAACCCTACCCACGGGTCAAACCTTATCAGCGAGCCGTACCGCGGCATGTTGAAGAGCCCATGCGTGGTACCACTCATATTGGGGCTGAAGTTGCTGTTGTTCCGGGACACCCGCCACTTGAATATACCACCTGTCTTAGGCTCTCCCCATTCAGGCATGTATCCCGAACTCTGCATGTAAGTTTCCATCGACGTGAGCTCTGGCCCCTCTGCGGGAACCGGAACCTCCGTCGCTGTAGCTCCCGCGGGCACCGTGGCCGCAGGGGCCGAAGTCGCCGTGGCCACAGGGGCCGGCGTGTTCGTCGGCTTGCTGGTAGGTGTCGCAGATTCCCCTGCACACGCCAGAGCAACGATGAGCATAAGCCCGGCGAGAGTCGCAATAATCGGCTTCATTTTATACCCATTTCGAAACATAGCACGCCCCTCCCACAAAGAGTTGGTGCGATGCTATCACTGGGAATGTCGAAAGTCAATACATTTTCCAGACAGACGTTACCATATTCTTACGCCTGCTATCCAAGGCTCTTTAACACCATATCATCGGCGTGTTTCACCAGCAAATCCTGGGTCATCGCACCAGCTATCTGCCTTGCCCGGGCTCATGAGATATGCTAGGATGGGCCGTCGGAAACTACTAGGCCTCGTGGCGCATTCGTCTAGTGGCCTAGGACGCCGCCCTCTCAAGGCGGAGATCACGGGTTCGACCACCTTACACGCCGTCTCACCACTGATCCAGTCTTGATGGCTTGGATGCCTCTAAACGTAGCGCCCCATATGCGCCCCACCCAATACGTGTAGATGACCGTGCGCTTGGCTTTGCATACCATCATGCCCGAAGTTCGAGAGAAGGCGGAACCCGCCGGGGCAGTGGGCTTTTCCCATCTGTACCGCCACATCGGCAACTCGGGCCATTACGGAATCCTGCCACATCTCTTCCTGTGACATGTGCTTCTTGGGCATCACCAAGAGCATTACGGGAACCCATCGCAGCCTGTTGTGTATGACCATGACGTCGTCGTCCTGATAGACGACCCGAGCGGGGGCCTCATTTGCTATTATCCTGCAAAACTCACACCCAACACCCGTATTCCATAGTGAGTGCGGTTGATGCTCCCAGGAACTACTCATCATATAGACTGTATCAGGATGTGGTGGTTTAAGGAAGGTCTCATCTGTTCCTGCCTTGATACCTGTAATCCGGTGCATCAATAGGCATAATGTTCACCAGGGTGACATCCTGCAGGCGGGAGAATATGGGGTCGGCTCTCTTTTCCTCTCCCAGGTCCGCCGCGGTGATAAGGGTTGGGAGGCGGGCATCGTGTCTATGGACCAGCAATTGCTGCAACTTCTCCCTAGCCCAGGGAGAAGTATGTTGCATGTCGAAATCGAAGCCTCGCAGTATAAGTAGGTCGGCAGTTCGCACCTGCTCAAAGAGTCTATAGTAGCTCACGGTGCTATCTGGACTAAAGGCATCCCGCAAACGATCCAACAGGTCAGCCACCAGGAAGTACCGGACATCCTGGCCCAGTTTGAGACGCTCATTGGCAATGGCCACCGACAGATGGGTCTTGCCGCATCCCCTGGGCCCAATGAAAACCAGCCATCCATCTGGATCCTTGGCAAAGTTGACCGCCATCTGTAGAGCCGCCTCCAGATTTTGCTTCTGTGATGGGCTGGCCCTGTTACCACGCACATCAAAGCTCTCGAAGGTCATACGTCGGCGGAGCTCCGGCTCCACCATGCCCCAATGACCCAAGGATCCAACAATACGTGTAGTGCCAAGAGGGCAGGTAGTGACTAGCTCTGTGTCTCCCAGGCGAGTCTGCCAGCTAGGGTCCAATTCTCCAATCGGAAGGCTCAGCGTAAGCACCGTCGGCATCTGCGCCGTGTAACGATGGTTTAGGATTTGATACAGCTTCTCCTCGGCCCAGGGGGTGGTACTCTGGCGCCCTAGGTCGTCCAGAACTAGAAGGGGAGTGTTGCGTACTTGCTCAAAGAACTGATCGTAGGAAACCTCACTGGTCGGGCTAAAGGTGGAACGAAGATGGTCCAGCAAGTCTGGTACAAAGACAAAGAACACGGGCTGCCCACGCTCCACGGCTCGGTTGGCAATAGCTGCGGCCAGATGGGTTTTCCCGCTGCCGCTTGGCCCGCTGAGAACAAGCCACCCCTGGGGGTCTTCTGCAAAGGCCAGGGATCGTTCATACGCCTCACGAAACAATCCCAGCTTCTCTGCGTCCGCGCCACGCCCCTCCAATCTGGTAGCCTGGAAGTTCAAGCGAGTAAGGGAACCCATGTTACTATACCGCTGCAAACGTGCCAGGCGGGACGGGTCGTCTTCCCTCTGTTGACATCGGCAAGGAATGACCTTGCCAAAATAGGGATGGTTTATGGGCACCTCCACCCGTACCCAACCGAAGTCGCCACAGATAGAGCAAGCGGGAGGTTCCAAGCGATCTTCTTCTTCGCTAAGGTGAAGGTCGGGGTAAGCCATGCCTCCTAATCCATTCTCTGGCGTCGACCTTCTTAGAATGTCTCCCAGACTCTCCATAATCTCTTCCTTCCGCCGTCCAGCCTTTTAGGATGGCTTCGATGTAACGCCAGCTTCGTTTGTTGCGAACCACCGCCTCTCTGAAAGCTTCTTCAATCCACTCCTGGGGATAGTTCCTCTCAGCCTCCTTCAACTCCTCAGCCATTATATGTCCTATGATACCGATGTTTTCTTCATACAGAGAGAAGATATTGTGCCTAGCCAAAGATGATGGTTGAGGCTTCCTGTACAGAGGAGCAGCCGCGTCCACCTCGTGGGTGTCAATGTGCTTTGCTGCACGGCGTCCCTCTTGGCTATTGGGCATGTAGAGATCCAGGGCATGCTGGGCCGCCTCCACCTTCAGATGGATAATCACCCCAAGTTGTACCGCCTTGCCCAGGGTAGCCTCCAGGGCATTATTATGGGACGAATCTGCGGTGGATAGAGCCCTGGCCAAGGTTCGGTCAGATATCAATTCATCCCATGTCAGATACCTAGGGAAACCCTTCTTTTGGGAGTGGAGCCACAGTATCCGCAATATGCACTTAAGCACTCGCAGGTCGTCAATCTTCTCCAGCAGTGGCCCAAAAAGAAGGTTGGGTACTGTTGTAAACTTGGAATTGTCAGGGAATCCCTCGGAGAAGACCATCACATTCCCCGAGAAGTTGGTAGGTCCTCAAAGCGGGCCATAGCGCCATTGAATCGCAGGCTGATTGTATCTATGGGGCCATGACGGTGTTTGGCCACAATGAGGTCGGCCAGGTCTCTAGGGTACTCCTTGTCAGGATTCTGACGCTCCCACTCCTCCCTGGTGAAACGCTGATCCTCTCTGTGTATGAACATCACCACGTCGGCATCCTGTTCAATGCTTCCACTCTCCCGTAGATCCGAGAGCTGTGGCCTATGAGAAGGGCGCGCCTCCACAGCACGGCTCAATTGAGATAGAGCCATCACTGGTACGTTCAAGTCACGAGCGATGCCCTTCAACGAGCGGGTGATCTCTCCAATCTCCTGAACCCTGTTCTCTCGTCTACCGGTTCCCTGAACGAGCTGAAGGTAGTCCACAATAACCAAGTCAAGCTTCCTCTCCATGTGGAGACGCCGAGCCTTGCTCCGTATCTCAACGATACTTTGAAGTGGTGTGTCGTCTATGAAGATGGGCAGCTCGGAGAGAGTTCCCGCAGCGTTCACGATGCGGCGCTCTGCCAGGTCCCCATAAAGCCTCTGGCGCACGTTGCGTAGGTCCACCTCCGCCTCGCTGGACAGAAAACGGTGGCCTATCTGCTCCCGGCTCATCTCTAGGCTGAAAACACCCACACCAGATCCCTGGCCGGCAGCATGGCGGGCTATATTGAGGGCCAGAGTACTCTTGCCTACACTGGGCCCAGAGGCCAGTACTATCATGTCTGAGCGCTGAAAACCTCCTAGAAGTTGGTCTAGATCCACGAAAGCCGTGTATATAGGAGTGTTGCCCAATTCCAATGGGTTTTCAAGCCTCGCACTCTCCTCCAGGTATTGGTCCAGCACATCGCGGATTGCTACGAAGTCCCTCGTCTGCTGTCCACTACGAATGTGAAAGAGAAGGTCTTCGGCCTGGGAAAGCGCACGATCCACATCAGTTCCGCCATCGTAGCCCAGGGAAGCTATCTCGCCCGCCGCTCCAATCAGGCGGCGCAGGGTGTGGGACCTGCTGACAATGCGGGCGTAGTGTTCCACGTGGGCCGAGGTGGGAACCGAACTCACTAGGTGCCCCAGATAGGACGGCCCACCCACCTCCTCTAAACGCTCCACTAGAGCGAGCCGATGACCCACAGTTACGGGGTTGATCGCCTCGTTGCTGTCCCAAAGTGAGAGGCAGGCCTCATAGCACCATCGGTTCCTTTCCCCGTAAAAATCTTCGGGCTGTAAGAGGGTTGATACCATGAGAATGGCGTCGCCATCTATGAGGAGAGACCCTATAACTGACTCCTCGGCTCTTTCGTCGTGAGGTGGAAGTTTCTCTACGTACATCCTATGCTTCGATATCCTCCACGGCGAGAGTGACGGTAGTGGTAAGCTCCGGATGCAATTTCACCCTTGCCTGGAAGCTACCTAGTTCGTGTATGGAATCTTCCAGTTGCACGTCTCTGCGGTCGAACTCCACCTCCATCATAGTGGAGAGTTCCTGGGCTACCATAGCATTGGTAACGGCCCCGTAGAGCCTACCCGTGGGTCCAGATCGTACCTTTAGCACAATACTGGCACTCTCTAGTCGCTCTGCTAGTGCCTGAGCGCCCTCCTTTAGCTTCGACAGACGCACCAATCCAATTTTCCGAATGGACTCCAATCGCGCCATCTCTTGGGAGGTAGCAGCAACGGCCAATTTCCTGGGCAGCAGGTAGTTTCTGGCATATCCAGTCTTTACTTCTTTCACATCTCCCGTGTTGGCCACGTGGGGGATATCCTCCAAGAAAATCACTTTCATGTGGATCACCTCTGTTCAGAGTATTTGTTCTATTATAGTGAGCAGAAAACAACTTGGGAAGGGCTATGGCTGACGACACAGCCCGAACAAGAGGATAGCATGTGGTCATCGGCAACAGGTCAAGGGAAAAGCACCCTAATTTTTGATTATTCTATCCCTGCAAGGTCCTGGGCAATGCTAAGAGAGTGTATCCTGAATGGCACCATCCAACTCTTCTGCAGTTGCAAAACCCTCGAACTTCGCGGAGACGTTTCCCAGAGCATCTATTATCCAGGTATAGGGCTCGCTCTCAAGCCCCCACTCAACCATCACCGGCGAAAGACGCCTCAACCTGTCGTTGCCTCTCATCTCCACAGGATTATCGAATACCTCTACATGGATGAAGTTGACTCGGCCAGAGTATCCCACCTTTACTTCCTTGATCACATCCACCTGGGGCCCACAGTTGGATGAGAGACAGAAGGCCGGTGTAGCAAATGTCACCACCAAGGGCTTTCCCGCTTGTAGGGCCTCGGCTATGGTCATCGAGTACAGTTCCTCGTCCGGAATTGGATCAGAGGTCAACTCTTCCAACCGGTTCACGTCACCGAGAGTCTTACTTTGGCTACTAGGAGGACGCGAGCCCAAGGCTGGAGTCACGCTGGTCTGGCCCACGTCCACAAGGGCGCTGGCCACAAGGGGCCTGCTCGGAATATGAGTGTCCACGTCCATTCTCCACGTCCCAGCTCTATCAAATGATACCTGAACCGTGTAAACCCCTCGGTCATATGGCCATTGGCGAAAGACTGCGGTGACCTCGCCTTCAGGAATGGTTTCTGGGCCGTCTTGATGAGCGAAGGACACAGCCACCGAGTGTTGTTTCAACGACTCACCATCGGCATCCAGAATGGCAAAAAACAGGCGGTTCTCCCCAACTGCCAGGTCCGTGGAGCCAATAATAACCTGTGGGACAGGACTCTGGTCAGGTAATGGAGTGGCGGTATGTGTGGATTGCTCAGAAGTGGAGCATGCACACGATATCGCGAACAGAAGTATTCCAAGTATCCACACACCCAGGTATCTATTGTCATATGTCAAGGTATCTCTAGGGTGTGCTGAATCTATAGTTTATCCCAGGAATAGAGACTAACTGCCGAGCAGCCTATGGACCTCCACGCCAGCGCCTTCCAACACCCCGCCCTTGATGGGCACATGTGGCTTGGTCACTCGAATTCTTATGCCGTCCAGAGGAAATGTACGTAGAAGTTCCTGGGCCACCTCCTCTGCAAGGCTTTCCAGAAGGTTGTGACTCGGCCCCTCAACCGTTTCTTTCACC
>VEXC01000010.1 GCA_009391225.1 SAR202 cluster bacterium AC-647-N09_OGT_505m
GAGCATTCTTTGACTTCTCTGGCTCTTACTTCAGAGCGTTCCTGATCCTGGCATGTATTTATCTTCTGGGGGCAATAGTTGTCAATCTCTCCAAGATTCCGAGGCCTATACCATTGCCTTCTTCTCCAAATGCAACTCAATCTACGAGCGAGTGACTCAGAGTTCGCAGGAGTGACACAGTAGTGCTCCAGAATGGGCGTCTTACAGCCATAGCCGGTAAAAGAACCCCAGATAGTAGCTCGAGAAGGATTATATTTCGGTGCCCAGACTCGCTCGTCAAATGAGGATGCTATAGGAGATTCTGTCGCGGTTACAGTTCGTCAGCGTGTTTTCCACAATTAGTTTTTAGAATCTTTAGGATTTCCAATAGAGGCCCCGCCTTTCCCTCATAATCGTGGCTAAGTCTCCAAGCAAAAGTGGCAGCATCTACAGGGGTACCATGGTTAGCGTCTAACACTAAGACATTCAAGTAACAGGATGCTCAGGAGGCCTGAGGAGCACCATCAGTGTGGCTGCCACGGCACCTGCAATGGAAAAGATTATGAATGCAACGTAGTAGCTTTGGGTTACATCGTAGACGAATCCTGCGAATATTGGACCAAGCACCAAGCCAAACATCTGAACAAAGTCCATCATTCCTGATATGGTACCAAAAGCCCTCCGGCCAAAATACTCGGCCCGTATCACAGACATCGTCGTTGCGCCTCCTCCCCACCCAATCCCATAGATCAGTACGAAGAATATTAGGTGCCACCACATGGTTACATTGGCAAGAATCAGAGCACCTAAAGCTGCCAAACCTATTGTCGTGGCCATAACGAATCTCTTGGGCACCTGGTCTGCCAGCCACCCAAACCCGAGTCGTCCGACAATGCTAGTCACAGCGGTCATGCCTAGCACCGTAGCAGCCATCTGAGGGTTTATCCCTATATCAATCAGGAAGGGTACCTGGTGCAGCCCGATAGCACCAATAATCAGTTGACGCAACCCAAAGACCATGGACAGAAGCCAGAATACTGGCATCGTCAATGCCTCTCTCATGCTGTATGTTGCCTCAATCTCGCTCTGGTACGTGTTTATCCCTTTCTCAATCGTGGTCTGAGTGTCCTGACTCCCCTGTGGAGCATCTGGCAAAGGTGTTATGTCTCGCCCATCTGGCAACAGACCATACTGCTCTGGGCGATGGCGCATCACGCTGGCGAGGGGCAATGCCACCGCCCAAATTATCAGGCCCGTGATTGCGGCGGTAGGCCTCCAGCCTAAGTTAATGATAAGCCAGCCCAGCAGTGGTACAAAGATTCCTCCGATACCGACCCCGGAGGTGGTAATGCCCATGGCAATACCTCTTCTTCTGACAAACCAGTTAGCCGGTGCCACTAGGGCAGGGACGCGGATACCCATAGACATTCCCAGGGAAATCAAAAGGATGTAAACAACATAGAACATCAGGAGAGAATGGACCATGCTCATCCAGATGAAACCCAGGCCCATGATTCCTACTCCTATGAACATCATACGCCTGGGGCCAAACCGATCCACTAGGTAACCCTCGATTGGCCCCAGCATCCCACCCTCCAACTGAGCAATGGCCATAGCTCCGGACAGGGTAGCTCGACTAGTATTGAACTCCACGGCCAATGGCAGGAAGAAGACGCCAAATCCAAGCCAATAGAAACCGGCGCCAATTGATAGCACTATCATCGCGGTGAAAGCAATCCACCATCCGTAAAACATGTGTTGTACCTTGAGGATATGTAGGAAGGCGTTCAAATCATGCCCTTTACTGAGGTTCGTTTACTATCCGATACAGCATCCATTAGTTGTCCAGAGGTCATAGTCACATCTCCACAACTGTGAGTCAGCATAGCTCGTTGAAGGAATTTATTCCTGAACTGTCCAACTACGAGTGAAGAGGGTACAGGAACTTCAATATTTGCGAATCAAAACCTCACGGTAATGGCATTATCATCGCATACATGTACTTATGCCCTACCTACAGGTGCTAGGTTCTGTGTGTTCTTAATGCGCCACATCTAGCGCAAGTATCAGTTTCGGCCGACTCATACTCATAACCACACACTGGACAAATGACCGCAGCGGTTATGAGCCTTGATTCCGGTTCATTCCCCTCTTCCACAACACGCATCATACTCAGTTCATCCTTATCGACGTTAGTGACATCAAATATTCCAAGACCCCCAATTTTTGCCATTATTTCTGTTGGAAGCGTCATGTTTCCAGTTCTATCGAGTATAATCCTACGCGTACCCGATAAGTTTGATACATCAATATTGGCTCCATGCTCTGCGACAAAACGACCATCAATCAGTTCAAGGGACCGGTCGGCAAATGCTGCTACTTCAGAGCTGTGAGTAACAATTAGAAAAGATACGTTAACTTCGTCGACCATCTCGCGAAACAGCCGTAGAATATCTCTGCTTGTTACGAGATCAACCGACCCCGTAGGTTCATCTGCTATGATAATCTTGGGCTTCGTAATCAGCGACCGAGCGATCGCTGCTCTTTGTTTTTCCCCGCCGGAGACCTGAGAAGGTAACATCTTAGATTGCGGAGCGATTCCTAGCCGCTCTAGCAAAATCATTGCTTCTCTTCGAGCTCGTCTCGGGCTAACTTTTAGATATTTGAGTGGCAGAGCAACATTATTAACTATGTCCATGTACGGCAAGAGATTCGAATCTTGAAATATGAACGAAACGGTTCGCTGACGAAGGTTGAGTAACTCAGTCGGGTTGAGCCTAGAGATTGACTTGCCTTCGAAGAAAATATCGCCTGCTGATGGTTTCATCAAACCACCGAGGCACTTCATCAGTGTGGACTTACCGGACCCAGAAGGTCCGACAACTGAGACAACCTCTTTCTGGTTAACCGTAATGTAAATACCACGCAATCCCACGACGTTTCCATCAACCGCTTCGGTCTGATATACGTGATATAGATCCTCTGCACGCAGTATTTCAGATTGTGTGACTTCCATATCAATATTATTCCTCTTTGAGAACAGTTGGTAAATCGCTTCTAACTGCCCTGAGCGTTGTCAACAAAAGTGCTGCAAATACCAGGAGGAAGACCAACGCGTTCACTGTCAAGATTTGCAACCAGGGCCAAACCAATTCACGGGTCACTATTACCTCAGATCCCAAGAAGAGCTGGAACAACGCACCAAGGAGAGAGAAGAGCCCCGTGAAGGTTTGAGCCAGTCCTAGCCCAAGAAGCCCACCCAATACGAGGCTCAGAGTAAAGACCGAAGTTATCTCAAATATCACGAGTCTGCTAAGTTGCGCTACGCTTGCTCCAATAGACTGCAAGATTGCTAATTCACGTCTCCTCCGTGTCAACACTAACGATAGGAATACCAACGATGAAGCCAACGTAGCGAAAGCGGCTACAATATATTGCAAACTTAGAATACCCGGAGTGCCAAATATTAATCCACCGTTTCTTTTCACTTCTCCATATGCAGTTGCCCAATCCTGAACCGATAGCACGGAACTATCTAACGCAATCTGACTACTCAATTCTTGAAGGGCATCCGAGCACTCATTCGTCTTTTCATCGCAAAATTCAACGAACCAATCACTAGATCTATAATCCTCGCTGCCGTTCAGAGCTGGGAACGTAGAATCTGCCAGCAAAATAACCTTGCTCGAACGATCCTGAGACATTCCTGGAATCCATTTATGTCCTCCAAGATAATCCACAGTGATTCCTTCTTGCTCTACGTCTTGGAGATTCGCAGAAAATGGATACACCAAATCAAGTGAACTAAATCCTTTTCCGATGTTGTCCTCGGCGTTAACGTTGTCAAACGGTGAAAGTATGTCATTAATGCCACCTTCTGCCTGAATAGCTAAGTCAAGGGTTTCAGCTACATCTACCCCTGATGTAAAGCCTCGATTGGGCAGTTGAGAGAAGACGCTGAGTCCTTTTTGCAACCATTGATCGTCCCAATGAAGAACCTCAAGATGATTGGGAGAGAGTATGGCAGCACTTACAGTCGAACGCCGCTCCTTGACCACAATGCCAGATACCAGACGAATCGAAGTCGTATTAACTGTAAGTAAATTGTCCCTCACATCAATTTTAGCGATTGCTGAATCTAGAAACTCGTTCATCTCTAGCTCTGACATAGGTCGAGACAGTTCTATATGCACATCAGCACCCACGGCCGCCGAAGCAGATTGTTCGTCAACGAGTGACCCTGTATACCCTTGGAACACGGCCATGGTGACTATCGATATAGTCAGAACAACTATAAGACCTAATTGATTCATCGTACTATTTAGTTCTGAACCCCTAATTCCGATTCGCACGTCTGATAGCAGTCGGGTTTTCCCCAACAACAATACAGTTAATCTGGGCCCGTATCCGCTAAGACGGGCCATAATAATCGCTCCTCCAATCCATAATGAAAATGGGCCGAAAACATACAATAGCACTGTAGCAAGAGATAACTTAGGGTTGGTGAAACTAATAACGATTGCAGACATCCCTACTAGGAATAAGAGGATATTGACTACCAGGAATAATTTACTCTTGTTGGTCTTTACTTCTTTCTTAATCCCCTCTTCAATCTCCATTGCAAGAAAACGTCTCGTCTTAAACCAAGCAATCACCATCGCTAGACCAACCGTAACAACGAAGACAAATATCGTTGGCATCAAGGTAGTTCTTGCACTCATTGCGTATTCACTCTTCTCGAATTCCATGAAACCAACAGCATTCGCAATAAAGTGTGCAAAAACAAGTCCCAGGATATATCCCAAGCCCCAAGCCACACCACTAATGATGAAAACTTCAGAAAGGATAAGACCGCGCAACGCACGTGCCGTTCCTCCATAGACTCGGTGAATAGCGATTTCCGCTCTACGTTGTTCCAAGGCCAAGTTCAGACCGTAGACCAGAACAGCTAGGGAGAGAACTATGACGGGAACCATCAGAACATAATCTACTATCTGAACGAGAATCACGAAGATATTGATATCCGATAAGAAATTTATGATTCTGTCTTCATAATTGATCTCTATCCCATCGTATGTGACAGGAGTAGAGGGAGTTCCTTCCATCCTCTCTTCCAAGCTATTCAGCCAAGTTTGAGCATTGCCCACTGTATTCGAAGGCATTAAGGAGCGATCAATATTTAGAGCTAGAAACGCATGATCTGTTCCCATTAATGCATTGGTCTGTGCTTGGTCAAGAGACGCTGCAGTGAGTAACATTCTTCCTCGAAGTCCGTTGTCTCTCCAGGTCTCTCCGTATGGTTTGTAGATTCCGATTACATTTACGTTTCTTATATCTACAATCTGCCTACAAAAGTCTCTTTCTAACTCCCAATAGCTCGCCTCGCCGATATATGTCTTGTTGGTACCAAGCATGGGAGCGCAGTCTTGTATCTGGCCCTTTTCATGGGCACTACTGGCAAATGAATATGATATGTTGATTAAGTCGCCTACGGATAAATCACCCATAGATGCAAGCTCTTGAGGTACTACGGCTTGGAATTCCGTCTCCTCGAATTGCCCCGAGAACCATTCTCCATCCATTACCTTATTAGCATAGATATCCCCGAGGGATCCGTTTGTGGCCTCAAGTGAGAGAAACATCATTCGTATATCAGGCTGACTGCTGAACTCGTTGATGGTGGGTTGTGGAAAGTCTGCTCCTGACTCTGATTCTTGAGAGGATCCCGTAATACCCTCCACTCGGATATCTTGAGAAACAGCCCGCGCTAATACATCGGGTTCAAATGGATTCTCTGATGGATAGACATCAAGATAAAATCCTTGCCTTGCAAAAATTAGGCCGCAATCCATAAATTCGGATTGCTCAATAAAGTCATTACAAATATTGGAGAAGTCCTTGAGGTTATCCGTGCGCGTTTCGGGTTTATATCCAGGTTCGTTCTTAAAGTGAATCAAAGCATCATAGGGCACATTCTTGATCGCATCCTGCATCGCAACTTGCCCAAGCGCTGCACCATACCCCAATACGGCAATGAGGACAACAGTGGCAAGGAAGACACCGGCGAATACAGCAAAGCCTCTGCTGGGCGATAGCCATGCACTACGAGCACCTATAAGAAAATTATCCGCTACGGATGCTAATGACATATGGACTTCAATGACTACTCGATCAGGCTCCTGGAGAAATCACACGACCGTCTCTCAGCAACAATATTCTGTCTGCCATAGTGGCAAGCAAAGGATCATGTGTAACCATCAGGAGTGAAATTGGCCTAGAGGGGTCATGGCATAACGATTGAAAGAGCCTCAGCAACGCTTTCCCGCTTTCACTATCTAAATTCCCTGTAGGCTCATCGGCGAGCAGCAATGATTTATCTCCGGCTATAGCACGTGCAACTGAAACCCTCTGACTTTGCCCTCCAGACAATTGCTGTGGATAAAAAGCCATTCTGTCAATCAAGCCAACTTGTTCAATAGCGGAACGTGCTTTATCTCGAGCCTCTTCTACTGAGAATCCAGATAATGTGAGGGCAAACGCTACATTGTCGAGCACATTCAGGTGTTCCAATAGATTGGAATTTTGGAAAACCCATCCAATACTATTGCGACGTAAACTATCAAGCTGGAGGGGTTTCTTTTTCCCATAACTATAGCCGTCTAATCCCACATAGCCGTCATCAGCTTCAAGTAATCCACCTACAATATTGAGCAGAGTTGATTTACCACTACCAGAAGGGCCCATCAAAGCAACAAGTTCTCCAATATTCATAGAGAACTCCAAGTTATTTAAAACATGGAGTCTATTCTTGCCAATCTTGAAGCTTTTATTGATTCCGGAAGCAGTAAGGATAATATTATCTACTCCAGTCAAATGTTGCCTCCTAATTCAAAACTTGGCTGTGGAGTATTCTGACAGCTTAGCCACGGTTCCGAATGAAACCAAGTTATGGCCACTCGGTAGATTCAATTCTCGATGCGCATACAGCGCAGCCTTGTCCGTTCATCTGCCCCAGATAGAACCCTCCTCACCCAATAACCCGTCAGGGAGATGCTAGGGGCATGGGGTGGTTGTGGGAGACATGGGATGTGTGAGTTGCGAGGATATTGAATCTGGTTCTGCTAATTGGGTTCTTTGGGTTCTAATGCGCCCTAGGTTTGGCCGGCACACCATATGCTACTGGAACAGGCTCGCCCCAGGGAGTCTCAACTTGTTGTACATTGGTGGAATATCCGCCCAAGTCCTGATCTAGGCCTTGCATAGAGCGATCCTTAAGGTAAGCCTCCAGTTGTTCCTTGGCCCTGGCCCCAACGAAATGGACCTGCCCGCAGCAGCAATGCTCGTGGTTGGCTTCGTCTGTACCCCGTTGATAGCGGGCTCTAGGTTTGCACCCACAGGCACAGTCATAGCGAACCTCCACTTCGTCTGGATTATTTCTAGGCGTTCGGACTATAAACTCCATCTCTTCACCTCTTGTTCTATTTGGACAAACCAACAGCCCCCTCACATAGAGTTGGGTTGGCGCCCCTAAAAATGGTGGATGGCACTTGAGTTGAACCAGTGAACTCTTGAGTGTGGATCTAGTGCTCTGTTGTTTCCAGATGTAACCCAGTGTTTCTCCTTAGAAGTATTTATACCTGAATCTGTACTCTCGTGTAAATGACTGTTGATCGGCATTGGTGTACAAAATGGTGTACGCGGCTGTGTAATAAGCCCCCAGCAACCGCTTCTGTGTTGACCCCGGTTGCACCTAATGCCCCATGGAACTCCTAGAAGTAAATACACCTATATTCGCTAAGGTAGTAGAATGTGGTGGCTATGAATAAAGCAGTAGAATTCTTCCGACGCCATCCGTTCAGGATGGTTATTGTATTGTGGCTTAGAGTTTGAGTCGATTATGAATTACTGGTCACGCAACCTATTTAAGGGCAGAGTAGGTGAGGCAGTTATAGAATCTGTGCTAAGTGAGTTTGGATACCGTGTCTTGAGGGCAGGTTACGAGCAGGCGGGTGGAGCCCAAGAGCTGATGAAGCCAGATCTTCTCGTAGAGAATCCACAGACGAGGCAGCAGACATACGTTGAGGTGAAATATCGCTCAGCTCGGCCTACGGCTGTGCAGCTAGATCCTGAACGGCTCTCAGTGATACGGCAGGATTATCCTCAAGCAATTCTTGCCTTTGTATCGGCTTACGACGGTGCCATTTACTGCACAGCCCTCGATAATCTCGATGTGGGAGAAGGTGATAGAGTTAACCTGCTAGATGGAGGATGGCAGCCTATATGGCACTATTTCCCACTGGTATTGCCCGGTCCGAAATTGCACGGCTTATGGAAGGATCTGAGGGCATCACTGGAGAACTTCGGATCTCGAATCGTGTCTCGCAGGCCAGGCGGTCAACTCTTGGAGGACGAGACCGATGCGTTAGCAGCATATCTCGAAGCGACGTGGGAAGAACCAATGCAGGGCCTGGGTATAGCTGAGCCAGAGCCAGAGAAGCTAACCCTTGAGGAGAAATGGGAAAATGCAAGAGAGATTAACGCTGCCACACTGGTATTGGACTTGTTTGAGTATTCTGAGGAAGATAGCATCGAGACCAATACCCTGCTTCTGGCCCTGGGGCGAGCACTGGGAAGACGGGGCGAGGGCATACTTACGATTGATCTTGGAGAAGTGGCTAGGTCGCTCGGACTCGAACAAGATGACAGAGCAGTGGTGGGACTTATCCGAGCGGGTTTCAATGTTCAGCCCCATGACCGCAAGATTACTGACCTAAGGGATCGGTTGTTGGCGGAATTGCCAGACGGAGTCGGAGGAGTGTACATGATCGATCCGTCAGTACCATTTGAGGAAGCGCACCAAGTGGATTTCAAGACGGCAATCAGACTCGCGTGGAACCCATGCCGAATAGACCGGTGACGAAGCCGAATGAAACTATTACAGTAAGTATGACGGGGGCTCGCCAGTGTCCTCCCTTTCGGCCACAGTGTTGGTGGGGATTTATGATGCTAGCCCCGCAAGACTCCGGTGTCTAAAGAATCTCTCTCTGAAGCCTAGCCTTCCAGTCGCCCCGATGCACGATTCGCTTGACTCTAGATGAGTATCGTTGCCTGAGGTCTTCTTTTGAGAGTTTTAACAAGCTTTGCCAAGACTCCAGTCCCCGGATAACATATATAGCATTACCTTCCAACGGGTTCTCTGCGACCACGGATTCAGCAAAAACGTATGCGTAGTAAACCGATGCTTGATTCTCGAATCTACTACGATAGACTTGCTTTGGATTAAATGTGTCAAGATATTCCAGACGTTCCAGGAAAAGTTGGGCTTGTTCTTTATCCCTGAACTGGGATTCAAGTTGCTGCCTATGTCCTGGACTTCGCCACCAACCCAGTGGAAGAATATCCCAGTCTAGTTGATTGTTAGTGGTATCAAGGCTGGATGATCGGTTATACCGAGCACCCACAGTGAGGACACTGGCTGCAGACGAGTAATCCTGCTGGGCCGATTCCTCGTCTCCAACGGCTTGGTAGGCCTTCCCTCTGCGAGTGTAGGTGAGCGCAATCGTTGGGTCGAGCTTTATAGCGGTGGAGTAATCCCGAATAGCATTTTTGTACTGGCGACCCTCCATGTATACGTTGCCCCGGCGACGGTACTCAGTACTGGTTCTTGGAGTTGGAGCATCGAATTTGAGTCTCGTCAACCCTGTTACCCTCTCAAGATTGGCTCCGGTCAGAATAGTTCCTCTCAGGTCGGCTCCTTCTAGATTGGCTCCACTCAGGTCGGCCCCTTCTAGGTTGGCTCCACCCAGGTCGGCTCCTACCAGATTCGACTCGACCAGGTTTGCTCCTTCTAGATTGGCTCCACTCAAGTCGGCCCCGGTCAGGCCGGACAGAGCCAGGAGCCTTATATCGCCAATCTCGTTACCGTCGAGCCAGAGGCTGTTCAGGTTGGTGAGTGATGTCAACGGGCTGAAGTCGCTGATCCGGTCGGAGGTGAGCACGAGAGTTGTCAGGTTAGTGAGGTTGGTAATGGGTCTTATGTCGCTGATCGGGTTGGAGTATAGGTTGGGCTCGGTCAGGTTGGTGAGGCTTGCCAGGGAGCTTATGTCGCTGATCGGGTTGGAGTAGAGGACGAGCTCGGTCAGGTTGGTGAGGCTTGCCAGAGGGCTTATATCGATGATCTCGTTACGGTCAAGCACGAGCCTGGTCAGTTTGGTAAGTGAAGCTAGACGGCTTATGTCGCTGACCCGGTTGTGGCCGATGTCGAGCTCGGTCAGGTTAACTGCATACTCGAGGCCGGAGAGGTTTTCAATGCCTGCTCTATTAGTCTCTAGTTCGTCCAACTCCCTGAGATCCCTTCTGGTTTCTCAAGTACCTTACGTACCGCAGCCTCAAGGTTCTTGTCAGGGAAGACAACGATGGTTTGGCTTGTCCCGCACTGAAAACAGAACCCAGCATTCGTTGACAACTCAGTCCCGCAATTGGGACATTCCATACTCAATGGAGAGCCGCAATCCTGGCAGAAATTCGCAAAATCTCCAGATATGAGTCCGCATTTTCCACATGTTTTCATGAGGTCACACCCCTAGTTGGCGCATAGTACATATCCACCTATATGCACCCATTATAACCCGTCAGGGGGATGCCATAGAGCGCTACCGATTATGGGGAGGCGTGGGGAGTTCGGCTGTGACGATGCTATTGATGGTTCCAGGACTGGTGTGAGGCAGGAGGGATGTTAGTGCGGATCATCATTGTCATCTGGTAGGCCTCTCATGAAGGCGATTAGAGCCGTTAGCTCTTCAGTTTGGATATTATCAAAGACGTCGTGTACGGTTTCCGTTTGGAGCACCTGTTCGATTGTGGCTGCGCTCCCGTCGTGGAAATAGGGTGCAGTTAACCAAAGTCCAATCAGTGAAGGTGTATCAAAACTCGTCCCTCTACCATGCGAATTCCTCTCAAGGCTTGGGTCTCCCGTACCTACATCGTGCAGCTTATGATCAGTGTAAAGAGGTGGTATATGACACGATTGGCATTCCAAGTTCTCAAATACTAATCTCCCGATATTGATCTCTGCGCGGTTATCCCTGAAAGGTGAATCAAGTACCTCTATAGTTCCAAGGTAAGCTGCAAGAGCATCCAATTCATGTGATAACCCTGCATGTGGCTTTCCCATAGTGTCATGTGGGGAACCGGTTATCAGGCCAGTCCCAAACTGGATGTCTCTTATTGTGACTTCCACGTCTTGAAGTTCATCTAAGTCTCCGGACCAATGCATAGGAAGTGTCTGACCTACGCCGAATAGAGATGGAGTGTTCCTGGGGCCGTCCGGAAACCCCATCCATGTTCTTCCATCCATCATCCCATCGAAATGACAGGTGGCACAGGAGATCCAGTGGTCGGTGGTGAGAGAGGGCGAGGCAGCTGAGTTGAATATCTTCTTTCCTTCTAACAAAGTCGGTGACAAGGGTATATTTGTGATTGTTACGAGATTCGTGACTGTGAGAGTGTCCGTGTCTATGACGGACAAGTTCCCATCCAACACGTTATTGACGTAGACATTTGAACCGTCTGGTGAAACTGCTATGCCTCTTGGGTTTGAACCTACCGAAATGTGTGCTAGCCCTTGGTTGGTATTCAGGTCTATTACTGAGACATCATCACTACCGGCATTGGCCACATAGAGCGTTTTTTCGTCAGGTGAAAGTGCCACTGAGAACGGCATGTTCACCGGCTCATCTGCCGTATCTAACGTGATCCTATTGCGCGGAAGCAACTTCAGATTGTCTATGTCCAGCAAATTAACAACAGGGAATACCGTGGTATCGAAAAGCCTTGCGGTGTTACCGACATTGAAACGGGTTTGTGGGGCGTATGCCAAAGAGCCGTCTACACCTAAAACGACAGACTGGGAAAGGTTGGTATCTGACCCAGCAGATATCGTTCCGAGCACGACGGTCGCCTGTTGATCAATCACAGTGAGGCGTCCCGTGAAGAAATGGGTGACTAGCAGGCGTTTGCCATCCCTGCTCAGCGCCAAGCCTGTTGGAAAGGCATCGACGGGTATACGATTCAACAGTTCTCCAGTCATCAAGTCGATTATGCTTACAGTTCCGCTAGCAAATTCAGTGACAAAGACGTGAACTCCATCGGTAACCACTCCGTATGGCATGGAGCCTACAGAATATTTGGTGACTTCTACCGTCTGGTTAAGGTTGACTTTGGATAGGGTTGCCGACCCGTGATTGGCTACCACCACTGTTTTAGAGTCGGGTGTAAAAGACATGGTGCGAGGGTTGTCACCAACAGGTATCTCAGCCAGGACTGCTAAGGTGCTGGCGTCGACCAGGGTAATCGAGTCACTGTCCGGATTGACCGTTGCTACAAGCTTGCCATCCGGAGACACCGCCACAGCAGAAGATGAGACCGGGCCATCGAGGGATATGTGGGATATGGCGTCCGGTGTGACCTGAATGCTCGGTTCGTCAGAGGGTGGCTGACAGGCACAAACGGCAAGTAGGAGACCTGACAGAACTATAGCGAATCTAGCCATCGGCCGTGAATATCAACCGTTTGGCTCACATATGTGAATATCGTCAAAAAGCACCTCACTGTCAGGGAGCACTTCAAGCCATATCCCTCCAGGCGGGAGTGGGTTGGAATCAGGTTGCTCAATTTCCAGCACCCCGTCGATACCTATCCGCAGCACTTTCTCGAAGAGGCTGATTTCAACTACATGCCACTTGTTGAGCGAGTGATGTATGTTCGACCCAACCCCAACATCCCTCCACATAACGTTGGTGTCATTTTGCCCAAAAGATATGAGGTATCGAAGACCATCTTTGTCGTGAAAGTTGAGGTGGGCATTTCCGGTGATTAGTTTTACACGCATGCGCCAAGCTACTTCGTCCCAGTTGTCACCTGCGTATGCGTGAACGTGGCCGGCGCCTCGGAGTACATTCGAGTCATCAGCTTGAACAACAGACCATGCCTCATCGGAGCTGAATCTCCAGCCCTCTGTGCCTTTCTCAAAATCGCTGGCGAAAAGCTCAGTCTCGCCTTGTATGCATCTGGTCTGCCCGGTGGGCCAATCGCCGGAGACAGGATAAGGAAGGCCGAGAGGGACCCTCGCTCCATGTGTGACGATAGTGCCCGCGGCCTGTCGTCCGGACAGTTCTTCCGCATAATAGGTGACAGTGATCGTGTCGGACAGCCCCGCACCATAATCGAAATTGTTGGCCAATAGGTTCATTTCCTCGCCCTTAAGCCACCATTTAGTTACACCACCCTCAATTCGGATATCTTTCTCGACCAAAACAATCCCAGGCATCGCGACGGTCACGTGAGCCGTTTTGCCGGTCCATCCCTGGGGCATTGTTGTCTCAAAATGTGCATTTTGGATGCCGCCTGAATACCAGAGAAGCGGGCTGCGCTGAATCAAGTCTGTGGTCAGACCCAATGCCTTTGTGCCGTTGTCGGTTACGACAAAAGTGAAAGTGAGCCCGTCTGGTGTAAGCGGCCCACCGGTTGGGTAAGGCTCTTGGACTGGTCCGGCACTGGTCATGCCGTCGTGAGTGACTGTCAGTTCAACCGTCCACAGGCCAGGCTGGTCAAGCTCGAAATCGTTCGAGGGGTCGTAATAGTAGCCGACAGCATTGGCTCGTCCTTCAAGTGTGCGCTTTGCTCCATCTGGAGCGGTGACAGTGTATTCAACTTTGCTCGGCAGGGTTGGCATGATTGGCCCTGCCATCCTGAAAATATCTCCGACTCCCAGGACTGAGCCAGGTCTCACCCCCAGCGGCAGAAAGAACATGTCTACGTCACGTCCATGCACGTTGAAGAGGGGTCCTCCGTTCGGGCCGCCGGCATTGCCCTGAAAAGGCGGCATGAAGCGTGAGCCCATAGGGTCGTCATCCCTCGCCAGAACCCAGCTCGATCCGTATATGGCGAATATCCCTTCTTTGAGTTCGATGTCCCGTATCACAGCAGCACCATAGAGGAACTTGAAGTCGCCTGGCAAATCACCTTCATGGCCGTTACCAGATTGCATATGATAGGCGTCATTGAACCGCCAGTAAGCGATTCCAACATCATTTCCTTGGATAAGCTCTCTCACTCTAACTCCGGGCCTTTGTGCCGAGGTGTATGAATACGCGCGCAGATTCAATTGCTCAGGCCGAAAACCTAGGGATAGACCTTTGTCGCTGCCATCTGGGTTCAACTCGACAAATGTTGCCAGTGGAATCTGACCAGCCTTTACGAAGGAAGATATATCTCCACCCACGCTGTTTGGCGGCACTTGCTTGATAGCCCTTGCCACCAGAGGATGTTTGGTATCCAAGGCCTGAAAGCTCAGTTGGGTATTGACTGAATCTCCGGGCCCCATTTCTTCTTCTCGATTTGGTTCCGGCCCTTCGACCCCCCAAAGGATGTCACCGGTAAAGAATGGGAATTGGTGGTGTCCTCCCGGTTCAAAATCAGATCCGAATCCCCATGGGGGAGGAATAGAATCAGTGCCATCGGTGCCTCTACGTCCGTGTGCGATGATGGGTCCGTCAGGCGTTGCGATTGCACTCCCATATACAAGACGACCTACCCATAAAGCACTATCTTTGCTGGTGTAGCGGGCCTCCACATCTATCTTGTATTCTCCTGCGTTTTCGAAGGTATAATATTCCCCTCCACCGTCCCAATAGCCAGATTCGTTAGCAACACCTTTATATTGTTGCAAGGTGAGGTTATTATCTGCACCAACGTGAGTAACTGTGAAATCAACCTCTGCTGGTACCCGTGGGTACACGTGTAATCCGACCGGCAAACTGTCTCCAGCTTCGAAAGGAGTTCCAGGTAAGAGCATAGTTTCGATATCCAGACTACTCGCAACAGTCAGATCATATGTGCCAGTGAGTTCAAACATATACCCATTTATGTCATTAATATGACCTGACAATTTCAGTATGTAGTCACCATCTAGCGGGAATTCGTATACGAACTCATCTCCCAAACCCAGTAATTGAGGTATTTCGACGATATGCCCGCCTCCTCCAGCAATGGGCCTGTTGCCAGGCAAAATCGGTGTCCTTACTCCATAGGCGCCAAGTGGTGCCGGACCTAGGACATCTGTCTTGCCATCAGGTCTCTCTACTATAATTTGTAGCTTACTGCTAGAGAAATCGAACTCTATGAAAGGTACCGCTGGAGTTATGCGATCAACCATTCCCAACAACGGTGCGTAAGGGTCCAAACGATGCGACAGAGAATCGTCATATGGGTCTAAACGAGGGATTACTGGGTTATGATTCGTGATCGTTAGAGGACCGATGTCAAATTCAGATTCATTTTCTCGGGACCACACCCCGCCACGGGTACCCTCCTGCAGAAGGTCTGCAAATAGGGTGGTTGGCAACCTCACAGGTTTTGGAGACCCAACGGTCACCGTTGCGAGAGCAACCATATTCCTAGTACCAGCCACACTAGTCCCGAGGCTAAACAACTTTCCGTCTTCGTTTACATTTGGAGTATCTTCCGGAAAATGTAACGCAAGCCACAATATGTAAGTTCCTTCAGGCGTACCTCCATACGTGTCTATGTTTACATCGCAGGAAAAATCCGATACGGATTTATCCTTTTCATCTCTCCAATTCAGTGGAGAGCCATCGCAATTGCTATTGAAAAAATCTCCATTGTTCATACCGGTAAGAATGGGCAACCCAGTCGGAGTTAGGATGTTGGAAGCAAAAGTTCCGCCAGGGCCCACTGGGAGTCCATTTTCATCGCCAATTATTCGACCAATGAAATTGTAACGAATGTCGCCAAGTATCTGATCGTCAATTATCTGAGTACCTGTTAGGATTGACAGCTTCCCGTCAATTGTTGCTCGGTCTCCGTCCTGGAAGGCAATTCTTGAAAGGCTGCCCTCCACCACCCAAACTGTTTCTTTGTTGGGGATCCTCGCACCGCCCGCAAAACCATACACCTCTTTTGTTTCTGGAGCTGGAATACTCAGAATGACTCCCGGAGACTTGGGGCCCTCGTTTATTAGTTGCTCATCGACTCCATTGCTCAAATTAATCTGTTGACCTGTTGTGTCCTGTTTTACAAGTACATGGGTGCCGGGCCTGGCGAGCACACTGGCCTCAAATGCACCTGATGAATCTGCAACTACTAGGGTAACTCCACCTAGCTCCAAATTCGCTACCATTACGTTCGATTCTTCTGGTACTGCACCCGGATTACCGATTACTCGAACCTTCCCGACAATGTCGTCATATTCAAGGTCTATTGCTTTCGCGTCAGGCGGGGAAACACGGCGGTAGTTCTCTGCAGCAGAAAGATGATTCCAATTAGCTCCAGAGCTATCCGTTCTGGGAACGACATGTTCACCTGGCCCAGTAACAGTGACCCTGCTCACGGGGGTCGCAGCGGAGGTGTCTATTGGCGCCGGTGTGGTCTCAGATATGCCTCTGGGTGGTACGCCCGTATACGTTGCTGTGGGCAATGATGTGGATCTATCTGCCATCTCACTTTCACCACCACAAGCTGCCAACAATAACATAAGTGCTGGCAGTAGCAAGATCAGCGATATGGACTTGAGCTTCATCTCATCGCTCCTGTGGAACCTTAACTCCATTATAACCCGTCAGGGGATGTCGCGGACCAGAGGGTGATTCCTTAAGCCTTACCCCTATACCACACATCAACCTACCCCTTGCACATGGTTCACTACCACTTTACACCATACATTTACATGGTGACGTACTGGCACACCCTAGAGACCACTATGTTGGAGCCTAGCCAGGCTCCTTCCCTTCTCTCTCATCGCCTCATTTGGTGGCTTCAGATTCTTCCGGAACCTCTCCTCCTCGTCGGCGTATATGCCAGCCAAGCCTCTTATGGATAGCTACCTAGCATAAAAGGCATAAGAAATCGGCAGGACGTAACTGGGAAGTAGCGGCAATGACTAGATACATACAGGGACGATTGTTACGAAATCTCAGCTATTGCGGTTCAATGGCCAGATAACAAGACCAGCAATCATAGACAAAATGGCGGCTAATATTAGTGGAAATTCTAAGGCCACGTCACCCAATATTCCCGCCAATACTGCCCCCAAAGCAGCGAACCCCTCCCCCACAGACGAGATTAAACCAAGGACTGTAGATTCGCGGTTCCCAATCTTTTCTAACGCCATTGCAACGATGACAGAGCGAATTGATAGCATCAAGAATCCAGTAATAATTAGAAGCGGGAATATGGTGACATCGCTTGGTGTGAATGTTATAAACCAAGCACAAATTCCTCCTCCTATTAGTCCCCAAGTAGACATGGTTTTTCTGCCGACTTTATCTGAAAGGTGCCCGACAAAAGGGGCTGCAACGGCGCCCCCAATCAGGAACAACGAAAACCCAAGTCCGGTCAGTCCCGAGGAAAACCCCCTAACCTCTTGGAAATACAACGGTGCCATGCTCATAAATGCGACCATGGACATGTTGTGAAGTATGATCATCAGTAGGATAGCAAGGACACCTGGTCGCACAATCGATTTCGCCAAACCGGTGATATTCACACCGATCGCAGATTCCTTGGGAGGTGCCATCACCATCGGCGCTAGTCTGAGAAAAATCAAACCTAAAACAATTGTCGGCACTGTATTGATCTGAAGCACCAAGCTCCAATCCAGGGACATAAGCAAAACGCCCACTAGAAGAGGAGCAGCAATCTCCGCGATGGTTCCTCCCATCATATGGATTGCTATGACAAATCCCTTCCTACGTGGCATCCACTGAGTCATTACACCCATAGCTACCGGGTGCCACGCCGCAGATCCAGCACTTGCTAGTGTTAAGAATCCAACAACCACCCAATAATTGGTTGAGCCTGAAGCTATCAATTGAGCCGCAGAAACCAACCAAAACGTGCCGAGCAAGAAGTTACCTCGCCCACTTAGGTTGTCTCCAATCAGTCCTGCGGGAAGTTGCGCAATGCCAGAAGCTATCTGCCTGGCTGCAAAAAGCATGCCCACTTGGAGCGGGCTAAGGCCCATTGATACAGCCATTGCTGGTGCAAGTAACCATAAAGCCCCACTACCCCAATCTACTGCGCCATGTCCAGCAGGGAAGGCTACCAGGTATAGCCACTGCTGTTGTTTAAAAGACGAACGAATGACTCTGCTCCCATCTTTATTAAGTTTGTCTAATGTACTAGCCTTCCAACAATCGCTTCTGTGTTGCCCAGTTGTACCTAACATGGGCCAGCAGTAGCAGTATGGACTTCAGATTCATATCATCGCCTCCATGGAATCCTCCTCCAATTATAACCCGTCAGTGGTATGACGAAGAGTAGCGGGCAGTAACTTGAACCAGACCACATCATATACCAACAAACGGTACTAGAATAATGATATCCTCAGTGCCTTAGCTCGCGCAGTTACATGGCCAAATCGCGAGTGAAGATTATGTAACATGAATCTCAAACCCCAGATTGCAATAGATCTTTTGACCACCTCAGACCAAGTTTCTGGTCTAGCGCGTATCTTATTGCAGGAACGCTGCATCGCCATAGATACCGAGTCAAACAGTCTACACAGATACCCTGAAAGAGTCTGTCTGATTCAAGTAGCTACTAACAGCAAGGTTTACCTAATCGATGCCCTCACAGTTGATGATATGAAACCGATGGGCAAAGTAATGGCCGACGATACGATTGTAAAAGTGTTTCACGGTGCAGACTACGACATACGGTGCCTTGATAGGGAGTGGGGAATTCAAGTGCGAAACCTCTACGACACGTCAATCGCAGCCCGCTTTGCCGGTATGAATCAGATCGGACTGTCGTCTCTGGCTGAGGTCTTGCTGGGAGTGGACCTTTCCAAAGATGCAAAATTGCAAAAAGGCGACTGGTCCCGTCGGCCCCTCAGCCAGGATGCCTTGAATTATGCAGCTATGGATGTCTGGTATCTTCAGCGTATCCAAAAGGCACTTGAAAGCAAGCTGCAAACTGTCTCAAGGTCTTCCTGGGTCGCTGAGGAGTGCGCTCGCTTGGAACAGATTCGCTACGTCGCTCCGGACCCGGAAATGGCCTATCTATCGCTGAAAGGAAGCCACAGGTTAACTGGGCAAGAAAAGGCAATCTTGAAACGACTGTTCATTCTACGAGAAGCGGAGGCCCGGCGTCTCAACCGGCCACCATACTTTGTTCTGCCACACGAAACTCTTCTACATTTGGCATCAAATTGGGACACTGAGCTATCCCAAATCCCATCACTCAAGAGGCAAGTTGACTTCCGGTTTGGGAGGCTCTTGCGTTCTGCTCTTGACAGAGGTTTGGCAGATCCACCAATCAGTAATTCAATGCGTCACAGCCCCCAACTGGCAACACCAGCTGAAAAGCGGCGTTTCCAGATGCTGAAGAAGTGGAGAGTAGAGTTGGGGAGACAGTTGTTTATAGACCAGGCTCTAATATGGCCAATGGTAAGCCTTGAACGCCTCGCGAAATTCCCACGTACACTGGGTGCTGAACTCCAGTCGTCTGAGGTGAGGGATTGGCAACGCGAACAATTCGCTACGTCACTGACGGCCTATCTCGCCTAGTTGAGCCCCTCGGCCTGGACGCGCTTAGCCACATTAACCCCCCTCACTGGTATTCCACAGGCCAGGAGCGGTTGTGAGAGGATGCTGCTTAGACTGCGTGGCTTGTTGGTGGTTTGCCATCGTCATGGCAATATTCATCTATGAAATTCATACGTGGATGCATTGCAGGAGCATTAATCAATGGAGTGTTTTGGTTTCTATATAGCATGACAGGCAATATTGTTCCTTCTATGGGCATTACTGCTGTTGTCACTATATGTGTTGTCGTGGCTCTACGTAGTAGGTTTAACCCAGATGGCACAAGGAAACTGAAGTAACCCTTTTATAGAAATTAAACTGTCACGCATCCCTGCTACTGGCTGAAGGCACCAACATAAAGGCTATAAGTGAGCGCCTAGGCCATAGCAAGGTGTCCACAACCCTTAACGTCTACTCCCACCTCTTACCAAACATCCAAGCCACCGCCGCCGCCGGATTGGAAAACCAGCTGAATAAGCATGCCACAATGGCCCTTATGGGAGTTCCGTGACCATTTCGGAGACCAAAGGCTCCTAGAATCATCTCAAGGGCCTTCTTTTGTGCCTAAATTATGGAGCCAGCGAGGGGATTCGAACCCTTGACCTGCGGTTTACGAAACCGCTGCTCTACCACTGAGCTACGCTGGCCCATGGCTGAAATTATATCTGAAAACAGACCATGAAGACCACTCCGCGGTTCTCTTTGTCTGGCATTGACAAGATATTGACAACGTCGCTATTTTCTATACCCTGCATGTAGCTTTGAGAAGTTGCCCCCTATCTACTCTCATGTGGCTCATAGTCTTTGGGGAGAAACAGAAACCTACTGGAATGTGCAATAGCCACCAAGAAGCAAACGCACTGTCATATATGGTGATTCAATCATTCAGAGTACCTACAAGACATACCTTTTACCACTGCCCTCTATTCACCTCCGAATATGTTCGGCACTACCACATCTATCCTCTTCACCAGTATCTCTGCTCCATTGTCTATTTCGTCGACACGCTTCTGCCACAATCTCTCCTCTCGCGATTGGGAAACAGCGGCGGGGAATCATGGGGTGCCCGTGCAATCTCACCAAGCCGGGCACAAGAATCTGGAATCCAACGAGCTAAGTGATCCTATTGATCACTTCTATTATGGCCGATCGATCTGGGAAACCAAGTCTGCGCCAAATCTCTTGTCCGTCACCCATAAAGACGATGAACGTAGGCACCGAGTATATGCTGAACTTCTTAGCCATTTCGTTGCCTACAGTTTCGTTTAAGTTGATTCGCATTACCAATGCTTTTCCCTGTAGCTCTTGTTCTAGCCCATCCACCGTGGGCTTTGCCGCTAGGCAAATCGCTCAGTAGTCCGAATAAAACTCTAGCAGCACTGGTATGTCTCCATCCAATGCCAATGTGATTTGACCCTGAGTCGTGTGTGTGCTAGTCCCTGTCCTGAGCATCAAGAAGCCTGCCATTAATATGACCACCACAGATCCCATTATGAGGCCACGTAACCAGCCATTGTTAATGGCCAAAGCGAGAATAAGGGCCAAGCCAGAGATTGCCAGGGCCATAAGAAAGTACGAATGGATGTTGAACCAGCCAATCATAATGCAGTATCCCAACGTGTATGAGCACTCCGAGTAGTCAGAGCACTCTGAGGTCACCTATCAACTATTCATCATCAACATAGCAGTGCTCCCAAAGTAGTCCGTCATCAGTGCATTCGCATCTGCTGAAATTTCCAAGGAGTTTCCAGCAGTGAAAATGGGGGTTGGGGCTCCTGCGCCTCTGCTCGCGAAGCCCTGCCACACCTACTATTCTGGATATTACCTGTTTATGCCAGCCAGCCCATTCTGAACGCCCTCTATTGCCCATTTAGCCCATGGTATGGTGAAGAACTTGAACCCCTTATCCACGAAGAAATTAGGGTCCATGTCAGGAGGTATGAAGTACATACCCGGAACCACTCCGTTGCTTTTGCACGCAGCAGCAATCTTGTCCAACCCTCGTTGGTACGTATCGCATGCATAATCAAGCGGCACACCAAGTTCGATGGAAAGATCTGATGGGCCAACCAAGAGGATGTCTATCCCGGCAACGCTGAGTATCTCGTCTATATTATCGATAGCCTGTTGTGTCTCGATCATAGGAATGATTAAAAGCTCATCATTAACCATATCCATATAACTGCGGTAATCTTTACTCTCACCCCATTCACCACGGACGCCTGAGTTGCTGCGATCACCAAGCGGTGAGTATTTGCAGGCCCGTATCATAGCAGTGGCCTCTTCTTTTGTGTTGACCATGGGCACGATGATGCCTCTAGCACCAGCGTCCAGAGCGAAGCAGATTAAATCTGCACGGTTTGAACTAACACGGATAATCGGGGCCGCCTTCTTCCCGCGCATCGTTTGGAGGGCTGGGGTTAATTGCTTGATCTCCACAGGTGCGTGTTGAGTATCAAAAAGTAGGAAATCAAAACCAGTATCAGCCAGCATGGCCATATCGCCAAACGCGGATCCGCTGGTCCCGATAACCGTCTTTCCGGATTTCAGAACATCCTTCACAACGTTCATCTGATGAAACCCCCAGTGCCCACAATAAATTATGAGATCTAGCTGCTATGGTCTATGAAAAAGCTCTGCAATCATTTCGATTTCAACCGGTACTCCTCCCGGAAGACTGCCCATACCGACCGCGACCCTAGTATGCATACCGGACTCCCCCCAGAGAGCCACCAAGAGATCTGATACCCCATTCGCGATTGCAGAATGTTGTGTGAATGTCGGAATTGCATTGACCATACAAGTCACTCTTATGATTCTCTTGATGTTATCCAAATCACCAGAAACTGCCTTAAGTGAGGAGATTAGAGTCAGAGCAACTCGTCGCGCAACTTCATACCCTTGCTCTACTGAATAATCTTCCCCTAGTTTCCCTGTCACAAACGAACCATCGGTATTTCTAGGTATATGACCAGATAGGTATACCATATCCCCAATAACCAGAGCCGGGACGTAATTGGCCACTGCAATGGGTGTTTCTGGTAGCGACAAACCCATCTCTTCGAGTTTATCTTCAATCTCGGACAACGCTCTCACCTCCAAGAAAAAGTTTGATGCATCAACTTTCCCATTCATTATAACCCTTCAGTGGTATGCCACATTCTATGGGAGTTCTGTAAGGCATGGCTGTATGGAATCCCAATCGTATCTGTTCGGCAGGGTTGGTGCAAGAAATGAGTAGGAACGTTGCCGCAGTAGGGAGGACACTCAACATTGGGCTACGTCAGGAAATCGAGGCGGCTTTCGCAGAAGAAAACGTTCCGGCACAGGTCAACACAGACCAAGAATCTAGGACACACTCGCGGAGGATTGGCCTTCTTACTCGGAATTCTAAGATTCTATAAGTACCACACAACTGCAAAGGAAGACGAATATAGCAAGCATGTACAAACACCCAAATACGATGACGTTCCTAAGGTTGACCTGCCTGCGGGTCATCTGAAACACCAGAGTTACGGAGCCTGCTAGGAGGCCCAAGGCTCCCATGAAACCACTAGCCACCTGCATCAAGACTTGCCACGTCTCGTTCTCCAGTAGCTTCCCGAATAGTGAGGACAGAGCGAAAGCAATAGATCCAAGCAGGGGTATCGCAATTAGCGCGAGCCTTGTGGTTGCCTGACGGTCTCTCTTGGTGCGGTTATTCATCTACCTCCCTGGTCTTGGCAGTATCAGGAGTAGTGATATGAACTTTAGAGTCATCTCTATACCGCCATTGTACCCAATACATCATTGGACTTCTAGTCAGATCTAACCGCCCCACACTATAACCCGTAAGATGGATGCCACAGAGCAAAGGTGGTTCTCCAAAGCATAGGGCTTTCATATAATCAAGGAATACTCTTACTGGCAAGGACTTAAATCTGACCAATCTGCAGGATAATTGTCTCTACCAAGCGGTGGTTTAGGTGGCAGGCAGTCTGGCTTCCCCATTCGAGGAGCATTGTTTCCACCTGGCATTCTATTCTTCATACCTCCATCAGGGTCTTGGGAACCCTGATTCATATTACTGGTCTCTGGAACGCCGCTATAGCAAAGTATGAAATAAGGAAAACCGATTTCCCCGGAACCACTGACTTTAGAAGCGTGATAATGATATAGATCCCCATCCATTCCAGGCACTTCAGAAGTTATTCCGTTACACTCATCCAAGTCACCCAGTCCCTCCACATATTCCCAATCATCTATTCCACCATATCCGTTCTCCCCTTCTCTAAGACGATAGCTGGAATTCATTTCTTTCAAGATATTATCTGAATCGTTCCCATAAGGTCCATATATCGGATATCCGTCAAATGCGAAACCTATAACAGGAGACGCTTCGTCTTTCTTGAGAAACGCCACATTCCAATTTTTCCATTCTTTCTCCTCTATCTCTGGGTGCCAGTGAACACAATTACCGTCAAAATGATAATGGAAAGTCGTACCCGCAGAATGACCACCACATAGACCTAAGACTATTGGCTGCCTATCTTCTACAAAATAATCGAAGTGTAGCGCTACTGCATCTCCTCCGGGTCCTTCTTCAGGTCCGAAAAATGGAACCCCATTAACTGAAATAGCTATGGCCCCTCTTTCAGGAGCATAAGTTACATACGAAGCTAATTCCGGTTCTAATGGAATCTTCCACTCATATTCGACCTCTGCGGCACAACAACCAAGGCCCGATTCATAATCATGATTTGGGATTCCGTTGCCTTTAACAACAGCAAATTCATCTGTATATTCCACTGTCACCGAACAACGATAACCTTCTGATTGTTCTGTACTCAAGTCGTCTACAAACGGAGCACTTGAATTAGCACAAAGCCACACTCCTTCCATATATTGTGGTATACCAGAATGTATACGTGTATTCTGAGCAATTACTGGAGTCTGTTCTGCTTCATCTAACTCATTGACTACAACTGTCGGAATATCAACCGTCTGACCACCTCTGCCACAAGCTGCAACCAACACCAAAAACGCTGAGGTTAGAACTAACAGCAGTAGAGACCTGAGTTTTATCTCTATGCACCATAGAACTCCTAACCACATGGATACCCACTCCTTTGATGGACAGTGGGAAGAGTGCCACAAACTAGGAACGGTTGTCTAGGACACAGGCCATTGAACTGCTATGGTACTGAGAAAGTGGTGGACACTTACGGATGTAGATAGCTTAGAGTTATCAATAGTAGTGGCTAGGGCTACCCATACCAGAGACTAAGGCGTAGAATACTTCATGAGTTGAGGTGTTTTAGTTGGTAACTGTAACAGATGCTGCCAAGGAGGAATTGGGGCGCATCCTCTCAACGCGGAGCCTTGATCCGGGCAAGTGCCTGAGGCTGGCCATACCGCCGACCTGGGAGGGCCCTGGAGACTTCGGTATCGTAGTCGACGTAGAGGGCGATGGAGACCACACTGTTGAACTCGACGGGCTGAAGCTATTGCTTATGGACCCTTTACTCACTGAGCGTTTGATAGATTCGGTGCTGGACTTCAAGGATACGCCTGGCAGCTCCGGCTTTACACTAGACGTATTCTGAGATGGAGATTGTCAAGTCCTCAAAGAAAGCGACATTCGGACGAAGTAAGGAAAAGTTATGGGATGTATCATATGTTCCTCAACTAATATAGTTCAGATTCACTGTAAGATACGATGCCTGAATTGTGGCTTCACAAGAGATTGTAGTGATCCGTAAGGATAAGTTTGACACTGCACAAACTAAGCATTGACCAGCAGATGCGGCTGATTATGTTCCATCTGTCACTCTTTTCAGATTGCTCTACGCCCAGGTTGTGCCAAACCCCTCAATGGATGCCTGTGCAGCATGTAACATACCTATTATTTCCAGTCTGGAACACTCCCCAGGCTAGAGGTAGTTCCCTAAGACCTGGAGCATAGCGCACTCCTAGGAATCATCGAATAGATTGCTTGTTGCCATGAGGTAGCGGCCTAGTTACAATTTGAGAGTTGACCATCGCTGAATTCAATGAGGAACTTTCTGTACAGACATAGTGTCGACGCAACACTGATTCCAAGGGATGCGCTTGAGGAGCGCTCAATGAGTTTTGCTGAATAACTTAGGGCGTACTGTCAGTCTTGGTTAAGATTCTCTGTACAGCAATTGTGATTCTGTCCCTAGTGACTTTCTACCTTCATAACATTGCATCCCTTGCGGAAGCCAATGGGCGGACCATACCAATTCTTGAGTTGATCCATGGGCCCTATGTGGTGGAAGTCAGGGTATCCCAGGCCACTCCAAGGGTGGGTAATCTCCACGCTACTATAGTGTTGCGGACTCTGCAGGACAGGCAACCTGTGAACAATGCCTCAGTCAAAGTGAGCGCAGTGGGTCCTACGCCTGAGTCGCTTCCTCTGGGACCAATCGAAACCTACACCATCCCACCTAACTATAATTGGTACGACTTCAGCATAGGATTACACCAGGTAGGACAATGGGAATTCATTGCGGATATCACAGAGAACGAGATGGTCACCAGAGTTGAGTTTCCTATGCAAGTACAACACGTGGGAATTGATTGGGGCCTCATTATGGTCCTCGCCTCTGCCATTCCACTAATGATTGCCGTAGGCTGGTACCTTCGACCGTCTAGAAGGAGTGGGACATCTAAGCCAGTCGACTAAATCAGTCGCGATGAAAACTCCAATGATGTCAAGAATCAATCCATTACTGGGAAGCCCAAAGAACTTACTGGCCAGATTCATGACTGCAGCAGCCATCGTGACTATCGTTGGTGCATGCACTGGGTCTGAGCCACAAAATCTCACCTTTGACCTAGAGATAAAGAACCATCAACTTAATATGGGAAAACTGGAAGCGAAACAGAACGATAATTTGACCCTGAACATCGTTGGCGATGAACCCGGCGAATTTCACATTCACGGCTACGGTTATGAAGAGAAAGTCTCT
Organism: SAR202 cluster bacterium AC-647-N09_OGT_505m; assembly: GCA_009391225.1. Next base: position 26,558 of record VEXC01000010.1, read on the forward strand.
CCAGGAAAAACCACTAAGCTAATCTTCAAGGCAAATGCCACTGGTAAATTCAACATTACGTTCCATACCAACGGTCAACATGGAGAAAAAGAGCACAAGATATACACGAATCATTCCCATGAGGCTGAAGGGATTTGCAAGGCGAGTCACGAGGCCGACGGGCCCACTCCTGAAATAAGTGTGACCGCAATCCCATCTGATGACCCCCATCATATAAACATAGTCGCAACAACTGAGAATATAGTACTTACCGATGCCGGTGATCACTGGCACCTGCACGTGAACGGGATGTTTCACGGGATGTATGTGGAGCCTGAGGTGACTTTCGATACACGCATTATTGAATCTCCGGGGGAGTACCTGATCATGGTGAGCCTGAACGATGCTCAGCACTGTGACTACGGCATACAGGCCATGACCAAGATAGTCCTTGAAGGAGAAGAACCTGTAGATATGAAGCAAGACCACGGGAATAGAGCTGAGGAAGTTCTCATTGGTTCCCTGGAGGTGCAGCCCAGATAGAGCACGTCGCAACGCCCTCTGGAGGTAAGCAAGATGGGACAGGCAATGTACAGACCGTTGTTGATTCTGTTTGCAGTGGCAGGAGCAACAATGGCGCGACCCGCGTACGCACATGGCTTCGGTGAACGCTACGATTTGCCGGTGCCCTTGGAGTACTACCTCGCTGGGGCTGGAGCCGTGGTGGCTCTGTCATTTGTACTTATTGCCCTGTTTGTTGGACGAACCCAAGGCCTTAACAGCTACTGGCGGCTAAATCTCCTGAGTTATAGCCCGCTGGCGCAGATCATTGACGCCCGCCTGGTCACATTCTCCATTAAGCTGGGTTCAGTCTTCATATTCCTGTTGATTATTGCCACTGGTATCTGGGGAGACCAGCAACCAAGTTCTAACTTCTCTCCCACTTTCATTTGGGTGATTTGGTGGGTTGGCATGGGATTCTTTATAGCTTTGGTTGGCAACGTCTGGGCCCTGGTGAATCCTTGGAGCATCATATACAGTTGGGCAATCGGGCTATATCGGCGTCTCAGGCCCGGAGGTGAGTTTGATCTGGGGTACGAGTATCCAGATTGGCTTGGGGTATGGCCTTCCTTCGCGCTTTTCTTGGGTTTTGCATGGCTGGAGAATTCCTTTCCGTACTCATCTGAGCCCAGGAAGATCGCCATGATGGTCATCGCCTACTCTGTCATTACCTGGGGAGGAATGCTTCTCTTCGGAAGACATGTGTGGCTTCGCTACGGGGAGACATTCTCATTGGTGTTCGGCTTTCTTGCCCGGTTTGCACCCACCGAGGTGGGAGTCGCCCACCGGGATTATTGCCTCTCGTGTGATTCCAACTGTACCAATGACCAAGATGGGTGTGTAAACTGCTATCTGTGCTGGGAACAGGCCAGTCTAGCCGAGCGTGAAGTGAATCTGAGGCCCTACGCAGTGGGCCTTGCTAGAAAAGAGGGTGTCACCACAGACATTCTGGTATTTGTCATCTTGATGCTTGCTACTGTGACCTTTGATGGCTTCAAGGCCACCCCCGTTTGGGTAGACATTCAGGGAGGATTATACAGTACTGCCTTCACTCTCTTTAGCTTCAACGCGTTGCCGGCCATCAATACCCTTGGCCTTCTCCTATGCCCTGCCCTCTTCTTGTTTGTCTACCTGTTCTTCTCTCTGTTGATGGAATGGGCTTCAGGTGGTGAATGGAGCACCTTAGTCCTAGCACGGTCATTTGTCTATTCCCTGATACCCATAGCCATAGCTTACAACTTTGCCCACTTCTTTACCCTGCTAGCGATACAGGGACAGCTAATCATCCCACTGGCTTCGGATCCATTCGGTTATGGATGGGACCTACTGGGTACTGCTAACTACAAGATAAATATCGGATTTATCAACGCAAGATTCGGGTGGCTCTTGGGGGTGACTGCTATAGTCCTAGGCCATGTCGGCGCTGTTTACGTGTCTCATATGATTGCACTACGAAACATGAACAGCCCAAAAACTGTCTTGCGGAGCCAGTATCCCATGCTGGCCCTAATGGTAATATACACTGTGATCAGTCTGTGGATTATTGCTCAACCAATTGTGGAGCGTACGTAGCTAATACGCTAAGCGACCATCCATTTGGGTTTGTTGAGAACTTCAGTTTCATCTCATCACCCATTAGGACTCCCAGCCTTCTGAAACCCTCCCGCATCATAAGTCGTTAGGGGTATACCGAAGAGCAGTAGGCATACCGTCAGGCGTCGGACCTTCCCGCTGGGAGGATGTTATTGCTGACTATATGACTATTGTGAGGTATAGAGTGGATATATCTCCATTAAGGCTATCAAGATTCCAACAATGTTATTGTTGGAGCCGAAATCACCCCTGCATTTCTCATACGCTCTTGTGCAGTTGGAGCTGAAAAAAACGAAATAAATGTTTCTTTGGATGGTGCTGTGCCAACTACCCATACATTGCTGGGAGCGTCCATATTCTTGAACGCTTCTGCTGCAATACCTGCTTCAGTTCGAGCATTCTCACCAGTATCAAATCCGGCCTTAAATGTATCGAAATCTTCTACTTCGAAAGAAACAATTACCTTAATGCTCATTTTCTTTTCTTCCTTCCCAATTTAATCCACCAACATACGTAGCACATGCTGGGGTGGAGATATGTATCTACGCTCTGTTATAGCTAATCCCATCCCTTACTACTAATACTACTAACCGTTGCAACTCTGCTCACATTATAGCCCATCAGGAGTATATGGGCAGGCTGGGGTAAGAGCCCTCAATGACGTGCGTTGTGTCCGGGCTTGTAAGCGCCTCGTCCTGTACAGAACCCAGAGCCTTTGTGAGGTAACCTTTACTCTTTCAATGCTGCTTTATGTCCTGGTCTGTCTTCCAAATCTATGGCGTTCTAGGGGCAGTACTCAATCTCACCTATGTTCGAGGCTTCTGGAATCCATCCTGGCAGGATAGGAGAGCCTGTTCTGAGTGCCCCTGCTACCAGTATCGGCTCCACGACGGCGAGTGCGCCAACTCCTTTCGTCAGGAATGCCGGCCCATCTATTGCTTGGACATCCTTCTTAGCATCAGACCATGAACCAAATCTGTTTATGTTGAGAGGAATTCTGCACAATTGAGGTCATAGATAGATGCATCAAAACGTTCGCATGCATTATGAAGATAAATTGTGGCTCGTTCGGTCTCAAAATCGCAATATCCCCCGACTACTACCCAGAAGATGAAGATTTCCAACATCGACAATCTGTAGTCTTGTAGACATTCTTCGAATAAGTAGTCATTAATCCCCTGCTCTACCAGTAGCGAGTGATACATGCTCAGAAGAGCCATTTCCTCCCGCCTTCGTTGGTTTGGTGGAAAAGCCTCATTGATGAATGTTGCTACATCGTAGGCACCTCTTCCAATGCTGCAATATTCCCAATCAAATACGACCAAAGAACCAGCCTGAGATGTAGCGCTGAGAAAACAATTGTCAAGGCGATAATCCCCGTGGTTTATCGTCCTAGGTGGTTTAGTAAGCTGAGTCTTTATTCTCGGAATATCTTGGCTTACTCGTCCACCGATTTCTTGTAGCCTACGAGTCATTCCTTTTCCTGCTTTGCTTACAAGCAACTCCCATGCATCCGGATACATTTGTTGGTAGATGCTAGTTTCCGCATCCCTCAGGGGCATCCATTCCAATCTGTCTAAGTGAGGGCTTTGCCACCAGGAGGAATGGAATCTAGCCAATTGGTCGATAGCCAGTTTGGCGTCAGTCAATGAGCACCCTGCTACACTGTCTCCTTGCCGAGCATTCGACATATCCTCCATTAGCAGGATTGTATCTCCAGTTACCTCATCAATCGCGCTATAGTATATGTGTGGGGTTTGGATTACAGAGTTGGGTGCTACTGCTTGGTAAAATCTTACTTCCCGCTGGTCACATTCAAATAGGTCTGCGACCTTTCTGAGTACAGGGTCCCTAGTAGGCAACTTAGCTACGATAGAGTGAGGAAGATTGTCTGATTGACGATTGTATTCAATACTAAGGCGGGCTAGCTGATTCATGAACCCCTTGCCTTCCCCTATGATCTCAACTGAGTATTTGGTTACGGAAGCATCGATTTTGGGTCCTTGAGAGTGCAATACTTCGGTTAACCACGAGGGGGTTATATCTTGAAGACTCGTCGGAGTAGCAAATCTAGTCATAGTGCATTCGACATGTTGCATGGGTCAACTATGGCCATAATATAGCCTGTTGAAAAACAACTGTAGTGTTCCAGGAAGTGTGAATAGATAATACCTGAGGCAAGACATCCCATCTTTAGCGGACTTTGCGTGCAAACAACAAACAATGGTCCACGGGCTTGGTATCGGTGAAGTACATTAGTCCTCCTAGCTTGTCACCCTCTCGCTCGATGACTTCAAGGCCTAGCCCAGATAATAGCTCAGCGATGTCTTCTGCATCATACATCTGGAAAGTTCTGTCGGAATCGTAGTCCTTATCGTACACCGTTGTGATTCCTTCACCCACCTTAAACATTAACTGGAGCGTACCATTAGGTTTAAGCACTCGGCATAATTCCGGGATTGTGACATGTTTCACCAGTTCGGGAGTAATATGCTGAATGACTGCATTGCACATTACGAACTCGAAAGCTTCATTAGAATACTGGAGTGGCTTGCTCAAGTCCCACACAGATACACGATCAGCGATTTCTGGATGGAGCTCCTTAGCTACGCGAATATTTTCCTGGACCGCATCAACTCCCACAATATCGTATCCAGCTTGCCAGTAAAAATAAACGTCTCTAGCGCCGGCCCCGCATCCCGCATCCAGACCATTAGCCTTGCCAGGGATAAGCTCTTTCATCCTATCGATTATAACCATATCGCTGGTCAGACCAGGATGTGACACGTTCGAGTAAACGGACTGAATAAACCCGTGGGAAACCTCTGCATAGCGATTAGCATGACTAGTATAGAACTCATCAAATGTTTCCTGCATTCTCTCTTCTTCCTCAATATAAATTTCCAGTGTGGCATCCGCGGGACCGAGGGCATTCCTCATCTCCATCGGCCCCGCGGGTCACAAATCTAACCTTCCAACCATCAACTATCTATGGAATCCACGTTTTCCAGATATGTTCGTTAGCATCCTTCCAGAGGCGAGCTGCCTCTGCATCTGTTTTGCTCTCATCTGTTTTCGTTATGACCATGGAAGTTTGCTGGTCATTAGTTATCTGAAAATTCTCAAGGAATTCATATGCTTTGGGCATGTCCTCTTTCAGTCCAGGCCATGTTAGTTTCTTCACGTCGTCGACAGCGTAGCCGCAGTCGAACTTCTCAGTAACCGGATAACAATCGCTGTGCGCTGGGAGATCGATAGCAACTAAGTCATATTTTACAGGAGCCCAATGAGGTGTCCAAACCACAAGTATTATGGGCTCGCCACGCTTATGAGCAGCATCAAGCTCAGCAAAACTGGCCGCCTCGGACCCAGTGAAAACGACCTCAAAATCCACTCCTAGGGCTTCAAGTCTTTCCTCATTCCGATAATCCCATCCAGGTGTGAAGTCAAGGAATCTGCCCTTAGGGCGGGTATCTGCAGTGGCAAACAAATCCTTATATTTGTTCAGATCCGCATAACTCTTGAGGTCAGGGGCCATAGCATCAATTCCTCGCTCGGAATCTCCTTCAATGACATATCTAGGAACATACATATGACTAGTCCCTTTGATGCCCACTGGCCCTTGTCTAGTTACCTTACCGGTATCGGCGTACTCCTCCAACAACGCTGCACTGAAACTTGGCCAGTTGCAGCAAACCCAATGCATTTCGCCGCTGGCTAGCCCTTCAAACATTTGGGCCGAATCAGCAGGTGCAAACTTAGTTTCAACTGTGTATCCCATTTCTTCTTCAAGGATTAGTTTAGCCAATGCCGTCGTCACTGTATTACCATTCCAGTCCTGTTCTATCAGAATCACTGGGCCCTTTGATTCTTCTTCGCTGCAAGCTGAACTAGCGAAGATGAGCAATATGCCCAAAACTGAAGCTGACATGATTGATACTAATTTATTCCTTCTTATCATAAACACCCTCCTTAAGTTTCACCGGTTCTCTCTATGGGCTTCTTGAATCCCATGGACTGTCCGCTGTCTTGGTGATTTTGGGGGATAGCGGGATTCGTGCATTGCAAGCTCTTAAACTATAATCCCCTCCTGTCTCTTATTAGACTGCGTACTTCGGTCAAGAATCATCGCTAGAATAACAATCCCAAAGCCACTAATCAGACCGTCTCCCATGCGAAGGTAGAGAGTGGCAACGTAGACCTCTTGACCCAAACCACCCCCTCCAACAAGTCCACCCACGATAACCATGGCTAAGGTCATCATGACACACTGATTGATACCAACCATGATGGTTGGTGCAGCAAGTGGGAGTTGTATACCCCTGAGAATCTGCCAACGGTTGGCCCCATAGGATTCGGCTGTCTCTATGAAAGCACCCGAGACCAGACGGATTCCTAGGTCTGTCATACGTATAGCGGGAGGCATAGCATAGATTACTGTCGCGATAACGCTTGCGATTGGTCCGGAACTCCAGAGCATAATGACTGGTATCAAGTACACGAACACTGGCATGGTTTGCATTGTATCGAGAATGGGCCTAAGCCATGACGCCATTGCATTACTCTGTGATGCAAGGATACCAATTGTTATACCAATAACAGTTGCAATGACCACAGATGTAAGAACCTGGCTGAGAGTTTCCATGGCTTCTTCCCATATACCAGTCAAAGCAAGAAACAGTGTGCCTGCGAATGCAAGTATAGCCACACCGACTCCGCCGCGCATATATGCAATCCCAACGATAGCTATCAGAAACAACCACCAAGGCATCGACACCAGCATGCTATCTATGGGCCCCAGTGCAAACTCCCTTATTACACTGTCTCGCAGCCAACTTGTAATGAAGTGGAGATGAATCGTCGCCCAGTCTACTGCGCTATTCACGGGGTTTGCAAAACTAAAGTGTAAGGCCTGAGGCAAGTTCTCAAATTGGGAGATTCTTGCAATGCCTGTAATGACAAGAGTCAAGAATATAAAGCCGAACAGCCGGTTATCCTTAACCCTAAAAACACGCGCCATTCTTCCGAAAACTCGGTCCCACGCGGCTTCTGCATAAATCGCAAATGGGGAACCTGAGATAGACATCGCCCGTCGGTTTCTAGTATTTGACGCTAACGCATAGCTAATTCTGTCAAGTAGCACTGCGATTATCACGATAGCCATACCTGCTTCCAGGCCAGTGCCCGTATTAATCGTACGCAGTGCGTACCAAACATCTCTGCCCAGACCACTTGACCCCACAACTGCTGTGATAATGACCATAGCTAGTGCCATCATGATTGTTTGATTTACGCCCATCATGATGGATGGCTTAGCTAAAGGTAGTTGAACCTGAAATAGAGTCTGCCTTCGCGTAGATCCGTAAGATCGGGCAGTTTCAAGTATTCCAGAAGGAACTGTACGTATACCAAGATTTGTCAGCCGAATAGTGGGAGGCACAGAATAAATGACGGTAAGCGCTACTGAAACTGCACTGCCGACGCCAAATAATATCAAGGCGGGTATCAGATAGACAAATGAAGGCATAACTTGCATCACATCTAACACTGGTCTAGTGATTCTTTCAAATCTGTCGCTGAGGCCAGCAGCAATCCCGAATGGAATGCCTATGCAGAGAGCCAAACTCACCGATGTTAACATCAGACTAGAGGTGATAAGAAGTGAATTCCAGAGCCCTATGAGACTAACAAAAGTAAGACTACCTATGCATAGCGCTGCCAATTTCAGTCCCGAAAATCGGAATGCTATCGCAGAAATGACGAATAGTATGGTTATCCAAGGTAGTGCCATCAGACTAGTCTCGGCAATAGCCACTAATAAATTAATAAAAGCAGCGATTGGGTCAAATAGCCATGATGCGCTTTCCCCCACCCTCTTAAACCCGTCACCAATCTCATCGATAATGTTCTTATCGATCACATAAGGAAATGAAGCACCTTCGGTCTGGGAATCTCTTTTGAAAAGCGCATAGGCAATCCCATATGTGGCAATCAGAGACGTAAATAATATAAGCCTCTTCAGTCTTCTTGCAGTTAACTTTGTCCTAGATTCCACGTGCTCCATACCTATATCTTACTCAATTGGGTTAGATGTCAGAGATGCAACCACATCATCTTTCGTCACTCCACCTATTATGTGACCATCACTACTGACAACCACAATTTGGTCGTTACCACTCCCAAATTGTTGCAGAACACTTTCCAACGTAGTGTCTTCCGCACAGCAGGGCGTAGATGTATTGAGAGGCGGTGTTGTGTCAGCCATGACAGACTCACGTCTGCCACGAATACTAGCGGATTCCAATGTGCCCACAAATTTATCGTGTTCATCTACCACACAAACTAAACTGGAGTCTTCAATAGCACGATCATTGAGCAGGTGCTCGTGAATCTGGTCGATTTTAATGATTGGTAGGGGGCGTGCAACTGACGACGCCGTCAGTACTTTTGAACGTGGCACATCTTCGACGAAATCCCTCACATATTCATTGACTGGATTCATTATAACGTCGGTCGGCGTGCCTATCTGGATAAATCTTCCGTCTTTCATTATGGCAACCCGATCCCCCAGCTTAACTGCCTCGATGATATCATGGGTAATGAAGACAATTGTTTTCTTCACTTTCCTCTGAAGATTTAGCAGTTCATTCTGCATGTCTCGTCGTATAAGGGGATCCAGGGCACTGAATGGCTCATCGAATAACAATATCTCTGGATCTACGGCAAGTGCACGCGCTAAACCAACTCTCTGTTGCATACCACCGCTTAGCTCGTGCGGATAGTTATACTCCCAACCCAATAATCCAACCAATTCTATAACCTCCAACGCTCGGCTGGATCTTAATGAACGATTCATGCCTTGTATTTCTAATCCATATGCTACGTTATCAAGCACATTCTTATGAGGTAAGTTCCCGAAGTGTTGGAAGACCATAGCTACCTTGTGTCTCCTGAACTCCCTTAACGCGCGGCTATCCATTGCCCCTATTTCTTCACCATCGATCCAAATTTCCCCGCTAGTGGCTTCAATCAGACGACTTAAGCAACGGACCAATGTGGATTTGCCGCTTCCTGAAAGGCCCATGATCACGAATGTCTCCCCTATCTGAACATCAAATGAAACATCCCGGACTGCCACTACTGCTCCAGTTCTGGCAAGCAACTCCTCACGCGACTCATGGCTTCCAAGGGATTGTAATTGTCGGCTTGGGTCATCACCGAATATCTTGTACAGATTCCGACAGGATATGCGATGTTCAATGTTATTATGGCTATTCATTGGTGTATCTCTCAAAAACTATATGCTGATATGGCCTGACCACTGAACAGGCCATATTCGGCAGTGGTCAATTTGATCTCATAACCTACGCCCGCGAAAATCCTGTTTCAAAGAGGTTGTGTGCGAACCGGAACAGGGAATCAGCCTTTAATTGGCACGGCTTGACCGTGGGGTGGTCTAGCGGGAGAGGGAATGATACGGGATGAAGTTTAGAGCTATGGCTCGCAGGGTAGGATATAACCCGGACTGCATGGGTTGTGTCCATGATAACCCAAGGCCATATTAACCGCACCATCGCAGCGGCTGGGCCTCAGGTGGATGATACGCGCGTGCCCGAAGAGCAATTCAGAAGACTCGTTCATACGCATCGTATTACCTCCTTTCTGGACAGGGTTGCTGCGACCAATTGATTGGTATCCTATTGATATGGCGGCTGCTTGTCAAGTCAATAAAATAGCGCTCGAAGGCCCTGGAGCAAGCATATTATGCTTGCGCTTGGGACCATATGCATGTATTCGTAAGATATAGACTGTATGGCATACGAAATATGACTCACGGAGCTTGGTTCAGGAGATGGCCTGGTAGTATTCGTGATAATGATGATAGGTGGGGTATGTCTTGGGAATATATAGCAATTCATTGTCTCGCAAATGGAAAGAGAGCCGATTCATGAAATGCCATCGTGCCCTGACCGGCTAACTCTGCTAGCGTAAAATCGGGATTCTAGGGATGACTGACGTGAATATATTGCACAGGAGCGGGGCCGCTTTGAACGGTCTTCCAAAGAGTTGTTCCGAGAGAAGAGGAAGTTGCTTCTGGTGCCAAGTGTCTATGAGCCACCGGCTAGTACAGAAGAAGGTGGTGCCATCTCGCAAAGATATTTAGGCCGGATGCAATACCTGATTGCATCCCTGGAATCTGGTCTTATGCCGACAAAGCACATCAGCAACAAGGTGGCTATTGGGTCTACAATTGGTTCACCCACGGAATCCTATAAGCAATCTTCTGGCTTCTTGATGGCTCTTTTCTCTTTGAATCTCTTTTAAGCAGAGGATAGTCCTTCTCTAGGGCGAATCTCGTCCTTGAGTTGGGCTAAGTGTTCTTCAACGTGTGCAACACATAATGCAAGGGTGTCCAGGACCGTCAGAGGCTCGAGACTCATCCACCCAGTGCGGTTCATCTCCTTAGGTGTCAACACCCTGGCAATACTTAGCGCATCGTCTACGCGGCTTAAGGCCTGTTCCACACATCGCTTCCATTCCGTTTCGGGGTCATAGACGTCAAGCTGCGGACTTTCCTCGTTCAGGAACTGACGGGCCATGTCTTGATAGTAGGATTCGCCCAAGTGTTCCAGCAGGTCTCCTACAGACCACTCAGTACCACGCATCCCGACATCCGATGTAACCTCTGAGAGGCAACGTTCAAGCAATGCGCGGGATGTTACAAGTCGTGTAACCAGTGCGTCACGGCGTTCCTCATTGAACTCTGCAGTCATGTAGTACCTCCATCCAATGATTTAGCCTCATTCTATCATTCAGTGTTAGCCTCTACTAAATGGGCGGCCTGTCTATACTTCAGAGGTGTTATCAAGCAACAACTGCAGCACACTTTGGAGCCACCCTTTATCGAAGGCAAAATATCTCATACATTTACTCAGCACTCCCGCAATTGAACGGCCGCCATCTGAACAACCGCCTCTTGGTTGTAACCACATTCCCTGAGGGGCTATAGTTGGGAGATTCAGCAAATCTAGCTGAACCATAGGGAAACCATAGGGATTAGATGCAGTCGAGGTATTGAGATATATATTCACCTACTCCACAATGAGTTATTAGATCCTAGCTAAATAAGAAAATGACAAACCGATTTTGGATTGAATCTGAAGGCAAACCACAGTGACTGATGTACGTGTGTCCATTTGCACTGTCTTGAACCCAGGATTCGTTCCAAAGCTTGATTAGGAATTCTAGGCCGTAAAGTGCCAGTGGATTCTTGACAATGTATATGATAGCTATCTCTGAGCGAGCAAATCTTTGTACGAGATGGCTACTAATTGATTAGAGAGGAAGGTTCTTCGGATGAGTTCTGGGAGTTTTGACCTGGCCCCAGGTGTCACCGGCTATGAACTGGACCCATCCCGGGAAGATGAGGTAGGAGTCCCACTCACACTCCACACCACACAAGGCAACCTTCGAGTAGCCCTCCACAGGTCTCACTCTCCCAGCAGTGGGATTGTTTGGGTCTATGGCGCTTGGGGAGGGCTCGATGGTCCCGCGGACGGCATTTACCCTACGGTGGCAGAGGATTTGCTAACGAGAAGCCTTACCTCGTTGCGAGTGGACTACCGCGACCCCAGGGACCTCTCTAAGTCTGTGTTGGATACCCTGGCCGGGGTTTCTTTCCTCAAGTATCTGGGCTGCAGTAAGGTGGCCCTAGTGGGCCATTCTTTCGGGGGAGCTGTGGTAATCAGTGCAGCTCCCTTGAGCCAGGAGGTCACGGCAGTGGTCGCCCTTTCCAGCCAGACGGCCGGTGCCCGGAATGTTTCCATGGTCTCGCCACGACCCATTCTCTTGGTGCATGGAGAGGCTGATACGCGGCTTCCTCCTTCTTGTTCCCAGGACATCTATCAATGGGCTAAAGAACCAAAGGAGTTGGTGCTCTTCCCTGGGGCCACGCACGGACTCCGCCAGTGCAAAGACCAGCTCCGTGACTTGCTGAATGAATGGCTAACTCGGAACTTGGAGAAGCCCAGATAGCCTCTATTCCATCCTAGCTGCTATTCACCAGACGTAGCAGAAAACCCTTATGTGGTCAACCGCCATCGGATGTCGCTCGGAGGAGGGCCATCATAGCCCAGAGTGCTATCCTGCAACACCAGAAGTCTGCTGGCAAACTCCTCGGCGAGATCCATATCGTGTGTAGTCAAGAGAATCCCTCTGCCTTCAGTTGCCAAATCTGAGAGGAGCCTGAAGAATGTTCGTCTAGCTTCGAAGTCCAGAGCGTGAAGGGATTCGTCCAGTAACAAGAATTCCTTCTCCTGGGCTAGGCAGAAAGCGAGCCATGACCGTTGCTTCTCTCCTCCAGACAGTTGCTGGAAGGTACGGTGAGACATATGTTCCATTTCGCAGCGGGTGAGACTTTTATCGGCTATCTCAAGGTCTGCTTCACTGGGTCGCCAGCCCAGACCGTTACTGGCTCGAAATCTCCCCAAAGCCACTAATTCTCGTACGTTTAGGTACGGTGGGTCGGATACGCCCTGGGGCAATACCGCAAAATGATTGGCCGTATCCCTTTCTCGAATTAGAGTTGTGTCCTGATCACCAATGAATATGCTCCCCTGACTTGGTTTGATGTGGCCGGCTATGAGTTGAAAGAGAGTGCTCTTGCCAGCCCCATTCTTTCCCAATAGGCATATGAAGGTTCCGGAGTCTATTGTGGTGGTAACATCCTTCAGTATAGGCTGAGAGCCATATGAAAAATGAACCCCACTTAGTTTGATGTTCATGCAATTCGCCTAGCAACGTAGATCATCATGGGAGCCCCTATGATTGTGGTAACCATACCAACTGGCACCTCAGATGGCATGAAGGCCAATCTGGCTATCTGGTCTGCATATAATGTCAAAACCGCCCCTAGTGGAATAGACGTTAATATGATACGCCTCGCGTCATATCCTACTAAAAGCCGGGCTATATGCGGAACTAACAGTCCAACAAAGCCTACCATACCTCCCACCGCAACCGCGGTCCCACCAAGTATTCCAGCGGAAGCCATGGCTACAATGCGAGTTCGGCCTGGTTCAGCACCGAGGCTAGCAGCAATACGATCACCGAGAGTAAGCAAGTTAAGGCGCCCTGAAATCACAATTGACAATGCTAAACCAAGACTCATAAATGGCAGTGCTGGAATGAGATCTTGCCATCCCCGATTGGTCAGACTCCCCCCTATAAAGGCAAGCGAGTGCTGTGTGAAAACCCTCGAATGCACCAGAATACCCGTAGCACATGCTAAACAAAGAGCTGCAACGGAAACCCCAATCAGAGCCAGCCTCGCTGGGCTGATCTCCCCTTTAGAGGCGAACCAAGCAATGACGCTTGCTCCTAGAATAGAAGCGACTACTGAGACTGCAACCAGGTTCCAAGGTCCTAGTTGTATCACTCCTGTGAAAGACAATGCCTGAATCACCACAGCGCCGCCACCCACTCCGAAAATTTGTGGGTCTCCCAGAGGATTCCGGGTGGAAAGCTGAAGCAAAGATCCAGCCACACCGAGACAGCACCCAACAAGCAAACTTGCTGCAACTCTCGGCATACGCAGGCTCCATACTACTAGTTCAGCACTAGTGTCACCATTGGAAACCAAGGCTGTTAACAACGTCTGGAAATCAAATTTGGCAGGCCCAAATGCTATGCCAATCAGGACGCCCAGAAACAGAAAGACTGCCAGGGTACTCTGCACAGAAACAAGTCCCAACACTGATACCCTACCCTCTAATACACGGAAGAAGACGGGTTCAAAAGACCAGCGATTTCCTCAACTGCATCTACTATCCTCGGACCCGGAGCCGATAATAGCAAATCGGAACTTACTTCGTAGAGATTGCCAGTGACTACCGCCGGCAGACTTCCAAATCCTGGAACCCTCGGGAGCATGTCGGATAGTCTAGGAGCAGGTGCTGGTGCTGGAGAAATCGTCAGAACAATATCAGGGTTACTGGATATAGCTTGTTCCGCTGAGAAAATCGTGAACCCGGGAAAAGGCCCTGAATCAGGCAGTCCTTCTGCAACATTGGAGAGCCCCAATATATTAACTACTGCTCCAGGATACGAGTCAGGCTTGGCAGCGTATATGTTACGGTCAGCATCAGATATGAGTACCAGGACGCTTTGAGCCACTGTTGTAGAGTCCATCACAGCCTTAATGCGACTTCCAATCTCTGTTATAGCCAGCCCCGCCTCTTCTTCTTGGTCAATCACCTGGCCCATTAAAGTTAGGCCGTCCTCTACATCTTGCACTGACGTAGCCCTGACCGCAATCACAGGGACATTCACCCTTGCCAATACCTGAGATAGATGGCCTTGGGTAATGGCCTCAATCAGAATCAAATCAGGCTCCAAAGCCACTATGGCCTCCACACTGGGATTATATGCACTACCCACTGTCGGTAACGATGCTAATGCTGATGGGAAAGTTGAGCCTGCGTCCCTGCCGATTGCAGTTCCACCAATACGCTACAACATTTCCGTGGCAGTCGGACTGATACTCACTATACGCGATGGGTTCTGACTGACCACAATTGACTCTCCCAACGCATCGGTGACTGTGAGAGGAGATTGAACACCAACCGGTGTCGGCGCGGCAGTCTCGGTGGGCACCAGAGTCGGAGATGGCTCAGAACCACACGCCATCAAAACCATCAAACTAAGAGCAACTGCATGACCCAATGCCAACCGCAAGACGCTCTGAATAATCATCGAACACCTTTCCTCGCGTTAGAGCGAGACTATTC
>VEXC01000011.1 GCA_009391225.1 SAR202 cluster bacterium AC-647-N09_OGT_505m
GGTGACTGGATTTGTTCTGCTGATCATTGTCGCACTGTTTGCTTTTGGAATCTTCGCGGTGGTTTTCCTTCTGCGCCTCGCGGACAAGCTGTTCAAAGAGAAGGGAACAGAATCAGAGGATTAGGGTGGAGGGAAATCCCTGCCGTAGAGGCTTCGACAATCACCATCTCCAACCTGCGTTTCGAGGCGATGCCTAGAACTGCTTGTAACGGTTGACAATCGGTAAACGTCGGTCACGCCCGAAAGCTCGCGGAGTGATCTTGACCCCTGGGGGAGCCTGGCGACGCTTGTACTCGTTGCGGTTCACCATGGTGATGACTTTTTGGACCGTCTCTGCGTCGAAGCCCATGCCCACAATGTCGGTGAAGCTACTGTCTTCTTCCACATAGGCACGTAGGATTGGATCCAGGACCTCGTAGGAGGGAAGGGTGTCCTGGTCTGTTTGATCTGGCTTTAGCTCGGCTGAGGGGGCCTTCTCCAGCACACTGTTTGGGATCGCGTTCTTGGGCTTGCCGTGGTTGTTGCGGTGCCTGGACAGTTCGTAGACCAAGGTCTTGTGTATGTCCTTGATGACGGCAAAGCCGCCTGCCATGTCGCCGTATAGTGTGGCGTATCCCGTGGCCATCTCGCTCTTGTTCCCTGTGGTGAGAACCATCCAGCCGAACTTGTTGGATATACCCATGAGGATGTTTCCCCTTATGCGAGTCTGCAAGTTCTCTTCGGCCACGTTGGGCTTGGTGCCTTTGAAAGGGTTCGAAAGCGTATGCAGCATAGCTTCGAAGGCCTCTTCTATGGATACTGTTATCATCTCTATGCCGAGGTTGTGGGCCAGGGCCTGTGCATCCAGCAGACTACCGTCGGAGGAGTACCTGGAGGGCATGGCGACGCCCATGACGTTGTTTTCACCTAGTGCGTCCACGGCAATGGCCGCGGTGAGGCTGGAGTCTATCCCGCCGGAGAGGCCAATGATGACCTTCTCAAAGCCATTCTTGCGTACGTAATCCCTAGTGCCTACGACTAGAGCGGAGTATACTTCCGTGAGGGGGCTCAAGGGTTCGAAGATGCTGGGCTCTATGGGCGCTTTGGGTTGTCCCGGGGTGTAGTCCGAGTGGTGTATTACCTGAGGAACTCCTATGGTACCCGGGGCGGACCGCTCCTTGCGTGGCCTGGGGTCGCGAAGGCGATGGTTGAAGAGAACGTCTACGTCTAGGTCAACCACCACTAGGTCTTCTTCGAACTCCTTACCTCGGGCCACTATCTCGCCCTTCTGGTTGAAGACCATGCTACCACCGTCGAAGACCAGCTCGTCCTGTCCTCCTACCATATTGGTGTAGGAGACGTACACCTCGTTGTCTGAGGCTCGGGTGGCCACCATTCGTTCCCTGAAATCGCGCTTACCGGCATGATATGGGGAGGCGTTGATGTTGACGATTACCTCGGCGCCGACCTCTCGCTGCACCGCAGTAGGGCCGAGGGCATACCAGATGTCCTCGCATATGTTGACTCCTATTTGGACGCCGTTGATCACGAAGACAAGGCATTGGTCCCCGCTCTTGAAGTAGCGGTCCTCATCGAAGACGCCGTAGTTGGGAAGGTACATCTTGTGGTATATGCCGAGGAGTTGGCCGTCGTGAGCTACAGCGGCGGCGTTGTGGATGTCGCCCTGTGAGTCCACGAAACCAACCACGACGCTGATGTCCTGGGATTGGGCGACCACCTGGTGCATCTTCTGGATGTTTGCCTGGATGAAGGAGGGTTGGAAGAGCAGATCCTCTGGGGGATATCCGATAATGGCCATCTCTGGGAAGGCTACTAGGTCGGCGTGTTGTGTTCTAGCCTTCTGGATGTAGTCTAGGATTTTGGCGGTGTTACCATCTAGGTCGCCGACGGTGGTGTTGATCTGGGCCATGGCTAGGCGTAGCTTGCGCAATATGATTGCTCCCTCGCATTTTGGCACAGAGTATAGCACACGGGCACGGCAATGCCCTGCACCCACATTTTCGAGCGTGCCGCAGATGGGCAAAAGCACGCACTAGAGCATCTGTTCGTGCCGGAACTTTATGCGTTTAGGTGTAAAGTGTCAAGGCTCTCCACTTAGAAAATTCTATCGGTAGCGTTGGGAACAGCACATGTAGCAGGTCAACGAGTTCGCACTGCAATTGACAGTGGGATGTGGTAAACATAGAATGGGCGTAGTGTGGTAGGAGTGCTTCTGGTGGTGATTGTCTTTCGATGGAGCAGCACTTGGGGCGGTAATGGGGTTGCACTATGGCGACGAAGGCTTATGTGCTGATTGAGACTTCGGTTGGCAAGACCCAAGACCAAAGACGTGCTCAGCGTTCTCCAGAAGATGAAAGGGGTTAGGGAGGCCGATGCAGTGACCGGGGAATACGACATTGTTGCCGTTGTGGAGGCGGAGGACTTGGATAGCATTGGTGAGTTGGTTATCGGGGATATTCACACCATCGGCGGGATTCAGCGGACGACAACTTATCTCTCGGTGAGTATGTAGCAAGGTGGTGGGATATATCCCAACCTCAACTCATCCCCCTGTCTTGGGTGAGAAAGTCAGCCTTCCCTCCGAAATTGTTGCGCTCTGGGACTCGCTCTCAATCACTGTGGATATATAAGTCGATATAGGTGCGTATGGCTGAGGATTGCATCTTCTGCAAGATAGGACAGGGTGAGATTCCCAGCGAGCTTCTATATCGTGATGATAAGGTATTTGTCATACGAGATATAAACCCTAGGGCACCATCCCATTTTCTGGTGATGCCCTTTGAGCATGTGATTTACCTGGCCTCCTTTACACAAGATAGCGAGGCTCTGCTTGGGCACCTGGTCCTGGTCGCTAAGGGGTTGGCACAGCGGGAAGGGCTGATGGATAATGGGTACCGGCTAGTGATTAACCAGGGGTCGGACTCTGGGCAAGAGGTGCCCCATTTGCATCTGCACGTGTTGGGAGGCCGTCGCCTAGGAGCCATGGGGTGATGGTTCGATTCTATTGCAAACTTAGGACGAAGGATTGATGATTTGATCTCACCAAGTTGCCACGCTCTGTAATTCTCCAATAGCGATGATGGATACAAAGGTTCCCGGAATGATGAGTTGACAAGCCAAACTTCGTCGACACATTCGATTCTGGTGGCATTGGGGTCACAACTCACCATGAGTCTGAGATTTAAGTTTAGGGTGTAGCACAGGGATTATGTAAGAGGGGATGAATTTTGGCAGTTAAAGATGTAACGCTATCAGACGATGGGATTCACATTCTGTGGGATGATGGACATCCCAGCATTTATCCACACAGGTATCTCAGGGGCCATTGTTGTTGTGCTGCGTGTGTGGAGGAGATGACTGGTCGGCGTAGGGTGGCGGAGAAAGACGTGCGGGAGGATGTTCAGGCGCTGGACTGGATGCAGATTGGGCGATATGCTGTGCAGTTCCTGTGGAGCGATACCCACGATTCCGGTATATACCCATTTGACTTGTTGCGAAAGCTCTGTCGTTGCGATAAGTGTTTTAGCGGTGAGCCAGACTTGTAATCGTGGGCTCCTGTGACGCACACCATTGGGTCTTTCGGCAAGCTTAGGGCAACGTATGGAAGAGGCCGCCCCACAGGATTGCCGCGCTCTGGGACTCGCTCTCAACGTCGATTAATACACAGGTGCCCAAGGCTCAGGCTCGACAAACCGACTTCGTTGAGACCCTCCATCCCAATGGATTCGTGGTCAGATTTCTTCGTGAGCGAAGGCAGAGGGGATGTGGAATTCGATACGTGAAAGAATCCCGAAAGTTGCACTCGTCGTCCTTGACACTCCCAATGTCTGGGATTAACATCAGGTGGTGCCCAATATGGCAGGGGCACGGAATTTTCCAGGCTGATTAGCCTGGGCAGAAAGGAAGGTGCAGGGCAATGGATGTGTTGATAATTGTCCTCGCCGTCCTAATCGCCCTGGGAATAGGGGGAGCTACCGGTTTCTTTATCAGAGCTAGCATTGTTGGTAGACGGGCGAAGCATGCCAGTGAAGAGGCTGCTCGGGTGCTTGAGGAGGCTGAGGATCAGCGGAAGAGGGCCGTCCTGGAAGCCAAGGAGGAAGCCCTAAGCATACGCACCTCGGCGGAGGCGGATCTGAGGGAGCGACGCTCGGAGTTGCAGCGTCAGGAGAGAAGGGTGGCCAATCGAGAGGAGAACCTAGAGCGGCGCTCGGATAACCTGGATCAGAAGGAGAAGGGCCAAGCAAACCGAGAGAAGGGCTTGGAGCAAGAGTATGCTCATTTGGAGGAGATGAAACACAAGGAGCTAGAAATCTTGGAGAATCTCTCTTCCCTCTCCGCCAGCGACGCCAGGGAACTGCTCATGAGGAAGGCCGAGGACGAGAGCCAGTACGAGGTGGCCCGCCGCTATAGAGATATTGAGCGGCTTGCTAGAGAAGAGGCGGATCAGAAGGCCCGCAAGGTTGTGACTCTAGCCATTCATCGTTTGGCTTCCGACGTAGTCTCTGAGAACACGGTTAAGTCTATCCCTCTTCCTAACGACGATATGAAAGGTCGTCTTATAGGGCGCGAAGGACGGAATATTCGCGCAATCGAAGCTGCGACAGGTGTTGACCTCATCATAGATGACACCCCTGAGGCCGTTACTATTTCCTGCTTTGATCCCGTCCGTAGAGAGGTGGCCAGACTCGCCATAACTAAGCTGGTTGCGGACGGCAGGATTCACCCGGCCCGGGTAGAGGAGGTTGTGGAGAAGACCCGCGAGGAAGTGGAGGAGAATATTCGGGAAGAAGGGGAGAGTGCAGTCTTCGATGCAGGGGTACGGGGACTAAACGCGGACTTGGTCAAGCTATTCGGCCGGCTGAAGTATAGATACAGCTATGGAGAGAATATCCTACAGCACAGTGTGCAGGTCTCCCTCCTAGCTGGTATGATGGCCGCTGAGGTGGGTGCAAACGTAGAAGTGGCGAAGGTGGGAGGGTTGCTACACGACATTGGTAAGGCCCTGACTCACGAAGTGGAGGGGGCCCACGCGGAGATTGGTGCTGAGGTGGCTCGGAGGTATGGAATAGCGCCTGAGATAGAGCGGGCCATTATGGAACACCACGACGAGGAACGGGGGTCAATAGAGGCTTTCATAGTCGCTGCTGCGGACGCCATCAGCGCTGCTCGCCCAGGGTCGCGAAGGGATACACTAGAGCACTACGCCAAGAGACTGGAGGCCCTCGAGGAAGTGGCACAAAGCTTCCCCGGTGTGGAGAAATCCTACGCTATTCAAGCAGGCCGAGAAGTACGCATTCTGGTCAAATCCAACGACGTCGATGACGTGACGGCTTCCAAGCTAGCCAGGGACGTGGTGAAGAAGATTGAGGATACGTTGGTATACCCTGGCCTGATCAAAGTTACGGTAATCCGTGAGACCCGCTCGGTGGAGTACGCTCGTTAGGAGATATCTCTAGCATTGTTGAAGCTTCCATAGCCACCAGGTACAACTGGCTATGGAGGCTTCTGTCGGGGCTGTCCATTGTGCTCATATTGCGTGGCGTGCTTCGCACTAACATTCGAATCGCGCCGCGCCCCCAGTCTCGCCATCCTTCCTCTGCTGGAATCCCTCTGCGTTCCAGTTCCCCTTACTTTATTTTCTTGCTAGAGCCTTTGTGAATGTTGTGTGTGGTTCCGATCCCCAAGAGCATTATTACCTCCCAGTGATTGACTGAACTGCTGGCACTGGCATTCACTGGGAAGCTATTTTCACCACCTTGATCCAGTCCATTCAATAGCTGATTATCACTGGATTCAGAATCCCCAATTATTTACTCGAAACTATTGCTTAGCAGGTTGCAATCAACGGGTAGAATGGTCGGAAAAACAGGGAGATAGGCTCAGATATAAGCAGAGGCAGGGCCCCACAGAGGAAACCCTACCTCCACAATCCATGTACTATTCTTATGCTTAGCTGCTCTGAGCGGTGGCGGTGGAAGCAGTTGGCGCTGCCCGTTCCTGGGTGCGGCTGATGCCAATCCGCCGGGCCAGGATTACCTTAGCAATGTTAGTGCTCCCTGCAGCGTGGCGTTGACCAGCCGCACCTCGCTGGCTCACCTCCTGGGCCCCTCCGTGTGGTGCTCCAGGTTCCTTTGTACCCAGGAATCCGTACATCCCGTAAACCTCCCGCACCCTCTTGGCGTTGCGCAGGCCAGACTCTCTGCCGTGCACATTGGCCACGTTGCCTTCGTGTTGGATTGACATGCGGGCCTGATACATCCAGTACGTTCGCTGGGTAAATAGGCTTTGGACGTGAGCCTCGATGATTGCATCCATGGACACTTGCTGGATTATGGGGTCGCTGCCCAGGGTGTCGCTGTTCTGCCTGGTCTCCTTAACGTAGCTCACCAGGTTGTCTACATCTTTATGTCTGGGTGCGGCATTGCCACGACCTCCGTGCTCAAACTCCAAGTGGGTCCCCATTACCTGCCAACCCTGGTTGACGCCGCCGATGAGGTGGTCTCCTGGCACACGGACATTATCTAGGAAAATGGCCTGCTTCCTGGCACTTGGCAGGAGTTTCATTTCCCTTAGCTCCAGGCCTTCCGATGGGACCGGAATCATGAAGTAGCCGAGATTTCGGTGGCGAGGCGCATCGGGGTCTGTGACCATAGGGCCGGCAAGATACTCTACGTCATATGGGTCACCTATAAATACGTTCTGGCCGTTGAGGATCCAGTCGTCGCCATCACTTGTAGCTCGGCTTGTTATGCTGGCTAGGTCCGCTCCACCCTGAGGCTCGGTAAGCTTCTGAAAGGCTATCTTCTCCCCGTTTAGAAGTGGGGGGAGGAATTTCTGCTTCTGCTCCTCTGTGCCCCATACCAGCAGGGTTTGCATTATCAGAGACCTGCTGGAGCACGGCTTTGCCCCAGCGCGGGCCATCTCCTCAGACATGATTACTTCGTGGTCAGCAGTTAGGCCCCCGCCGCCATACTCCTTAGCGAAGGTGGGATAGAGCCATCCCTTCTCCCCCATCTTTTTCCATAGCTCCCGATAGAACAAGTATTGTTCGTAAGTGAAGTCATCCGCGTCAATGGGGTCCTTCATCTCCTCAGGTACGTTCTGCTCCAGCCATGTCCGCACTTCCTGTCTGAATCGCTCCTGCTCTTCGGTATATGCAGCCAATGCAAAGTCCATAAGTACCCTCCAATTTACCAATTTAGTGGGACGATCTCCTCTATTGTACTGAACATCCAATATGTATTCTTCTGCACCTGAAGTAGGTACAGGCACCAACCACTTTAGGGTAGTGGGATTCACAGATGCTGTCAAATGCTCTGTCTGAGTCGCAGGTTCATCTCCTGGCGGCATGAGACGTCTTTGAGGTGCATTTCCTGATTGCGCTTCTTGTCCGGATTGCAATCGGCTGCTACGATTGTGTATAGGTCTCTGTAGGGTTTGTATTCGAGGAGGTAGAGAAATGACAGGTTCACTCGCTGGTATCAGGGTTATCGACTTTGGGCAGTACGTAGCTGGCCCACTGGCCGGAATGCTCCTTGCAGACCAAGGTGCGGATGTCATCAAGGTAGATCCACCAGGTGGTCCCCGATGGCAGACGCCGGCGAACTCGACGTGGAACCGGGGCAAGCGGAGCATAGTCTTGGATGTAAAGCAACCGGATGGCCTTGGGACCGCTAGGGCTCTGATTAAGAGCGCAGATATTCTGGTCGAGAACTTCCGACCAGGGGTGATGGACCGTTTGGGCCTTGGCTTTGAAGCCAGTATTGCGTCGAATCCGCGGATTGTCTATTGCTCGTTGCCGGGATTCGCATCCGACGATCCGCGCGCTGGCATACCGGCTTGGGAAGGCGTTGTTGGTGCGGCATCTGGGGCCTATCGAGAAACACCCGGGGGCGCACCGGATCAGCGTCCGGTCTATACGGCGATTCCCATCTCATCCTCATATGCTGCGTTTATCGGAGTGACCAGCATTTCGATGGCGTTGAACGCCCGGGCCCGTGATGGTATTGGGCAGTACATTGAGGTGCCAATGTACGATGCGACGTTCACGGCGTCCGCTGATCGTGCGATGCGCGTTCATAGCCAAGCTCCCAGGGGAATCAGAGGTGGCTCACCTTGGGTCCGTCAGTACGAATGTGCCGATGGTCAATGGATTATGCTGCACGGTTCTACCACTCGGTTCATCGAGCAATTCGTACGGGCGGCTGGTGTAGAAAGCTGGCGACAGGAAGCTCTCTTGGACCGCGCTATGGTTACTAGCGACCAGACGCTCACCAAACTATTGAGCGAGAAGATGATAGCCTTGTTCAAGACTCGTACATCTGACGAGTGGGAAGACCTAATCAACGGTGCTGGAACACCTGCCGCGATTTGCCGCGAGATTTGGGAATGGCTGGACCACCCACAGGCGCGAGCGACACAGATGGTAATTGAAGTTGATGATTTGGTTCATGGGCGGATTGTCCAGCCAGGGGTGAACCCTAGGCTGGAGGGAACACCTGGCCTGGTGCGTGGCTCTGCTCCATCTCTCGATGCAGACCGCGCGACCTTACTTGCGGAGCTACAGAAATACGAGCATGAGCCAGAACTGCTCAGTGGCGATGATGGTTCAGTGCTGCGCCCGGCTCTCGATGGCGTCAAAGTGTTGGATCTCTGTATCATCCTCGCCGGGCCTATATGCGGACGAACCCTTGCGGAATTCGGAGCGAATGTCATCAAAATTGACAGCCCGCATCGAGAAGGAGGAATCTCGAGACATAACGAGGTAAATCGCGGGAAGCGTAGCCTGCTTGTTGATTTAAAGAGTGAGGGCGGTCTAGATCTATTCTGGCATCTGGTGGAAGATTGTGACGTTGTAGTGCAGAACTTTCGCACTGGCGTTGCCGAAAGCCTGGGTATTGGCTATGAGGATGTACGGAAGCGCAAGCCGAGCATTATCTACGCTTCGTTGAATGCCTACGGGCATGGTGGTCCATGGGATGGACGTCCCGGCTGGGAACAGCTTGCACAGGCGGCGACAGGGATGCAGAAGCGTTTCGGTGGCGATGGCCCTCCAGTGCTGCAGCAGTTTCCCATCAACGATTGCGGCACTGGGCTAATGGGTGCCTATGCCGTTGCTCTTGCTTTACTCCATCGCAGACGTACAGGTGAGGGCCAGCACGTCCGTGGAGCGCTCGCCTACACTGGTTGCACTCTTCAATCACCATTCCTGTTGAGATTTCCTGGAAAGACATGGGATGAGCCTAGAGGTCAGACAAGACTTGGCTCTGGTCCGTTGCATCGGGCTTATCGGGCGCACGACAGGTGGATTTTTCTCGGAGCGCCTGAGACGGCGCTGCAAAGACTGGAGATGGTTGATGGCCTTCATGGAATCTCAGGGATGCTGGGCGCGGACCTCGAGGCTGCCCTAGAGCGACAGCTTCATCTGAAGACCGCGGAAGAGTGGGTGAAACTGATGACTGAGGTTGGTGTGGGGGTCCAGCCCGTGAAGACGGCATCCGAGAATCTCGATGATCCATGGGCAAAGGCCCATGGACTGAGTATGACGCGTGAGCACGAAGATATAGGTCTAATCACTACGGGTGGGCCAGCTCCCAGGTTGTCCCGCACGCCAATAAGGCCCGGGTCTCCTGCACCCAAGCCTGGTTCCAATGCTGGCGAGGTACTAAATGAATATGGCCTTGGCCACGAGTATGAGCAACTCATACAGGCGGGCGTAGTTGTTATCGAAGGCGTATCAGCTCGATAGGCAGGCACCAAGTTTCAACGAAGCGTCTCAAACGACGTGCTCGAACCCCTAACATGGAAACGGCTTGCACCGGAGTCCCTCCAGGAACCGAAGCTTGCCAATGAGAAAGGAGCCGTGCCAAACTACGATGGCCTGAATCAGGCAATTAAGGTCGTCATTTGTCATACTCTAGAGGCCGTCATGGATGGACTGTCTGATGGATCACATGAAGGTACTCATCAGTTCCTTGTCTCGATGGAGTGCTGCTATCTGGTCCGGTGTGAATATAGTCACATACCAACTCTCTTCCAGCCCAAACCGCCCATACCATTCGTCATGCTCCCAGATGGTGGGCGTCCCGTCTACGGTGCCGGCGTGATGGAACAAGTCAACGGCCCCAATTGTCTATAATCCTCCATGGGATGCCTAGCCGTAAATTCTAGCCGCGACTACGTATGGATGCATCTCAGGAGGGCAATATAGGCTAGGGACAGGAGAAGGGCTGTTTGATTGTCGGTAGTAGGGGGAGCATTCCAGATATTAGTAGACTATCACTGTGCCTGTCATGGAGGAGTGGAGATTGCACATGTAGTGGAAAGTGCCTGCGGTATTGAATGTGTGAGAGAATGACCCACTACTCTTGTTCCCGCTGCTCCATGACTCAGAACCTATACCTGTTGTGGTGTGAATGCCTTGGGCGAAATTCCACGTTGCAGTTTCACCCACACCTACGCTAACTGTCATAGGGACGAAGGCAAAGTTCTTAACTGTCACGGAAGCTGTGTTAGGAACTGATGTGGGCGTAGGAGTAGGCGGTATCTGAGTGGGCGTAGGAGTAGGTGGTATCTGAGTGGGCGTAGGAGTAGGCGGTATCTGAGTGGGTGTAGAGGTAGTCGGGGACATTGGAGATGGAACGGGTGTGGGAGATTGCACAGGAATAGGGGTTGGCACGACGGTCGGTGTGGGCATCGGTGTTGTTTTTGGTGTGGCTGCAGGTGTAGGCGGAATCTGAACGGGTCTCGAATTAGATGAGGCCGTAGGAGTTGGTACTGAGCTTGGTTTCAATGTAAGCGTGGGCCTAGGAGTGGCAGTGGTAGTGGGTACAATAGTTGGTGTTAACGTAGTTGCAGGCATGGGAGTAGACGCTACAGAGCTAGGCAGCTTAGTAGATAAGGCTACTAAGCCAAAGACTGAGAGCCCATCTGGTGAGGCGCCCTCAAAGATTATATTGCCATCAACCTGACCTATCACGATAGTATCCAGAACCTGCCTGGTGCCGTCGTCGCCAGAACGGAAAATACGTGTATTAGCCGTGCCACCCTGCGCATCCACCCACATCTGTGCCACTTTCATGGTTATCCTGGCTTCACCTATGTCTGTTACATTGGATAGGTTGGTTTTCGTAATGTTGATAGTGTAAGCGACGTCTACGATTGAGGTGCCAACGTCAGCGGCAGCAAGTTCAAAGTTGGTCTGGACCTCTGGGCTGGCCTCCTTCTCAATAGTCACGTGCAGGGAGGAGTCCTGATGGATTTCAATTAGATTCACTTCTATATATGCCGCCACCGTGCCTAAGTCTGGGGCTTCTGCTGATAGGTCTACCGACTGCTCCGCGGTCTTGAGCACGATTTCGTCAACATTGGCCTCGGCGCTTCCTTTACCTGTTCCACTTACCTCTCCAACAGTAACCTCAATGAAGGCTGATGTAGTTCCTGTTGTCATGTCCGCTAGAGGGATGACCAGAATACCCTTCTGAATTCCCTCAATCTCGTCCATGATTAGGGTTACTCCACTTGCAGAATCTTCGAAGGATTTCAGGGCATACATTGTCCCCAAATGAACTGGAATCACTATTGTATCAGGCGTAGACCCCATGCCTATCTGTAGTTCAATCTCTTGGTCCGCAACTATAGCGAGTTCACTCCCCGAAGTATCCATGGCAATGGCCTCTTCACTGACCAACACTTCAACTATCACTCCCACTTCTATCTCAGCCTCTTCGATTGCCGCTGTCACCTTGGAAGTGGGAACCACGGATTGATCTCCAAAGCAGCCTATCGGTAACAGAGTGAGCGCTGTCAGTAGCAGCAGTAGTGGGATGGACTTCTTTTTCATATCATTGCCCACTGTACCTAATCCCCTAAGGTATTCCTAGCCGTTATGGAACCTTTTTCCGAACATACTCGCTTCTGTGAAGTTTCCCGCACTAATAAATACAGTCTAGATTCCCCCTAAATATCCTTTGGATTGTATTATTGCATTGGGGAAACTGATGCAGGAATCAGTATTTTGTTCTCCATCTTTGTTGGGCTCACGCCAGATCTCGGTGGCCATATTCCCTTCTCTAGAGTCTCTTCCCTGACTCTCATTCGTTCCGAAAGACACATGCAGGCGCCCACAGGTGTACAATTTGTGAAGCCCATCTGTTTCGGAATGCCAGCATCCGGCCAGAGGTGACAACTCTTCCAGTTTCACGATTGTCTCACCCAATGTGTCTAGGACACGTTGTATGGCTTCTTCGGAAGGGTAGGTATATATTCTCATTTCATACATCGGTCCGATGTCTCTCTCAGCCATGGGAGTCATAGACGGAGCAGGAATGAAAATCTCAGATTGTATGTCCAATGTGAATTCAGTGGTGTCAGCATGCCATCCGCTAGAAGTAGCCTGTTTCCTAACTTCTTCGCGATGGTGGCCCTTACTTGCTTAGTCAGTAGCACGATGATGCTGAGACCATCGCCCGTAGTAGGTGTTGAAATGCTACAAGGGATAATATGAAGCCTCTGTGCAACATGTCAAGGCTAGGTGCTCTGCATCATACCCTTTGTAGTGTGGCCATCGTTGTTTAGGAATGTTACGAACTATGTTGTCATCTTTCATACAAGGTTGACAAATTATCCCCGTTAAGCTTAGCGTGTAGGCAACGGATTCCACTAACGATTGTCCTAAACAAAGGGAGGTCACCCATGGATTTTGCAGTAGCATATACAGAGGATCAGGCGCAGTTTCGCCAAGAAGTACGATCCTGGCTGGAAGAGAACATCCCAGATGAGATGAAGTTGCCCATAGACTCTAATGACTTCACCAACGAAATGTACTTGTGGTGGAGAGAGACGCACAAGGAGCTGGCAAAGAAGGGCTGGCTCTATCCCACCTTTTCCCAGGAGTACGGCGGAGGTGGCCTGACTGGTGACCACGAGGTCGTCATTGAGGAGGAATTTGCTAGGGCTCGGGCACCTCGTGGCTATAGCAGCATGCACGTGCTCCACACTCTCTTGGTGTGGAGTACAGAGGAACAGAAACAGCAATTCCTGGTCCCCTTTCTAAATGGGGATCTGGTCTGCTGGAACAAGCTCACCGAGCCCCACTCTGGAGCAGACTTGGCTGATTACAGGAGCCGGGCCGTTCGAGAGGGTGACGGGTGGATAGTCAATGGTAGCCAGGTCTTTGTCAGTGGCCAGCCACCAGATTACATGGGCGGCCCTCTGCTGACAGACCCAGATGCGCCGCGCCACAGGAATCTTGGGTACTTTATGATCCCGGTACCTAATGAGGGCCTAGATATCAAAGAGATGGACCTCCTCGTCGGGCATGGCCAGCACGCCATCTTCTATGACAACATGCCGCTGCCGGGGGACCATCTTATCGGTGGCGACCACCAGGGTTGGCAGGTCGTGGGGACCCACCTTGAGGACGAGCACGGTGGCCGAGGGCGTGCTGCTCCTAGGGATGAGGCTACCGACAAGATGGTGGAGTATGTCTCTGAGACCAGACATAATGGAGGGACCCTGGGTAGCGATCCCCTGGTTCAGCAGCGAACCATGGAGAACGTGTTGGATGCCCACGTGCAGAGACTGCTTCTTCAGCGTACCTACTGGATGTACCAGAGCCGAATGGAAATACAGTATGAGGGCAACGTGGCCAATGTACACGGCAGAGAGTCCAGCCTACGCATTGAGAAGAGGATTCGGGATGTTTACGGACTTTCCTCCCTGCTGAACACTCGCGAGCCAGATGCGCCCCATGGTGGCCGGCAGGAGATAAACGCTCGAGGCAAGGCGGGCCAAAACCACGCTGGTGGAAGTACCAACATCGCCAAGGTCATCTTGGCCCGTCGCATCGGCATCAGCCGCACCCAGGAGCGGGCAGCCCCCACTCCCTCTACGGCAACTAGTCACGGTAGCTAGGAGCTACTTCGGGACATGCGAATGGAGAGGAATAAGGCCTCCGTGTAAGGGGTCTTGTTCCTCTTCTGCTATTTACTGTAGGCTTCATGTGGTTTACCAGTTGGTAGGCTCACGCTTGCGCAAGAGCTAAATTCTCAATACGGATGGCTCTTATTGTTATCCAACTCGTCCACTACTAGTCATTCTGCTAATTGTTCAGTGTTTCCTGGAGATTTCTGCTTCGTTCTGGTGATGCTCGTTAGCCCACATGGTCAGGATATAAGCTAAGATGATGTTCATATATGACTCACTTAGCGGCTACTTGAAGGCAGACATTCTCACATTTAGCGTGGGTCGTTGATCCTACCGTCTGAAGATAAGGTTTGGACTGGCCAGCCGTGTATACTGCTGTTTAAGTTACCTTAACCATTAGATTGGTAGTGCTCCATACCGGGAGGGCGATTCCACGGTTCCAGCAGCATGCCCAGGCATGCCCTGGGGTGGAACCAAGCAATGACCGTGCCGGAAACCTCTCTAGGGGGAATGTTCCCAATCTGCTCCATTCCTGCTGGTAATGCCTGGTCTACAAAGCGGTGTACATCTGGGGCAAATGGGGCAGTGTGATGGTACACCGCTCCCAATGTTGCTCGCGAGGCCACCAACCGAGCGGTACCGCTATCGGTGGTGGTGGGGTGGCTTATCTCTATGACGGTGCCTCCTATGGGGTATTCCAGGATAAACACTGGGTCATTGGCGGCTCTGCGGGGAGCATCCGAAGCCTGGCTATCCTCCTCGCGTCTCTGGGCGAAAGTTCTTCCGTCGTCCCTCTGAGCCATGTCCTCTCGTACTCCCAGGATGGTTCCCCAGAAACCGCGGGACTCCTCTGGGTCCCTTGCTGCAATGCCAATGTGGGCCATGCCCATACAGGTGCCGTTGCCCTTGTAGTAGGGATGCACGAAGTAGTTGTCCTCCGGAGTTATCTGTATCCTCAGTCCGAGAGAGGTGCTTGGATCGAGGAATACGGGGCTCTTACCGTCCCAGTTCTCATTCAGTTTGCCACCGCGGCTGAGTATCCCCTGTATATCGCCTGCGATGTCGTTGGAGGCCAGGGATAGGTAGTACATGCCACCTCGGCCATTGGTGGAGGCCAGGTACTGGGCGGACTCGCTGTCGGAATCATTGGGTCTGGCCACCTCGTAGTACATCTCACCGATGGGAAATTCCAGAATGGTGGTGCCTTCGTATCCAGGCTTGCCCTGTGGCAGAGGTGTGCGATGTTCGTCAACCGAGAGGCCGAAGCCGTCAACAAGGATATGTCGAGCATGTTCTAGGTCTCCGTTCACCAGCCCCACGTGATGGACTCTCGTAATGGTCATAGCGTCCTCCCTGCGAAGAATGGAATTCGCGTAGTATTATACCCTTTATAACTCGTCAGAGGGATGCGGGTGACCAGTGGCGATTGCATGAGGTGTGGGGGGCTCATTTTGTGGCTTCAACGTGGTGGGCCGTCAGGGATTCGAACCCTGGACACCCTGATTAAAAGTCAGGTGCTCTGCCGAGCTGAGCTAACGGCCCAAGAGGCGCAGGGCGATTCTATCTCAGCTAAGAGGGATTTTCAATGGAGTCGGCATCTACAATTCCCTGTGATTCTACAGATAGGAGAGAGAATGTGGAGAAAGGCCAGTATCGAAGAGAGACCTTGCCCACTACATTATCTAGGGGCACCGGGCCCCAGTACCGAGAATCACTACTGTGGTCCCGATTATCACCCATAACAAAATAGCTGTCAGGAGGAACTAGAATTGGAGCCAAATTATCATTATTACTCTCCAGTAGATAAGGTTCACTTAGTCTGTTTCCGTCTATGAATACCCTTCCGTCTGTCATGGACACTTCTTCGCCTGGAACGGCAATGACCCGCTTGACGAAATCTCGGCTGGGGTCGTTAGGGAAGTGAAAAACGATTACTTCTCCACGCCTGGGTGAGTGAAATGGGAACAGAGTCTCGTCATCTTCCCAGATGTCCACAAAGGGAATCAATCTATCTATTGTTTCCGTGTCTAGGTGAAAATATACTAGCTTGTTTACTACAAGCCTGTCCTTCGGAAAGAGCGTGCTCTCCATGCTCGAAAGCTCCACTCTATAGTTGCGCACGCTGGTCTGGAGAGCCAGGAAAACCAACAGGGCGAGTGCGACGGTCTCCAGGAGGTCACTTAAGAAGTCCTTCATGTTTCGTTGTAACGAGGCCTAGCTGTGATGTGATTCCAACCGAGAACTAATTATAGCTCCTGAGAAGTTGTCACGTCACCACTATATACTATATGTAGTTAGATACGACCTTTGATAATTTTAGTGTGGGATTTGTCCCGCAAATGGTGATTTTGTCGAGCCAGATGAATGTGCAGCTGTTCAAGAGTGGACTCACCCCCTTTGATAGGCTCAAGGTGAGTGGATAGGATTTGGCCTTCGGATAGCTGAAATGCCCTGGGCACTTGGGCCACTGAAAGGGACAACAGCCATACTACACTGCGTAGGGTGTTGCTGAAATACTCTTTGAGGTACATTGCCATAATTCGTGAAATCGATGAGAGTGTAGTGGAAAGAAATGAATGTGGGGTGTATCTAGAGCCGCTTGTGGTCTAGGATGTGGCAGAAGCGGTCTCTCCATAAGCCAATAGTGTAGCGCTTCTGGCACCATCTCACTCTCAGGTCCAGGCTGAGGGAAGTGTCGAGATGGAAGAAACTGTGTCAGTTACGGCATTAGAGACATTGGAGAGTTCGCTGGTCCTGGTGACACTCGTAACAGTGTTCGCGGATTGGCGATTCAGGCATAGCAGGGCATTGGTATGAGTGGGTGGAAACTTTGTACATGGAAGGTAGTTTTTATAAGTAGGAGCGGTTCCTCATGGCGAAATTCAGATGAAGAGGAGGGTAACATCATGAAACGGGCAAAGTTGCTATTGGTAGGCTTGGCACTGATAGTGGTGCTAACCTTGGGCTTTGCGTGCAACTCTGCGGCAGTTGACACACCACAAACTGGAGGCACAAACAACTTGGACGGTCTTGGAGACCTTACATCCGCGGAGTTCGCAGCCTTCATGAGTTCATTCTCGCCGTCAATAGGGCAATGGAGTGGCAATCAGCAGGCAGGGATTTCGGTAACAGGGCTTGGCAAGGTCACAATTGAACCAGACCTGGCGTTGCTGAACCTGGGCGTTGAGACCAGGGCAGAAACCGTGTCGGAGGCTCGTGCAGAGGCTGCCTTGGCAATGGCTGGGATTATAGAAGCTCTCAAAGAGAGAGAGATTGCCGACAAGGACACCCAGACCAATTTCTTCAACATCTCCCCGGAGTACACTTATCAAGAAATTGTCGAAGAAGGGCGCAGGTACAACAAACAGGTTTTGACTGGCTACAGGGTCACAAATACCGTAACCGCAAAGCTCCGTGACCTGGACACTGTGGGTGAGACTATAGATGAGGTGGTCAAGGCCGGAGGCGATGCCTCTCGTATACAGAGCATACGTTTCACTATAGAGAACTCTTCAGCGGCCCAGGTGCAGGCTAGGGAGAAGGCTGTGATGAATGCTCTGGCCAAGGCGGATCAGTTTGCAGCCCTCACCGGTGTGGCTAGGGGTAACCTGCTGTTCATTACGGAGAGCGGTGGTGGTGTGCCGGTGGTGAAGGACTTCACTAGGATGGAAGCTGCGACACTTGTAGTGTCGGATTCCACTCCAATCAGCGCGGGAGAGTTGGAGGTGCAGGTAAGCGTACAGATGGTGTTTGACATCGGGAGTCCGTAGGTTTCCAGGTTGTGGTCGAGCCTACAGCAGCTAGGAGCTAGGCATCCCATCAATCCCGATTCAATTCATTATCATAGATCATATGCACTGGTGACCTTGACTCTGAGTCGTATTTCAGCTATAAACGTATCTCGGGCGCGGGCGATACTGGATCGCTGCGTTGCTGTGTTAGGAGACAGCCAAGCTTGCCATCGCACTTTGACTTGCATATACATACCTCTGCGGGAAGCCCAGACAGCGCCCTTTCACCCCTGGAGTTGGTAAGCGAAATCAAGCGCCTAGGCCTCACAGGAGCCTTAGTCACTGAGCACAACGGCTGGCAGCGCCACGAGTTCGAACGGTTTGCCAAGGATTTGGACGTGGTATTGATACGGGCGCTGGAGGTAGGTACTGATTGGGGTCACATGATCGCCCTAGGACTGGACGGCTACGCTGCCAGGTTCTTCGATGCCCGTGACCTGCGAAAGGCCGTGTTGGAAGTCGATGGGTTCATGATTATCGCTCATCCCTTTCGGTTCCTTTTCGAACCCGCTGGTCTACAGACTAGAAATATTCTCTATGAGGATCCCAAGACCGTTCCAGCCAGCCCTGAGGAGGCTATGACACATCCCATATTTCAGCTTGTTGATGAGATTGAAGTTGTGAATGGGGCCAACTCTGAGAGGGAGAACCGCTTTGCCCAGAAGGTGGCAGGGCTGCTGGGGAAACGTGGCACTGGGGGTAGCGA
This sequence comes from SAR202 cluster bacterium AC-647-N09_OGT_505m, assembly GCA_009391225.1. The sequence continues at coordinate 18,424 of VEXC01000011.1, forward strand.
TGCCCATTCCATCCAGGGTATAGCTAAGGGTGCTACTCTCTTCCACGGTGATATTCGGGGCGAGAAGGATTTGCTAGAGGCCTTGAAGGCGGGTGCGTTCACCCCAATGGAGGGTTTCAACTCTGGACGCATATCCTACTATGGCGACCTTCCAGCATAACCAAACATTCTGACCTTGTTGGGCTTTCTGCCATGATGCTATAATCCTATGCAGGGCCTGTGCCAGCTCGCGAGGACAATCCAGGCCCTTAAGTGTCACGCTCCATTCCCCGATAGCTCAGCGGTAGAGCGGGCGGCTGTTAACCGCTAGGTCGTAGGTTCGAATCCTACTCGGGGAGCCACTTTACAGCTAGCGTAGGCATAAATTATTTTCTCTCGCCCCTCAGTTAATTGAGGGGTTTTCTTGTTTAAAGCAGTTGGTTGCTCCAAAGTACTGCATGGGCTCCATTTGGCACTGGAGGTCTCTGGTCTTGGGCCTAGCACCATTCGGCATTACATAAGTGATACAAAGAAAGTCTTGGAATATTATTCTGCTCTACCCACGCTGGAGATTACACAGACCCATATCAGACAGTACCTAGCTCTGCTCAAATATAGGTTGTCTGCTAAAACAGTTTATGAATTGCAGCTTGCCTCACGGAAGTTCTTCGGCATCCCCCTGATTGGTTATAATGTGGGATGGAACCTAAAGGCTAGGAGTCCCGTGGGGGATTAGGCACAGCGGAGGATATATCTTCGTCTCCACCCCGATTGGTAGGGGTTTGAAAGAGGAATTGGACTGATATGAACTGTCCAGCATGCGATATTGAAACCACAGAGAATGCTCAGTTCTGTGGATGGTGTGGCACATCTCTAAGTGTGCCTACGGGTATTGGCGTTGAAGAAGTCCAGGATAATGCAATCAGGTATCATGGCCTGGATGCATTAAGAGGTACGGCTATGCTTCTCGGCATTGTTTTGCACGCAGCACTGCCATACATGCCGAATATAGAATTGGTGTGGCCAGCAGATGAAAGGTCATCGCTCGGGATATTAACAGTATTTGAATTCATTCATATTTGGCGTATGCCGGTATTCTTCATTCTGGCAGGGTTTTTCGCCAATTTGATTATCAGCAGGAGGTCTTGGAAAAGTTGGTGGGGCAATAGGTTATTGCGCATAGGATTACCAATAATAGTGTTTTGGCCAATAATGTCATTAACCCTACCGTGGATTTTTCAATATGGGAGAACAGGGGAATTCATATTGTTCTATTCCGATGAAGGACAGCCGTTTCATTTGTGGTTTTTATGGCAATTAATGATATTCGTCATATTTACGGCTATATTCAGATTGCCATACTTACTAGGCATTGGAGTTTTAAGTGGTTTAAGTAGCATTGGATTGGGTTTTATATGTGGCGTATTCCGAAAATCTAAGTCTATCTTATCCGGCATCTTGTTTCGGTCACGGTTCCCCATAGTGTTCATAATTCTTTGTTGTGTTATCAATCTACCAACAAAGGGAGAATTAATTGCAAATCCGATTGGGAGCGGATTATATTTTGCTATCGGTTACAGCCTCTATAGAAATCCTTCGTTATTCATGTTTCTGAAAGCTCACTGGAGATACTATTTCCTAGTTGGCATCGTTGGTTTCACTCTTTACATGATACTGAATGTTACAGAGTCCAAGAATCTTGCAATATACAAAGATGAAGAACTTTTGTGGCTATTACAGTACCTATTAAAAATCATTTGTGCTATTACGTTTTCCTATGCATTCATTGGATTATCAGAAAACAGATTCGGGTCTTATAATGACAAATTGAGATTTATCTCTGATGGGGCATATTGGATGTACTTAGTACATTTGCCCATAGTCACCCTCATCACATTCTTCATGTTCAATTTACACATACCGATTGAGATTAAATTTCTGATTGCGATAGGAACCACCTCTATAATCTGCTTGCTTACATATAAATATTGTGTTAGGTCTACCCTAATCGGTATCTTATTGAATGGTAGACGCTATCCTTTTAAGATGACCGGGCTGTAACTAGGCAGGGAATAGAAGAAAAACTAGGACCTAAAACAGTTAATCCCAACCTAAAACAGTTAATCCCAACAAGGTACAAGGAGTAAATACACGTAATCCCAGAAGAACTACTGGACATCATCGAAAAGAAGTGTTCTGAGATACAGGAAGCATTGACAGTGCTGAGGGAATTATAGAATATCTGTATTTAGGTTCTGTTTCCTTATACAATATGTTCACGTCTTGCCCATCAAAACATGGTCGATGGAACCTAATGGCCAGGAGTCGCGGAAGGACTTAGGAGGTTACTTATGGCGAAGCAATCATATTCCTGCATAAAATGTGAAGGAACCGAATATAGGACTGGAGAGTTACGAACTACAGGCTCAGGCATTACCCGTTTCCTAAACATACAGAGCCAAAAATATGCTACGGTAGCTTGTGCTGGATGTGGCTACACTGAGTTATATCGGCTAGATGGTAGCGGCATTGGTAACATTCTAGATTTCTTTGGTAACTAGAGGGTTCCAGTCAACTCGTTTTCCACATTTACATTTGCCTGCAACGGTATATTGGAGAAAAGGGAACCTGATCCCTATGAGTCCAATGGAGGATTGAGTGCAACTGGGGTCGTAGAGATATATTCTCATAACTCACAATAAGTGGTTAAAGCTGTCAGTTTTCTGGAATTACCTTACGAAATAGCTATCATTGTTTATGTAGGCATAGCTGATAAACAAGGGGATAACCCAGCGGTATAGCGGGCCCTTGTTAACCACTGGGTCGTGGGTTCGAATCCTACTCGGGGAGCTGGGGTTACCCATATATGAACTTCTTACCTCTTGGAAGCGGGCGTTGGAAAGGCAAGCTACATTGGAGCGGACGTTGCTTCTGGCTTGATTTTCTCCAGATGATCCTTGCGGAACTTGGCCATCTTGGGAGCAATTAGTATCTGGCAATAGGGCTGGTTCGCATTTCGCCTATAGTATTGCTGGTGATACTCCTCTGCCGGAAAGAATGTGGTCGCATCAGCAATATCTGTGACAATCAGATGGTCCCATATACGAGCAGCTTCCAACTCCACCATCACATGCTCGGCGGTGTTCTTCTGCTGCGGGCTATGGGCGAATATGGCAGAGCGGTACTGTGTACCGATGTCCGGACCCTGGGCGTTCAGGGTAGTTGGATCGTGGATAGCGAAGAAGACCTCCAAGATCTCTCGGTATGATATGATTTGGGGGTCGAAGGTGATTTGGACGACCTCCGCGTGCCCCGTGCGCCCCCCGCAGACCTGCTCATATGATGGATCGTGGGTGTGGCCACCAGTGTAGCCAGATACGACTAGTTTGACTCCTCGTATCTGCTCATAAACGGCCTCCAGGCACCAAAAACATCCTCCGGCTAACGTGGCAAGTTCTGTGTTCTTATCGTCCACGGCTCAATGCCTCCTAACGCTTTTACAGTTTCGCATGTCCGCCGATGCCCCACTACCGTCAGTGACTATCATTATCGGTCAAGGTGCCAGAGTTGACAATCGCGCCCGTCGAGACTTTCGTGGACTCGACGTCGATGTGCTGTAGAATACGGAGGTGAGCATCAGGAGGCCCTCGTTTGAACCAATCCGATCAGTTTGACAATACAGTATGGGGTGAGTTGGTAGGTAGGGTGACAGAACTCCGTTGTAACCCAGCTGGGTGCGACCACCTGGTATACCGCTTTCTTGGTCAGTATCTCCCGGCCCTGCTTTCGGCGAGGACGCAGGAGGCCCGAGAGCGCGTTTGGTCTGCATTTTGGAGCTATCTGACAACCCCTGCCACCCGGGCGAAGCCCTTCGCGATGTCGTCTTCATCGGCTGATGATTTGATAGCGGTGATCCAAATGGAACTGAATCGCCAGTGGTATCAGCAACAGGGATAGCCTCCTTATTCGCGATGCCCAGTGCTTGCTCGCGTGAATTTGGGTATGCAAAGTTTGACCTCACGTTGCTCATCTTGAACTCCTAGAAGGACGTGAGTGGAATCTTTTTTTGGGCCGTATGGTTCGACGGGCTCATCATGAATCGGCGATTATGGAGCTTTATTAGGGTACTATGTACGAGTCATTCCTGTACCGAGGATAGAAACCTCAGTACCAGAGGGTTGAAAGCCTTCGGTTTTTCACGGTGTACCTCATGACCTGTCTCTGCGAAAAGCTCCAGTCTCGACCCTTGGATTGAGCTATGAAGCTTGTGGGCGTGGGTCTGGTCTATCCAGGGGTCATTTGCCCCTTGGATGATGAGGGTTGGGCAAACGATACCGGCCAGATAGTCTCCGGGGATGTTGCCTCCCCCTGAGGTAGAGGCGCTCTGTGACGTCAACGTACTCTGTGACAAGTTGCTTCCAGTAAGGGTAGCCGTGGATGCGGCCCAATGCTCGTTGAAGCCCCTCGGCCAACTGCTCTGCTGGAATCAGTTTCCGCGTCTCTTCCATTGGCTGGTCATCCAGTACGGCTTGGCCTCCAATTAGGATTAGGGAACGAACTTAGGCTACGTAGCGCCCGGCGACTATCATGGCCACGACAGCACCATCACTGAATCCGCAGAGGTGGACCTGGGAAAATCCGAGGTGCTGTACCAGTTCCACCACGTCTTCAGCATCTCGCTGGTAGAAATACTCGTCGACGGCGGTCCGACGGCCCGACTTTCCATAGCCTAGGAAATCGGGGGCAATCACCTGGTGAGACAAGGCGAACTCGTCTATCTGCTCGCGGAAGTGGGCTGTCCCTGTGCCTAGGGCACCGTGTAGGAGTACCAAGGGGTCGCCCTCTCCCTGGGTCACGCAGTGCAGTCGGCCGTGTTTGGTTTGAATGTCTATTTCCCTGGGTTGGACGCCGTGATTCAGGAAACACCTCCTTGCAATTACTGTTGGGATAGGCTTGGCTATGATTGCCGCTCCCAGTCTTCAGGGCAGAGGTCACACTGAAAGAAGCAGCAAAGGCTCATTTGAAATCTCTGGGATCTGACACGTTGACCACCATGAAATCGGCTGAGTTTCTTGCTACAATCAGCTCAGCTGTCTCGGTGGTGCTCAGGTTCTCCTCCACGTGGACTGTGTGTGGGGGGACGTACAGGAAATCCCCGGCTTCGGCGATGAGGGATCTTTGCAGCATATTCCCAAAGTGCATCCTCACACGGCCTCGAAGTATGTAAATGCCGGACTCGGCGTCTCCGTGGTGATGGGCCCCGCTGGGGCCAGGTGGCGTTGAGACGAAGCCAATCCATAGGCCACGACTGGCACATACCTCGGGCGCAATCCCAGCCTGCCGCACCATTCCAGGGGTCTGCGAGGTGTTGACACCGCGCTGGTCAGGCTTAATCAGGACTACGTCTCCCATAGACCCATACCTCCAAGATTCAGTTTACAAGAGGTTCTTTCTAGCACGCTTCTAGGTCTAGTAGTCTCAGTGGGTCTCTAATATGTTAGATCAACTCTGCTAAGCGACTCAGACTAGCTCCAGGTTGATTCAGGAGAGCCAACTCATACTAGAGCGTTATGGCAAGGCAATTGTCACAGAAAAAGGGCATTTCTATTCCTAGTTATTGATAACCTAAACAACAGGCTCGTCAAAACCGTATGCTCAGTGACAGCAATCACAATCTTCAAGAATCCATGCTTCCCACTCAAGCCAATGATTGTAGCAATGCAGCTTGTCGAAAGTTGAACATCCGCCACAATCCCGTTGGGCATAAGGTTGCTTCGGCGACACACCTAATCAGCCCGTTGTTCTTGACAGAGCCAATCTTCCCTCAAATGAATGTGAGTGTAGTTACAGCTTTACGTGCTGTCAACGTGTTGAATTGACTCATAATAAGGGTCGCCGAAAGGAGAACCCTTTTCCTAGGGGGCATGCTCGTACCGGAGACTGGGTCCGAGGGGCGTTGAGCGCTGCCAATAACTGGGACTTGGGCGCGATAGACTGCTAAGTGAACCTGGTTAGTTGCCATGTTGGGCTTGCCAATTTCCCACAAAACTATGCATAATAGGGCCTGTGCGTCTCTCACGGGAGCACGTAGCTGAAGAAGTAACACTACAGGAGCGGAATACCTGTGTACATAGACATGCACGTACACTCTAAGATGTCTGACGATGCGGGAGGTACCGTCGAAGGATATCTGAAGTGGGTCAACGTGCTTCGCAAGAAGGGATATCAGGTGGATGGTATAGCCCTGACTGAGCATAGGGGTTTTGACTTTGATGTGGACTATTCCTCGCTGGCCGACCAGTACCAGACACTAGTAATAAAAGGCGCTGAGATAGAGACGGATTTGGGACACGTTCTGGTGTATGGGGTAACCCCTTGGCTGGTGGGCCAGTTCGATTTCAAAGATATCACCCTTTCTGCACATCAGGTGTTCAAGGCTGTGAAGGATTCTGGCGGGTATGCTATCGCTGCCCATCCTGGTAGGCCCCGTATTGGACTGTGGCAGCACATTCAGAATGGGATTCAGCCAGACGGTATCCAGACTGTCGAAATGTTGAATGGTGGGAGCAGTGCAGAAGAGAATGCGCTTGCTAAGGAGCTAGTGGAGGGGTACGGCTTTTATTCCGTGGGTGGCAGCGACTCCCACTATGTGAGCACAATCGGCAGATGCATTACCAGTTTTGATAGGCGCATAACCTGCGTGGAGGACTTGGTGGCAGAACTTTCCCTGGGGGACTTTGATGCGGCTCGGCTCGAGGACACGCGGGCCTGATGGGTCATTTGATTACTAACAATGATACTGGTCGCCAGATATAGAAGGAGGTATTCAGCATGGCGGGAGTAAACCCAACAGATGACATAGACTTCGACCGGAGTGTCATAGGCGTGGAGGTGGAAGTGGGCACCCACGAGGCGAATAAGGAGCAAATGATGGCCTATGCAAAGGCCGTGGGCGAAACCAATCCACTATATCTGGACGAGGAAGCAGCGAAAGCAGGTCCCTATGGTACCATCATCGCGCCTCCCCTTTTCTACAACATGTTCAGTCTTCAGGGTGGACTTGACCCCAATGTGAATTTTGGAAACGCTGGATTCGACGGTGGGCAGCACGTGGAGTTCTATGAGCCCATACGCGCTGGGGATACCATCTCCGCCAAGACCAAGGTCGACAGCGTCTATGCCAAGACAGGCCGCACTGGGACAATGGTCTTTACAGTACGGCGTACGACCTTCACAAATCAGAAGGGGGAGAAGACGACGGTTATGGATCGAATCAATGTTCGCAGGAATGTAGCTCAATGAGCCAAGTCTACTTTGAAGATGTGGAACCAGGATACGAGCTTGATCCCTTGGTTAAGGAACCTACCAGGGAGCAGTTGGACGCGTTCACTAAGGCATGGGGCACAGGTCCTGGGCGCTTTACCAGCGACGAGATTGCGCGAAAAGAGGGGTTCACCGGCGTCATACTCCCAGGCAACATGAGCATGGCCTTCCTGGCCCAGCTCTTGACGGAGTGGGCGGGATTGGATGGTAAGCTTAAACGACTAGAAGTCGACTTCCGGCGGTCAATACAGCCTGGGGATAAGCTGAGTTGTGAGGGTCTGGTCACGGACACAGAGATAGAGGATGGTGAGAACCGAGTGATTTTGGATGTGTACATTGAGACACAGAAGGAAGAGAGAGCCCTTCAGGGTACGGCCATGGTTCTCCTTCCAAGCAAATCGTAAGACCCAACAGGCAATAAGGCCTGTCATCTAGCCAGCTTGTTTCTTCATGCAATGCGGTGCCGTTAGTATAGTGTCCCTTCAACACCACCATAGATGGCCATTACTAGGACGCCAACGTGTCTGGGTCTTGAGCAAATTGGATGAGAGGTGCATCGTATGGCCAGATTGCCGCGGTTCTACTTCGTAGTAGCTAGAAATGACATCGGAGTGCGTTTCTGGGATGAGACGCTAGAAACAAATACGTTACGAGGAGGTGCTTTCCATGGCTGATGCGGACCCAACGGATGCAATTGATTTCGATAGAAGCGTTATAGGAGTGAACTACGACTTGGGGGCCCATGAGGTGACTGAGGAGCAGGTAATAGGTTTTGCCAGGGCAATTGGTGAGACAAATCCCTTGTATTTGGACAAGGAGGCAGCCTCGAAAGGCCCGTACGGAGTCCTGATTGCTCCACCTGCATACTACACTTCAATACGTCTGCAGCCTGGGCCTGATCCACAGGTCAAGTTCGGCACCACTGGATTTAATGCCTCTCAGCACTGCGAGTTCTACGAACCCATGCTAGTGGGGGACACAGTCAGTGCTCAAGAGCAGATTTCCAGTGTGTTTGCTAAGACCGGTCGTACAGGAACTCTGGTCTTCACGGTGCGGCGCACGACATACTCCAACCAGCACGGCCGCGCGGTGATGATGGTGGAGAGTTCCAACGTGCTCAGGGACATGGCACAATGAGCCAGACTTATTTTGAGGACGTTGACCCTGGAGACGAAATAGGCCCATTGGTGAAGGAGCCCACCAAGGAGCAGATACTTGCATACGTCTCTCTGTCAGAGGTGCGGATGGGTCGTTTCACTAGCGACCAGGCAGCCCAGGGTGAAGGACTTCGCGGGATTATAGTCCCTGGAAATATGAGCATGTCCTTTGTGTCTCAGCTCCTCTCCGACTGGGCAGGCGAACAAGGTCGGCTCACCAAACTGGAGGTGAACTTCCGACGGATGGTGGAGCCCGGAGATCGATTGCAGTGCAAGGCCACAATCACTGACATGGAAACTGTGGATGGGGATAACATTGTAACGCTGGACGCTTTCATAGAGAACCAGAACGGGGACCGTCCCATCCAGGGTACGGCCCAGGTGATACTGCCCAGCAAGGGATAGCCTTGTTTCAAGAGTCACTCTAAACTCTTGAAACAAATGCTTATAGGTGAATCGCGCAGCAAATTAGATTAAGAAGTGCGCCTCTGGTCGGTCAGTTCATCAAGAAGGTCATCAGGGCGACAATAGACTTACATACAGCTTTAGAGGGGATACATCTACTAGACCAGGTACGGAAGCTGGCGGCAGAGCAAAGGGAGTTCGTAAACAATAGCGAGAACCAGATGGATGTGCAAAGGGCCTTTTGTGTGGGAAGCGAAATCACGACTGGGGAATGCGCTAGCGGAGCATGGCGTGCCCTGAAAAGTAGGCCCTGGCTATCAGACAGCTTTACATGGTCCGGGTTCCCAAAGCCTATCATCTTCAATCCTTATTAGGATTATGAACCTGGGGTGCTTTGTGTATCGGTGCGATGGTGGTCTGAGCGGGTTCGTGGGTCTATCTAGGGATGCGGTCCTTCTAGGGCCGAGTCGCTCACATTAGCCGCGTCTTTGCCTGCCCTTGGATGGGCTTTCAAGTACTCCTTGCGTGATTGAGCCAGGCTGACGTGGGTGTATATCTGGGTGGTAGCGGGCGAAGAGTGACCCAGTAGCTCCTGCACGATGCGCAGGTCTGCGCCACCATCCAGCATGTGGGTAGCGAAGCTATGTCGCAACATGTGGGGGTGGACCTTGGTATCAAGGGAGAGCAAGCTGTAGCGTTTGACCATACCCTGAACTGAACGCTTGGTGAGGCGACCACCAAACCGGTTGAGGAAAAGTGCGTCTGTTCCCTTGGGCCCCATGAGCAAGGGTCGGGCGTCCTGGATGTAGCGCTGCAGCGCGTCTTGTGCGGGTCTGCCCATGACCACCTCTCGTTCCTTGGAGCCCTTCCCGATTGCTCTTACGAGTCGATGTCCCAGATCCAGGTCTCTTAGGTCCAGCCTTGAGAGCTCGCTAACTCGGAGGCCAGTGGCATAGAGAAGTTCCAAGATGGCCCGGTCCCGAAGCTGGATGGCGATGGGCCTGGAATTCCCAAAGGCATCTGGATTATCTGGGGAGGTCAGGAGCCGGACTACTTCTTGTTGGCCCACAACCCTTGGTAAAGTCTTCTCCGTCTTAGGTATGAGAACCCTGGACTGGCGACTCCCACGCTTCCACAGTGGGTTAGGTGGCACAACTCCCTCTCCGACAAGATAACGGAAGAACGAACGTAGGGCGGCCAGGTGCCGGGTCACGCTTGTCCTTTCGTGGCCGCGTTTCCACTGGGAAGGCCCGGTCTTTATAGGCCGGCTGGACATGAGCCAGGCGACATATTGTCGCACGAAGCCGCGATTCACCTGGGCAAGGGATTGGACTCCCTCTCGCTCCATGGAGTGGAATAGGGGAGCCAGGTCGTCTATGTAGTTACGTACAGTGTATTCGGACAGGTTACGTTCTCCGAGGAGGTGTGTCCTGTATCCTTGCAAGTGACTTTTCGTGCTTTGGAGGTCCGTGTTCAAACGGCTATCTCTAGTTGTTTTGTTGCTTGCACTTCTAAGTCCAGGCTATGACCGCATGCCGTGCACCGAGCCCGGTTTCTCCCTGAAGCTACCATGAGTCCATTACACTCCGGGCATGGGGTGGGGACAGGGCTCTGGCTGACTGAGAAATCACAGTTGGGATAGTTAGAACATCCATAAAAAACACTGCCTCTTTTCCTAGCGCGCCTTTGAACCAAATCTCCTTCACACTTGGGGCATTTAACCCCGGTTGGGATTTGGAATGGCTTGCTGTACGTGCATTCTGGGAACCCAGTACACGCGATGAATTTGCCGTTTCTGCCAAATTTCTCTGCCAATGGACGCTCGCATTGTGGGCATGACTCACCAGTTTCTCTTTGAACCGTTATTTTAGGCATTGATGCTTCTGCATTCAGAAAACGTTCATGATAAGGACCATAGAAATCCTTGAGCACGGCGACCCACTCTTTACTACCTCTCGCTATTTCGTCCAGATTCGTTTCCATACTTGCTGTGAACTTCACGTCCATTATCGTTGGGAAATATGGATCTAGTTGATCCACTATCTTCTCCCCAAGAAGTTCGGCCCTATATTTCCCATCTTCCAACGAACAGTAATTGCGTCCCTCTAATGTAGCCATGATAGACGCATATGTACTGGGACGACCTATCCCAGATTCCTCTAGAGTCTTAACGAAGGTTGCTTGGGTGTATCTAGGGCTGGGGCGTGTGGTTTTCTTTTCGTTGTTTACTCTGATCAGTTTAAGCCTCTCCCCTTCGGAGAGTGACGGTAGTTTAACAGGATGCAGAGCATCCTGTTTTTGATCATCGTCATCTTCCAACATGATATCCTCATTCTTGTCTAGTTCCATGTTGTATAGACGCATGTATCCGTCAAATTCGGGTTCTGATCCAGAAACAGAGAAGTTGGGGCTGACAGATGCCATATCACTCGCTTCTATGCTTATATTGGTGACCTTATTTTCAGCATCTGCCATTCTGCTGGCTAAGGCCCGCTTCCATACCAGTGTATATAGAGACAGCTGATCCTCTGAGAGATAATGTCTTAATTGCTCAGGTGTGCGAAACACAGAGGTTGGTCTAATGGCCTCATGTGCTTCCTGAGCGGCGACCGCGGTTTTTCGGCGACTTCTTCTTGTGCCAGTGCCGAGATAGCGCTCGCCATATTGTTCTTTGACGAATCTATTGATCTCTGTGGTTGCTGTGGATGACAATACGGCTGAATCCGTCCGCATATAGGTAATCAAACCAGTCTCCCCATCTGGTCCCAGCGTGATCCCTTCATACAATTGTTGGGCCACCCGCATGGTTCTAGATACGGAAAACCCGCGCAATTTCCTCGAAGCTTCCTGTTGCAATGTGCTTGTGGTAAATGGTGCGGGAGGCTTAGACTTTGATATCTTTGTAGATATCCTACATACAGTGAAATCACAAGAATTCAGGATGTGTTCTAAGGTTTCGGCATCTTGTTTGTTGTATCTCTTTGAGCCACCGATTCTTGCGGTGAATGGAGTATCGTCATGTGGCTTTTCCTTGTTCAAGACGACAGAAATATTCCAATAGTCTTCTGGTATGAAATCAGATATTGCGCGCTCTCGTTCAACAATAAGCTTCAATGCAACAGATTGAACCCTTCCAGCAGAAAGTCCGAGTTTGAATCCGCTGGCGAACTTTTTCCATAGTAAAGGGCTTAATTCATAGCCTACAACCCTATCCAATATTCTTCTGGCTTGTTGTGCGTTTACCAGTTCCATATTTAGGGATGTTGGATTTTTGAAAGCATCCTTGATTCCCTGTTCTGTTATCTCGTGAAAAATCACACGCTTCGCTGGGGTCTTTGTCGATATTGCCTCCAGAATATGCCAAGAAATTGCTTCTCCTTCTCTGTCAGGGTCAGTTGCTAGATACACGACGTCTGAGTTCTTAGCCAATCGCTTGAGATTTTGCAATATCGATTTTTTACCCGGCATGATTTCATATTCTGGTTGGAAATCATTGGCGATATCAACTGCCATCTTCTTGGCTGGCAAATCACGGACGTGACCCACAGAAGCAACCACCTCATAGTCTGCTCCTAGGTAGCGGCCTATTGTTCTTGCTTTTGCCGGGGATTCAACTATAACCAGATTCTTAGCCATCTAACCTCACTTGTGGGAAGCCTGATATTCCATATGGGACTCACGCTTCCATATGTAGTTCATGTTTCTGATTTGCTTCTTGAGTCCTTTGATTTCCATCATGGCCAGCGGCCTCGAGTTCGAAGTCCCTGGCGTGCGAGGTCTTCTACAGGCATCTGAAATACCTCTCTAGGAGGACTAACCTGGCCTTCAGAATGGTGGGCGTACGTCTAGAGGCCAACCGGTACTTGAGTTCTACGCCTTTCATAAACACATGCACTCTAGCATAGCACAAGCGTGCAAGAGGCATACGGTATTTACCACGGAGACGATAAATGGTACCATGTCTCTGTTATCACTGCCTGTACTCGCTGATGACATGTGCTTAAGTGATACAATGTATCAATATGCTCAATATAAGAACTGACCCAGACCTCCTAGCGACCTTGGAAGATCGGGGATATCGCGTCACCAGGCCACGTCGTGAGGTCATTGGCCTGCTGGGCCAGAAACGGGAGGGATTCAGCGCCGAAGAGGTGTGCGGTGAGTTGCCTGGGGTTGGCCGGGCCACGATATACCGTTCCATCAGGCTATTGCTAGAGGCGGGTGTTATCTGCAAGTTGATGCTGCCCAACGGCGGGTCAAAGTACAGCCTGGCCCGCGGTGAGCACCACCACCATACCATCTGCGTAACATGCGGGACAGTGGGGGAGTTCAGGGATTCGACCGTGGAGCGGGTACTGCGGGCCATTGGGGCCGACATCCCCGGGGACATTGTTGGGCACCGGATGGAGTTCTACATCACATGCCAGGACTGCCTGGCCAAGAAAGAGCCTTAGGCCGGTGTTGACATCACGCAAATAGCGCACCAATCCGTCATCAGAGGCAGAATGATACAAAGTATCATGTCTTGCTTACACTCCTCGACCATGCCCCTGGCGGTGGCTGGTATAGGAATAATGGCAATCGCATGCACTGGCGAAGGAGTGCCTGCGACGGTTTCACCTAATGGATCCACTATCTCAGTGGTCACCACACTTTATCCTCTGGAGTACTTCGCACGGCGCATTGGGGGAGAGAGGGTGACGGTGGTAAATCTGGTTGAACCAGGGGTGGAGGCTCATTCCTTCGCCCCGACCCCCGCCGACATCCGTAAGCTGGACGGCGCGGATGTGATTCTATATAATGACCCAGCTTTCGAACCTTGGATACCCCGTGCTCTCGCGGCAATCAGTAGCAGAGACCGTGCGGTGACCCGCACAGGCCAAGGGGGAGAGGGCAAGGACTATGGCCTGGATTCACACGTCTGGTTGGACCCCCAGTTCGCTGTGAATCAGGTTCGACTTATTCACTCAGCTCTTGTCAAGGAGGACCCGGAGGGTGCAGCGGTGTATGCTACCAATGCCACAGTGTTGGTGGCAGATCTCGAGGCCCTGCACTCACGGTTCTCCTCTAGCCTGCATAGTTGTAACCGAGACCACTTTGTGACCTCCCACGCGGCCTTCGGCCACATGGCGAACCGCTACGGCCTGGAGCAGGTATCCATATCTGGCCTCTCGCCAGAGGCGGTGCCGGGAGCGGGACACATGGCTGAGATAGCGGACACCATACGAGAACTAGGGGTAGAGTATGTAATGGTGGAACCTGTCATTGGCACCGGGTTCGCTGAGACTCTGGCCAGAGAGGTCGGTGTGGAGTTGCTACCCCTCCATCCATTGGAGAGCCTGACTCCTGAGCAATCGAAAGCTGGCGAGAACTTCATTTCGCTGATGGAGGCCAACCTGGAAAGCCTTAGCCTAGCCCTGGGGTGCAACACATGAGCGGCGAAAGCCCTAGAAGGACGATGCCTGGCCCGGTACTGGAGTTTCGTCGGGTCTGGTTTAGCTACGACTGGGACACGGTGATTGAGGATGTTACCTTTACCCTGGAGAGAGGCGAGTTCGCAGCAGTTCTGGGGCCCAATGGGGGCGGCAAGACTACCATGCTGCGGCTGGCCCTGGGCCTGGTGAAGCCTAGTCGGGGCAGCGTTGCGCTCTTTGGTGAGCCGCCGGAAAAGTTCCGCTCCTGGAGACTGGTTGGTTTTGTTCCACAGGTCGCGGATGGGGTACAGAATCGGTTCCCCTCCACTGCGGATGAGGTCGTGGCACAGGGTCTCTACCGTGGCTTCGACCCCATTGGCGTCTGGCGCTCCAGTGGTCGGGCCGCAGTGGTCCAGGCCATGGAAACAGTGGACATCGCAGACCTGAGAGGCCGTCGGATTACGTCTCTCTCGGTGGGTCAGCAGCAGCGCATTCTGATTGCCAGGGCTCTGGTCCGGGAGCCGGAGCTACTGGTGCTTGATGAACCTCTTGCGGGCATTGATGCCGCTGGGCAAGAGCAGTTCCATACCTTGCTTCGACGGCTTAACGGTGAGATGGGTATGACCATACTGCTTGTCTCACACGACATCGGCGCGGTGATGCGGGAGGCTACCACGGTGGCCTGTATCAACAAGACGATTGTGTTTCATGGACCGACGCATGCATTGACCCAGCAAGAACTGGCCAATCTCTATGGATTCCCTGTAGATGTCCTGATGCACGATGTGCTTCACGAGCACCGTTAAAGCCATGCCATCCATATTCGATTACGAATTCATGATAAGGGCCCTCATTGGAGGGGCGATGGTGGGTGCTCTCGCCCCAGCCCTGGGTATATTTCTGGTCCTTCGCCGCTTTGCCCTCATCGCCGACACCTTGTCTCACGTGGCCTTTATGGGTGTAGCCATAGGACTCATCACTAAGACTTTTCCACCACTCGCTGCTCTGGGAGCTACCTCCCTTGCAGCGGTGGTAATAGACCAGCTTCGGGCGCGCCGGATGATGCCCGGGGACGCGGCGCTTGCTGTGTTCTTGTATGCCGCGCTGGCGGTTGCTGTGGTGGTTATCAGCCTGGCAGGAGGATTCAATGTGGACCTTTTCGGCTACCTTTTTGGGAGCGTGCTTACAATTGATACCGCGGACCTCTGGTTGGTGGCCGCATTGATGGTGGTAGTAATTGGCTTTGTGGGGCTATTCTTCTCAGAACTGGCTCAGAGCTCATTTGACAGTGAACTGGCTCATACGAGCGGAGTTCCTGTGGGCTATATCAACCTCACTCTAGCGGTGCTTACTGGAGCGACGATAACTCTGTCCATGCGTATCGTAGGTATCCTACTAGTCGGTGCACTAATCGTGATTCCGGTGATAGCCAGCTTGCGATTGGCAACTGGACTGCGGACAGCGGTGGTCTTGTCCATGGCGATGGGCGTGTTCAGCGCCTTGGTGGGGCTCACCATAGCTTTTTATGCAAATGTGGCCGCGGGAGGAGCTGTGGTGCTGACCGCGGTGGGCATACTGATTCTGGTTGAGGTGGGAGTATCGTTGAAGGAACGGCTGGGACGGGCACATGGGAGTGCTACTGACCATTCTATGTAGCTGATACGTAGTATCCGGACATCCTTGTCCGCTCGTGGCGAACGCCGACACGATTCTATCCTGGTTGAGACATACGATAAGCTTAGGAATGCTTGAGGCTAGTGGGAATCTTGAGAACGTCGGACCTGTCGAACCATACGAGCAGAGCAAGAATTCTGCCAACGTGCCCAGACAAGCTCAGGTCTTGTTTACTTGGGGTTATGCAAGCGGGTAATAGTGAGGATTTGGCTCTTCTAGTCTATCTGTTCCCGCCAGCGATAGTAGGCCACTAGGCGACTGGTGGCACGGGAGGCGCGGCCTATGGAGGTGAATATGGGAAATCCCTCCTCTATGCAGCGATTACGGAGTGCCAGAGTGGCCTCCAACTGCTGCACGTTCTCCGGGGCGGAGTCCGGCATTACTAAAGCAACCGGTTTGCCAAGATTGTTGGCGATGTCGACGGTGTGTTCCAGGATGCGTGTAGCCCTGGACTGCCTGGAGGGATCTGCAGTACCAGCGCCAATGCTGTTGATTACTACATCGTACTGTGGGCTGCTTGCAATGAGGGTTATCACGTCGTGGGGCGTGAGTTTGCTTCCGCCCATAATCGACCCGTCCACAGGGTTGGTTACCCAGGCTCCAAAGAAGGGATCCCTGGTGGTCAACTCTTTGCGTACATCTTCAGGGATAGGGAGAAGATTAAGCCCTGCCTCCTCGCACTCATCCGCTGATGTCACGCTTTTACCACCTGCTCCACCACCCACCAGTAGGTTGACTCCTGTGGCTGGCGGCATGCAAGAGAAGGCCACAAGCATATCTAGAAGCTCGTCCATGCTGAAGGCGTTTGTGGTCCCAGTCTGACGGCACATGGCCTGCCATACCTCTTGGGCACCTGCCAGAGAGGCCGTATGAGAGGAGACCATGTGGGTGCCGGCCTGGGTTCTGCCTCCCTTGAGGAGGACCACTGGCTTGCGTTGGGAAGCATATCTCAGGGCTTTGAAGAGGCGAGGGCCGTCCCGAACCCCCTCGATGTATCCGCCAATCAACTCGGTCTCTGGATCGTCGGCCAGATACTCTATCAAGTCGGCTTCATTCAGGTCGAGAGCATTGCCGTAGCTGATTACCTTGCTGAAGCGTAGGCCTCGGCTGGCTCCCATTGTGATAATCTCGCCACCGTTGCCTCCGCTCTGAGAAATGATTCCCACCTTCCCAGATTCGATGGGGAAGTCACGCCCCCAGGCGATGCCCTCTTTGGGGTAGTAAAGGCCCATACAGTTGGGGCCCAGGATGCGCAGGCCACCCGCTTTTGCCATAGAGAGTATATCCCGCTCAAGCTGTATTTCCTCCTCAAAGCCTGTCTCGCTGAACCGGGCAGTGTACAGATGGAGAATCTTGGCCCCCTTGGTGATGCAGGCGTCTACAAGGTCCAAGATGTCCCGGTTGGGGATGGCAGAGATGACGTAGTCCACGTTCTCTGGAAGGTCACGGACAGATTTGTAAGTAGGGACTCCCAGGACCTCTGGGGCCCGGAAGTTTATGGGATATGCTTTCCCTTGGAAGTTCTCCAAGACGTTCTTGAAGTAGGTGTGTCCTGTCTTGTCCGGAGATTCAGAGGCACCGGCTACAGCGATGGAACGGGGGTGGAACAAGTAGTCTATTTCTAGGCCCATGATTCCTCCAGTAAATGGCTACGAAGTAGGATTGAGTTCCTCCAAGACCACCCGTGCATCTACGGCAACGAGTCCCTTGGGATAACAAAGTATGGGGTTAAGGTCCAACTCCTTAATCTCAGGGTGCTTCTCTAGGAAATGGGATAGGTTCAGTATCGCCTCCTCAAGCTTCTCCAAGTCACACGGAGGGTACTGACGAAAACCTTGCAGCATGGGTAGGCTCCTGATCTCCCTTATCATCAGTCTGGCATCCCTGGCGGTTAGGGGCACAAGTCGCAGGGACACGTCCCGGAGCAGCTCCACCAATACCCCCCCCAGTCCGAACATGATGACATGTCCGAATTGAGGGTCCTTCGTGGCCCCTATAATCACCTCAACTCCTGGATCTGCCATTTTCTGTACCGACACTCCTTGTATGGATGCTGAGGGTACAGCCGCTCGTGTGGAGGAGAGTATGTCGTCATAGGCCGTTCTTACCTGGCCTAGGCTACTCAGGCCGATTTTGACGCCACCCACGTCGCTCTTGTGCACCACGTCCGGCGAGACGATTTTCAACACAACTGGCAGTCCCAACTCCCGAGAAATGCTCACGGCTTGGCTCTTGCTACGTGCCAGGCGTGTCTCAACTATGGGTATCCCAGTACCTTGAATAAGCTCCTTGGATTCCACCTCTGTCAGCAGGGCCCTGCCATCTTGGCGTGCTTTCTGAAGAACGTCAGCAGTCGTCATACTCCCCCCCCCCTTTTTGTACAAGGCAACCCCTGGAGGGTAGCAATTTGTGAAGGCGGTGTCAACATCTTGGATTGACTCATAATAGAAGTTACAGAGAGTAGTACGTGGAGGCGATACAAGAGCGGTATGGGGGGGACGCAGGAGGTAGAAGAACGGGATGCTGGCTGAGTTCACAGAGGTAACCGGCTATCACGAGAAAGTGTACATCAGGCTGCTCAATTCAATAGAGAGTGTCAGGGCAACGGCGGGGACGGCTTGGGGAAGATCAGGTCCAATGTAACCACCTGAAACGACCTGCCGTTGTATGTGGCGGTCTCCTCTGCCTGGAGGTCCCCAATGTGGAAGGTTATGGTTTCACCCTGCAACGCCCAGTCGTTTGGACTCAATATGAGGGCGACATAGCTTCCCTCATAAACTTTTGCAGGCTCGGAACGGTACCAGAGCACCCGGGCCTCGATGAAGAGTCCATTCGGGGCTGGTTCTTCTCCCACGGTGACAGTGCCGGATAGATGGTTGGGCAGGAGTGGGAATTGTCCAAAGGGTGTGGCAATAGGTGTGGGCGTACCCGTGGGAACTGGCGTTACTGTTGGAGTCGCGGTCTGAGTAGGGACTAAAGTTGCCGCT
>VEXC01000012.1 GCA_009391225.1 SAR202 cluster bacterium AC-647-N09_OGT_505m
AGCGTGCATTTGGTTCGGCCCAGACTAAACTGTTTTCTGCTCTTGCCTAGAGTAGGTATAATGACAATGCGGGCAGGTCAAAATGCTAAGTGCATCCAACATCAGCAAGGCCTACGGAGACAGGACTCTATTCAATGGTCTTACCCTAAACGTGACGACGGGGGATCGCATTGCGCTGGTAGGTCCCAACGGCTCTGGAAAAACCACGCTCCTGGACATCCTCGCTGGATATATGTCCCCAGACACTGGCAACATATCCAGGCAGCGCAACGTGACGATAGGCTATCTCAAGCAGGATCCCGTTCCGTTTTCAGGCAAAACATTGCTACAAGAGGTGTTGGACGCCTCTTCAGAGGTGACGACTCTTAGAGACAGGATTGCCGCGACTCAGGATTCCCTGTCGTCGGAGACCGACACCGACAATCAGACTAAGCTGCTACGTCAGCTTAGTCATCTTGACAGCGCGCTAGAGGCAGCTGGCGGAGGCGACCGCGAGTATGAGGCGAAGGCAATACTGTCCGGGCTGAGCTTCAAACAGGACGATTTCCTCCGTCCCCTAGGCGAGTTCAGCGGAGGTTGGCTTATGCGCGCTGCTCTGGGCAAGTTGCTCTTCGGGAGGCCAAATCTATTGCTCTTGGACGAGCCAACCAACCACTTGGATCTCGATGCAAACCTATGGTTTGGGAAATACTTGGCCTCTTTCCGCGGCGCGGTAATCCTCACCTCTCACGACCGAGCTTTCCTTAACCAAGTAGCAACCAGAGTGCTGGCCATTGAGCCTGACGATGTAGTTCTCATGAGAGGAGATTATGACAACTATCTCGTAGCCCGAGAGCACTCCCTACAAGTCAGACAGGTGGCCGTGGCTAGGCAAGAACGTGAAGTCCAGAGGCAGATGCGCTTTGTGGAGCGCTTTCGATACAAAGCCCGGAAAGCCAGTCAGGTGCAGAGCCGCTTGAAGCAGCTTGCAAAAGTGCAGACCATCCATCTGCCTAGGGCGACCACCAAGGTCCGGTACTCCTTCCCGGAGCCGCCGCGCAGTGGCTCCGAGGTTATATGGCTAACCAACGTCAGTAAGTTCTACGGCGACCACGTCGTCTATCGCGGTCTAAACTTGGTTCTAGCACGCGGCGACCGGATTGCTTTGGTAGGTCCCAACGGCGCCGGAAAGACCACTCTGCTGAAAATCCTCGCGGACGTCCTTCCTATTGAGGATGGTGAGCGAAAGACTGGACACAACGTGGTAACCGCCTACTACGCACAGCACGTGTTGGAACTCCTAAACCCTGGCAACACGATTATCGAGGAGTTGCGAAAGGCGGCGCCAGATGAGCCAGATTATAATCTGCGGCACACCCTCGGCGGCTTTCTGTTCAGCGGCGACGACGTCCGTAAGCCGATATCCGTGTTGTCCGGCGGTGAAAAGGCGCGGGTGAGCCTGGCGAAGCTGCTACTCCAGCCGAGTAACCTGCTCCTCATGGACGAGCCAACCAATCACCTGGACATAGCCTCCAGAGAGATACTAGCGGACGCCCTCAGTGACTATCGCGGCACCATTTGCTTCATAACCCACGACCGCACCCTGATAAGGCAGGTTGCCAACAAGATTATTGAGATAGAGAACGGCCAACCAACAATCTTCCCAGGCGACTACGACAGTTATCTGTACAGGAATGAGATTGAAACCGCTCAAAGTAACACACCCCCCGTTGCCGAGGTCGCGGCCAATGATGCCTTGGATCAAAGTACTGCTAGTCCCCCTCACTCTAGGAGACGCTTCGGACGCACGCTGAGCGTCGAAGAGGAACTCCGTCGGGCGCTGAGCAGAGAGGCCCGCGGGCTGGCTATGCGCATAGATGAGCTTCATGTCAATCTATTGGGCCACGAGGCCCAGATTGTGGAATTGGAGTATATGTTCTCCAACCCGGACAACTTTGACGACGTGGCTCAACTGGCCGCCTCCGGAGAAAAACACAGGGCGCTTAAGGAGGAGGCACAATCGCTCTGGCAGGAATGGGAGCGGTTGTCATTGGAGGCGGAGGGAATTGACAGCCGGCTAGGGGGACTCAAGGCCGACTAGGCGTGCAACTTCGGCTACCGGTGTGGTTTAGGATTTGCGAGTCAGCCCAGTAGACGGCATTTTAGCTTCAATGGTTGAGTCGCAACACTTTGCCGATGTGACAGGCTGAAATTCACCGTTGAGAGATGAGGCCAATTGAGTGTACTGGCGATCTAGGTCTTCTTGGTGAAACAATCGGCTTATGCTGAGTCGATGTCTACTGAGTTGGCCAAGTGGGTCGTGTTCCAGAAGTGTATCGTTATAGTCCCTCCGTTGTTACCTTCTCATCCAGGCCAGTGCCTTGTCACTCTGGGCATCGGCTGGGCTCTGACCATCCATGCTGACGTGGCCTGAGGTCTGGCCCAGCGGTCCTCCTCCAATACACATTGGTCTTACAGCATCCGCTGGGATTAAAGAGGCAAAGGAACTCTTGCCTTCGGCAACATTCAATTGTGCACAAGAGATCCCGTGATGTAGACTTCCAATCAATATAATGGAACCAGATTTCTATCCGGCAGGGTTGGCCATTTTTCTGGCCGAAGGTCGTGGTCTGGATTAGTGTATCTGTTAGAAGAGCAGGATCTATATCTTGTCCAAATCCCTGTCCATTATCTCAAGTTAGGCCGTGACAGCTAATCCATCTGTGGCCTCTTTGAAACTCCGGATGGCATCTATGTGCTTTGCGGGAGAGTCCAGGCCGGCGCTCATGGTATTCACTCCCAGGTGGGTGGCACCCATTTGCTGCCATGCTTCCACTGTTCTGGCCCAGTCGTCTGGGCCACCGTTAGATATTCCAACACGGCCCTCTATGCCGATGCTAGCTGGGTCTCGTCCTGCCTCGCTGGCATAGTCGAAGAGGCGTTGCAGGGTTTCCCTGCCACGCTCGTCTGGCCTGATCTGTGGGAACCAGCCATCGGCGAGGCGAGCCACGCGCCGAAGCACTGGCTCTGCTCCTCCGCCCATCCAGAGGGGGATTGGTCTTTGAATGGGAAGTGGATTTATCCCTGCATCGGTGATGTGGTGCCAACGCCCATGGAAGCTCACTACCTCTTGGGTCCATAGTGCTCGCATCACTTCGATTTGCTCTTCCACCCTGCGACCTCTGGTGTGGAAGTCCTCTCCCAAGGCTTCGTATTCCACATCGTTCCAGCCAATGCCGACTCCCAGCCTTAGGCGACCGCCACTGAGTACGTCCACCTCCGCGGCCTGTTTGGCAACCAGTGCCGTCTGCCGCTGGGGCAGTATTACAATTCCAGTCACCAACTGAATGTGCGTGGTAACGCCAGCCAGATAGCCGAAGAGGACGAATGGCTCATGGAACTGAGTACGGTGATCGTAGGGGCCTGTCCAGTTTGGTCGGTGCTCAGAGCTAGCGCCCAGCACATGGTCGTAAACGAGGACGTGGGAGTACCCGAGGTCCTCCGCAGCCTGGGCGTAGTCTCGTATCACGGCGGGATCAGTCCCGATTTCAGTCTGGGGGAAGACAACGCCGAACTGCATTTGGCTCCCCCATGACATTTGGCAGATTTTCCACGTTCGACTCTCCGTGTGCCTGCTAGCGCCTTTTATCCTACTAAACCTATGCCTGGTAGTGCTCTATTCCCGGAGGTCGGTTCCACGGCTCCAGCAGCATACCCAGGGATGCCCGAGGATGAAACCAGGCTGTGGCCCGTAGTGAAACTTCCTTGGGTGGAATGCTCCCTATCTGCTCCATGCCTGCGGCCAGCGCCTGCTCTATGAAGCGATGGACGTCCGGGGCCCAGGGGGCTGTGTGATGAAACACCGCACCCTGCGTCGCCCGGGAGGCCACCAACCGAGCGGTGCCGCTGTCAATGGTGGTTGGATGGCTTATCTCGATGACAATGCCGCCTATGGGGTATTCCAGGATGAACACCGGGTCCTGCGCGGCCCTGCGTGGGGTATCCGAAGGTTTGCTATCCTCCTCTTGTCTCTGGGCAAAGGTCCTTCCGTCGTTCCTCTGGGCCATATCCTCTCGTAGGCCCAGAATGCCAGTCCAGAAGCCCCGGGACTCCTCTGGATCCCTTGCTGCAATGCCGATATGGGCCATGCCCATGCAGGTGCCATTACCCTTGAAGATAGCGTGCACAAAGTAGTTGTCTTCCGGAGTTATCTGTATCCTCAGTCCCAGGGAAGTGCTGGAATCGAGCATTATGGGGCCCTTGCCGTCCCAGTCCCCTTTCAGCTTGCCCCCGCGATTGAGTATCCCTTCAATGTCGCCGGCCATGTCGTTGGAGGCCAGAGACAGGTAGTACATGCCACCTCTGTCATTGGTGGAGGCCAGGTACCGGCCAGGTTCACTATCGGAATCGCCAGGCTTGGCCACCTCGTAATACATCTCCCCGATGGGAAATTCCAGGATGGTAGTGCCGTCATATCCGGGCTTGCCCTGGGGCAGAGGCGTGTGGTGCTCATCAACCCCGAGACCGAAGCCGTCAACAAGGATATGCCGGGCATGTTCTAGGTCTCCGTTCACCAGCCCCACGTGATGGACTCTCGTAATGGTCATAGCGTCCTCCCTGCGAAGAATGGAATTCGCGGGACATTATAGCCCGCACAGACGCCGAAGAGAAGGAGGTGTATTCTTTCAAGAGCGATCGTGTCGTATTGATGTGTAAGTGGTGCTTGCATTTTAGGTTCCCTGAAACTTGATACCTACCGTCAGCACTTTGTAGTTGTTCCGCAGGCTAAGTCTAGCGAGCACGCGTCCCAAGGTACTACCAAATCCAGCTTCGGATTCACAATGTGGAGACTTAGCCTTATTGTGCTGACAGGTATCCTAGTATCTAGTATAAGGTATCTGCGCATATATCAACGTATGGGTGCTCATGTCATGGGAATGGGGAAAATATTCATCGTCAACAATGAATAAGGATTGGCCATTGTAAGAGTTTTGTGGCAGAGGTCGGAAAGCGAAGATGGGCACATCGCGATGGGGAGAGAGGCACTGTGGAAACAGTGGGACGACTTTGAGGTGGCCGTTCTGCACGGCATCGAAGTGGAGCAGTACGACGGAATTCTCTTGGTCGTCGGTTTTGGTGAGCACAGGGGCGACCGTTTCAACCGGCTTGGGATTCTACGCAAGATTGTGGAGCATTACTCCAAGCTTCCTGCTCTGATTTTTATCCAGTGTGTTCAGGGATTCGAGAGAGACGGTGCTGATGGGTGTGCTGAGGTGTGGTGTGTCAGTGGACTTCATACCCGAGGCGTCTAGCTCGGAGGAGATGGTGCTGAGATACTGATGCCTCATCGGAACCACACTTGAAATCATTCCATATATGACAATGTGACATCATTCATCTGGAATAACGGCACAGGCGGTGATTGTTCAAGGTCTTGGGAATCTCAGTCTGGTAAGTGAGATTCAGGTAATCAAGTTTGCGTTCCTGCCAGATTTGGAGTCAACTTGGTGGAGGATTCTGACAAATATTGCCGTGCCAGTTATGACGTTAGTGACTTCTCTGGCCAACCCTTATGAGGGACTGGAAAAGACAGAGTGAGGAGGAGCACCACCGACTTGATTCTGTCTTTTCTATTGCGCATCAGCTAGCGTACAGCAAGAGTATACTCACATCCTATTGATGGCTTCTTGGTCTAGCTGGCGGTATCCTTCGCGTCCTCTGCTATTTTCTGGGTCAGGTGGGCTGGCACTGCCTCGTAGTGATCGAACTCCTGGAAGAAGGAACCTTTGCCCTGGGTAAGGGAGCGGAGGTCCGTGGAGTACCTGAGCATCTCGGCCTGGGGTACCTCCACATCTATGGTGGTGTAGCCATCTTGAGGTGTCATGCCAAGAATTCGGGCCCTCTTGGTATTTAGGTCTCCTGTTACCTCACCGGTGAAGCTATCTGGCACCCTGACTTCGGCTCTCATTATGGGTTCCAAGAGCACGGGTTGGGCTAGACCCAATCCCTTTCTGAAAGCAAAGCCACCGGCGATCTCGAAAGACATACCGGACGAGTCTACTGGGTGGAAGCTGCCATCGTATAGGAGCACTTTGATGTCCACAACTGGATACCCGGCTACTGTACCCTCGTCCAAGGACTTGACTATTCCCTTCTCAACGGCAGGAAAGTATTCCCTGGGGACATTGCCCCCCACCACTTTGGATCCAAACTCAAAACCGGTACTCTTGGGAAGAGGCTGCAGTTCCAGGAAAACGTGGCCGTATTGGCCGTGGCCTCCGCTCTGTTTCTTGTGTTTGTACTCGACCTTCGCGGGTGCAGTTATGGTCTCCTTGTACGCCACCTTGGGGGTCTGGAGTATCAGGTCTATTCCAAACTTCCGCTTTATCCTCTCCTCAGTTACCTCCACGTGCACGTCCCCCAGACCTGCCAGCAGGACCTCGCCTGTGTCGGTTTCTCGGTATACCTTCAGGCTGGGGTCTTCTTCGGCTATCCGTGCTAGGGATGCGGACATCTTGTCCACGTCCTGCTTGCTTTTGGGATAAACAGCCACGTTGTGGTGTGCTGCTGGGAAAGAAATGGCCGGAAGGGTCAGGGGGTTTTCCCTCTGGCACAGGGTGTCCCCCGAGGTGGTGACTGAGAGCTTGGTCACAGCCCCGATGTCACCCGCGATGACCTGCGGAATCTGTTCCTGGTTCTTGCCCCGAAAGATGAACAACTGACCAACACGCTCGGCTTGGTCTTTGTCGCTGTTCCATATCTGGGAGTCGCTTTTTAAAGTGCCGTCGTAGACCCTGAAGTAAGAGATTTTTCCCACATATGGATCGGCGGAGGTTTTAAAAACCAGGGCCGCCAGTGTGTCTGCAGGTTCGGGTTGGAAGGACTCTTCCTGTTGATTGCCTGCGATATCTGGGGAGGGCATGTAGTCTATAACCACCTCAAGAAGCTCCTGTATCCCGATGCTGGAGGTCGCGGAGCCTGGTAGCACAGGCACTATTTGCCCAGAGACGACGCCCCGTCTAAGGGATTCCTTGAGCTCCTCCTCTGTAATGGTCTCTCCCTCCAGGTACTTGGTTGCTAGATTGTCATCGCTCTCCGCCACCGCTTCTGTCAGGCGTTCCCGAGCCGTCTCTATCTCTCTAGCCATCTCTTGGGGATAGTCCTGGTCTGTGCTCAGGAGGTTTATCACTCCTTTGAAGTTAGCCTCGGTACCTATGGGTAGATGGGTGGCTATACATGCGCGTCCAAAGCGGACTTGAAGAGCGTCCACAGTTCTCATGAAGTCGGCGTTCTCTCGGTCCATCTTGTTGACGAATACGATGCGAGGAGCCAATTGCTTATCCAGCATATCCCACATCTGCTCCGTTCCCACCTCTATTCCAGAGGGTGCGGCCACCACTACCACCCCGCCATCGGCCACCCTGAGCGCAGCCACTACCTCGCCTATGAAGTCGGCGTATCCAGGAGTGTCTATGAAATTGATTTTGTGATTGTTCCATAGGCAGGGGATTAGCGACATCTGAGTGCTGCTTCCGCGCTTCACCTCTTCTGGTTCGTAATCAGATGTGGTATTGCCGTCCTCTATTCGACCCATTCTTGTGATGGCGCCGGTGGAGAGAAGCAAGGCCTCCGCGAGACAGGATTTGCCGGCGCCGCCGTGGGAGAGGAGTGCGATGTTTCTCAGAAGGTCTACGGTTAGATTCTGCATGAGTTGTTCTCCTTTGGCCTTTGTACACCAATCGGTCCCTAGCCGTGTGGAGATGGTGAAGGGGTTTTCACGCGGCTTAGGGCCGACCCACATTCGAACCCAGTGTACTCCATTTTAGACAAAGGGCACATCTGATGCAATGCAGTTCCCATATTTGGTGATCTTTATACAAATGGCCAAGTAGAGATTGGGCCCATCGGTGAACTGGGACAGGACTAGTCTTGTCCCATCCAGGAGTTCCTGTAGCTGCTTCTCATTGGGCAGTTCCTTCAAATGGTACTGCGGACTTCCCTCCTTGAGCCTCCTCACGAACCCACTGCCCATGGGGTGACTTATGACTAGGCTTCCCATCGGGCCTAGGAGGCTTGAAATTGTCTCCAAGGTCTCTCTCTGGTCGTGGACATTGCCGAAGACGGCGTTACAGAAAACCACTCCAAATGGGCCATGATCTAGTGAGATGTCCACCACGTCGGTCTGCAATGTGACCACATGATCGCCAAACCTGCGTCTGGCTCGCTTCAGCATTTCCCCGGAGAGGTCACAGGCCAGAACACGAGATGGGTGGTGCTTGAGGATAAATGGTATCAGCACCCCGGTACCAGTGCCAATATCCAGAATTGCCTCATATGGCTGGATCTCTGCCCTATTCACCACTGTCTCTAGGCGTTGAAGGCCGTCCTCTGGAGGAGACTGTTCGAATATGGCAGCCACATCGTCGAAGGCTCGCTGCTGAGCGTAGTTATGGGCATGGCGCGCGGCTATCCTGTCCTTCAAAGCACCTCCAGATAGGATACGGGTTGGCCATCGCGTATGCTCAATCTCAACTCATGGGCTTTGGGCCCAATCCACTCTAGGCTGTGTCAGAGTACTGTACTCAGCGGCATGGGGCAAGAGTTGTCAATAGCTCGTAGTTAAGGATATCATTTGCTGGTACCCTGGAGCTTCAACTACCCCTCTTGGGAAAGATTTCCAGCTCGGTCCACAATGACTGACAGTCCTCAAGGAGGCCTCTGTTTTTATGAGATTTTGGAGGTTTTTTCTGCCTTTGGCCCCTCTCCTTACGTTGCTCCTCGTGGCCTGTGAGACTGTGGCTATGCCCACCTCTACGGTAACCTCCACTACAAGCCCCACTACTATTCCAATTCCCACTCCCATCTCCACCCCAATCCCTACGGCCATAATCGCACAGATGCCCACAGCTACACCAACCGCTGCCAGGATTCCCGTGGCTACCATGACCCCTGCTCCCTCTCCCACGCCGACTATGGTTTCCACGGTGATACCCACAGCGTCGCCTACTTTGGGTACGACCGCAACGAGCACGCTAGAACCATTTGCCGCGGACGCAATCCTGGCCTTTAGGGAGACGGTAGTAAGGGTCATTGGCGCAAGTAACCAAGGGTCAGGGGTATTCATAGGTGAGGATGGGTTGGTGATTACCAGCCACGTGACAGTGGATGAAGACTCCACTGTACTGGTGGAGTTGTCGGATGGATCTAAGAGAATGGGGGTTGTGCTCGGAGTTGATCGGATTGGAGGTTTGGCTCTGGTAAGCATCTCTGGCCAAGGCTATCCTAGCATGCCCTTGGGGAATTCCTCTTCATTGGTGGCAGGCGATGCCCTGCTGAACTTGTGGTTTCCATTTGTTGGGAGTGTTACAGAGAGTCAGGATGATTTCTCTGACAATCCCATCCGAGTGTTCACTTCTGGGATCAGAAAAGGGATACGCTACATGGATACGGATTCCTCTGTCTTGTCGGGGACTTTGGGAGGACCCATGGTGGATGAGGAAGGACTTCTGGTTGGCATCAATGCCTCCCCTGGGCTAATCGTAATGGTGGAGAGATTAACTGAGGTGCTACCCATTCTCATGGAAGGGAAGGACATCGCTGTAGCGATAGAAGATGAGATTCTTTACGCGGCCCTGGACAACTTCTTTTCACAGCCATTCCTATTTGCTACGGATGCCGATGGAAACGGTGAGCGGTTACTTCCTGGACAGTGGGCCCCCAACTCTTGGGTTGAGAGGTCCCCAGATGGCACTAAGCTGGTCTACGCTTCTCCCAGAGGTCTCGGATCAAACTGGGACATATACATGGCTAACGCGGACGGCTCAGAGGAGATCCGCCTTACATTTAACAACGGAAGAGACTTGTACCCTTCTTGGGGGCCCAAGGGTGAGAAACTGGTTTTCTTGAGCGATAGAGATGGCAACGACGAGATATATGTCATGAACGCCGATGGCACAGGGAAGACTCGGATGACCGACAACGATGCCGTGGAGTTTGCGCCCCATATTTCTCCAGATGGTAGCAGAATCGTCTTCAGCTCTAATCGAGATGGCAATGAGGAGATCTACGTCATGGATGCCAGTGGGAGCGATGTGAGACGCATAACTAATAGCGATAGCACAGAGGAATTCCCGCGCTGGTCTCCAGATGGCCAGCGAATTGTCTTTGACTCCGACTTGCTGGGCAACCTGGACATCTACACGATGGATGCTGACGGAAGTAACGTGGTGCGTCTCACCTCGAACCCGGAGGGTGAACTCTTTGCCGATTGGTCTCCCGATGGCACCCAGATAGTGTATGGTACAGCGCTGAGTTTTGGACCCTTGGAGCTCTTTGTGATGAACGCTGATGGAAGCGGACAGCATCAGATAACAGAAAGTGGTGGGCTGAGCCTGTATCCCCGCTGGGCCAAATCCTCGTTTCAGGATATGCCCACGGTGCCATCCAATACGTCCATTGCCTTTGCCTCCAATCGCGAAGGGGAAACTGACATATATCGCATGGAGCCAACTGGTAACCATGCCTACCGGCTGACGGATAATCCGGCTAGGGATGAGGCCCCGTCCTGGTCCCCAAATGGGAGACTCATAGCATTCCAGTCCTTCAGGGACGGCGACGGTGAGATTTACGTGATGGAGGCCAGTGGTCTGAGACAGAGAAATCTAACATCCAACCCGTCCCTCGATGGAAATCCAACCTGGTCTCCTAATGGCACTCTTATTGCCTTTGAGAGCGATCGGAGTGGGAATGATGAGATCTACGTAATGAACTCGGACGGCAACGAGCCCAAGAATCTGACCAATCGCCCGGGAAGAGACTTCGGTCCTACCTGGTCACCAGATGGGCAATCCATCGGCTTTGTCACTAGTCGCTACGGAGGCCTTGAGGTCGCTGTGATGGACGCAGATGGCTCCAATGTGAGGCAGTTGACTACCAATCAGGCTATCAGCTTTAGACCAGCCTGGTCTCCAGATGGTCAGACCATTGCCTTCGAGTCCAGTGTGGACGGAGATTTCGGTGTGTATCTAATCCAGGCAGATGGCACGGGACAGGAAACTCTAGCAGACCTTCCTGGACACCAGCGAGCTCCTATCTGGGCAGAGAACGGAGAGGCGGTGTTGTTTCGGTCAGATCATCATGGGAACCAAGAGCTGTATATGGCAAAACCCGATGGCACAGACCTCTTTCGCCTGACCCGCAACCCGGCTGCGGAAACCGATGCTGCGTGGTCGCCTCTCCTTCCAGAACGTCTAGGGGTGGTACGAAATGGGGCCGTAGCATTTTCCTCCACTCGGACCGGAAACTACGAGATATTCTTGATGAACGCCGACGGAACAGCGCACGGGCAGCTAACAGAAAACCTGGCTTCTGATAAGGATCCAGCCTGGTCACCGGACGGGAAGACCCTGGCCTTTGTCTCCAACCGAGATGAGAACTGGGAGATATATACGCTCTCCTCCAAGGGGACTGAACTGACTCGTATCACCAGCAATGAAACCCTAGAGGGCTCTCCAATCTGGTCGCCAGATGGCCAGGGGATGGCGTTCTGGTCATTTAGGGGCGGTGACGCGGACATTTTCTTGGTGGATGCCGATGGTACGGCTGAGGTAAATCTCACTAATGCATCTGGATGGGACTTCAATCCTACATGGTCCCCCGATGGCGCTAGCATCGCCTTCCAATCGGAGAGGGACGGCAACAGCGAGATCTACGTTGTGGATGTGATTACTGGTGAGCAGACCCGTCTCACAGATAATCAATTCTTCGATGGTTCTGCTGAGTGGTCTCCAGATGGCCAGAAGGTTCTGTTCCATACTGACAGGGATGAAAGGGGCAGAGATGGGAACTTCGAGATATACGTCATGAACACCGATGGTTCCGAGGCTAAGCGTCTTACTGAGCAACCGACAAAGGACTTGGAACCAGTCTGGTCCTCAGACGGAAACACAATCTTCTACGTATCATGGTTAGATGGGAATCCAGATGTATTCCGTATGAATCCTGATGGAAGTGAGCCGGTGTTCATGACCAGCAGCGTGGCGACGGACATGTCGCCACAGGCCTCGCCCTCGTACCAGGCACTGGAAGGGCGACCAATTGCCTATCACAGCATGTCTTCGGATAACCTTGGCGGGGTGCATATCTGGCGCATGAACACTGATGGTACTGACGCCTTGGAACTAACTACCTCTATAGAAGACGGTGCTTCGCCCCAGTGGACCCCAGATGGCAGTAGGATTACATTTGATACCCTTAGGGACGGAGACTCAGAGGTGTATGTTATGGACGCCGACGGCACCAATCAGACTAACCTGACACAGAGCCTGGAGATCTGGGATACATTCCCTTCCTGGTCCCACGATGGCATGCGGGTCGTTTTTCAGTCAGACAGAGATGGTGACAACGAGATATTCATCATGGATGCCGACGGTGGGGCACTGGTACAACTCACCGAGAACACTGCAGAGGACTCCATACCTCGTGTCTCACCCGATGGAGCCAAGATAATCTTCATCTCAGAGCGGGACAGCAACGCGGAGTTATACATTATGGACATAAATGGTGCCAACCTGGTGAATCTGAGCAACACATCCCAAGACGAGGTTTCTGCGAACTGGTCTCCGGATGGCCAGAGAATCGTATTCTCCTCTGAACGGGATGGCCATGCCCAGATATATGAGATGGACACCGATGGCTCCAACGTGCGCCGGGTGGCTGCCAACTCCGCTGTGAATCAGTACCCTGCCTATTCCGCCGATGGCACCATGATAATGTTCATGTCCGACAGGGACGGATTATTCCAAATCTACGCCATGAACGCCGATGGCACGGATCAGGTGAAACTGACCGGAATCAATCCCCACGAGGGCCAACCGGCGTGGAGGCCTGGCAGCTAGTCAGTGGCATCGTGAGGCCACGGACCTGTAAAGTGACATCCAGCAAGGGCAAGCTTGAAACTTGCCCATACTCGGTTAGCCGGCATGGTGGTCGGAGCTTTTCAATCGCTCGCGATGAACGGAATGTCATGCTGAGCCCTTGACTGTAATTGTCAAGGAGCGAAGTGAACGAAGAATCATCTTCAGGATAAACTCCGTGAAGTGTCTAGGTGGTATGTTGGTGTGAAGCGATGGTCTTGGATTTTTCACTGCCTTCGAAATAACAGTGGGGTTGTTTCCGCTCAGCGTACGTTCGTAGAACCAAGAACTACACTCAGCGCTTCGACGTCTGTGGAGTTACCGCTAAGGAACGTCACGCTACATCTTCTGAGGCGCTTCCATGCCCATGAGGTGTAGGCACCGGCCCAGGGTAATGGCTGAGGCTCCCACCAGCTTGAGGCGGGCCCTGGTTATGGCTTCATCTCCCAGGGTGCTGGAGATTACTCGGCATTGCTGATAGAACCAGTGGAATGCGGTTGCCAACTCCTGGGCGTAGTGGGGTAGGTGATGAGGATCCAAGTTGATTGCCATGGACTCGACTAGCTCTGGAAGCATGACCATCTTGCGTATAAGGCTCAATTCGGCTGGGTCTGTGAGGAGAGAGACATTGCCGTCCCGGTAGTCTATGTTGTTCTCTTGGGCTAGGCGGAGAATACTGGCTATCCTGGCGTGGGCGTACTGGATGTAGTACACGGGGTTCTCCGATGACTCTTTCTTTGCCAAGTCCAGGTCAAACTCCATCTGGCTCTCCGGAGAGCGGGCCAGGAAAAAATATCTGCAGGCATCTGGCCCAACCTCTTCTAGGAGTTCTTGCAGTGTTATCATGTCGCCCGTACGCTTGGAGGCCCGCAGAACCCGTCCCCCGCTCTTCAGGGTGATAAGCTGGTGAATTAGGATAGTGAGCCGGTTGGGGTCAATGCCCAGTGCCCCTATGGCGGTCTTCATCCGGGATACGTGGCCCTGATGGTCGGCGCCCCAGATGTTAATGACCTTGGAGAAACAGCGCTCCAGGAATTTGTTGTAGTGGTAGGCTAGGTCCGTGGCGAAGTACGTGGGAGCGCCGCTGCCTCTGACCAGGACGTTGTCTTTGTCCTCTCCCAGTGCAGTGGAGACAAACCAAGTCGCCCCCTCTCGCACCACTATATGGTTGCCGTGTCTTAGCGCGTCCATGGCTTTTTCGTACTGGCCATCTTCGTACAAGGTGTGCTCCTTGAACCATACGTCGAAGCGGACACGGAGTCCTTCCATGTTGTCCTGGATACCCTGGAGCATCTTGTCCAGGCCTATCTTCCCAATCTCTTCTACGGCTTGATCGCGGGGCATGGACAGAAATATCTTGCCTTCCTCTATAGCGATTGCGTGGGCCATGTCTACCATGTAGTCGCCCATGTACCCACCATTGGGCATCTCGAATGAGGAGTCAAAGACCTGCTGGTAGCGGACGTAGAGGGAGTTGTAGAAGGTCTCCATCTGGGTCCCTGCATCGTTGAAGTAGTACTCACGAGTTACCTGGTAGCCGGCTGCGGACAGAATATTTGCCAGTGCGTCCCCCAGCACCGCTCCCCTGGCATGGCCAACATGAATTGGCCCAGTTGGATTGACGCTGACAAACTCTACTTGGAGTGTCTCTCGCTTGCCCAGGGGAACATCACCGTATGCCTCTCCCTCTTCGAGGATACCGTCGACGCGGGAAACAAGCCAGCTGGGTTTAAGGGAGAAGTTGATGAATCCTGGTGCCTCTACCCATACCTTCTCCACTGCATCCGCTGGGCGCACAAGTGGAACCAATCGGTGGGCGATCTCTAGGGGATTCATTCGCATGGACTGGGCGAGCTTCAAAGGTAGACTTGTGGCAAAGTCCCCATGTTCTGGGCTTTGGGGATGCTCCACCAGTACATCAATGGAGGTACCACTGGGGAGTAAGTCCAGTTCTCGGGCTTCCTGTAAGGCCCGCTCCAGCAACTCTCTTACCAGGTGTCTGACTATCATTTGAGACTATGTTAACGTCCATGTGCCTGTTTGACTAGGGCTTGCCCTAGAACATTGGCCTAATGTCATTACGAAGCTATTCTGTTCCACCCATACGAATCAGGGCCAGGCCATACTTGCCATGAGGTGTGCCACTCCTCCAAATTGATTCGTTCTCCAACACGCCCGCGTCTTAGCAATGACATTGTATGGGCGTATTTCTGAAACGGGCCCCGATGGCTGGTTCGGAAGGGCCGCTAAGCTTCGGAATCTAGGCTCGGTGTTGGAAAGGGAGGAGTGATTCTTACACCTGTGCGCTGGTCCCTGGAATCCTTGACACCGCTGGGAAGCCATGCTAAATTTATCACGAATTCAAAGCCAACGATCTGATTAGTGGAGGGTGTGTACGTGAAAATCCTCGTCTTCGTGAAGCAGATTCCGGACCCAGATATACCCCCGGTTAACTTTAGAGTAGATCCTCAGACTAATACCGTAATACCCCCCCCGGGCTCTTCCCCAGCAGTGAGCACCTATGATGAATTGGCGGTGGAAGCGGCCTTGCGATTGAGGGACGATCAGGGGGGCGATATAACGGTGGTTAGCCTGTGCAATGACCCTTTGATGAACGTGGTCAAGAAACCTCTTGCGATGGGTGCCAACGATCTTATACTGCTTCAGGACCCGGCCTTTGATGGAGGGGACGCTTTCACAACAGCTCGGGTTCTTGCTGCCGCGGCAAATAAAATAGGGGACTACGACGTTATACTGAGCGGAAGACAGGCTGGGGACTGGGATAATGGACAGGTGGGATCTTACATTGCGGAGTTCCTGGGTATTCCCTGCATCATCAATATTGGACGTTTGGAGGTTCGTGATGGGAATATACGTGGTGACCGTACAATAGCCGATGGTCGAGAGATTATTGAGGCTCCTTTGCCGGCTTTGGTGACGGCGGGAGACGAGGTAGGTGTGGCCCGATATCCCAAACTAAGGGACATCATGGCTGCGGGGCGAATGACGCCTACCGTCTGGAACTCCGGGGACTTGGGAGTGGATCCTTCTACTGTAGGAGACGCTGGCGCCTTAACCAAAGTGCGGCGGCTGTATGTGGAAGAAAAGGTCAGTGAGTGCGAGATTATCGAAGCGGAATCCCCTGCCGAGGCCGGGGAGAAGCTTGCCCTCAGGCTCAGGGAGATGAAAATAATCTAGTTCAGGTGCTCAACATCGTATTGAAACTGGGAGGTGACAGCGATGGTCGAAGGACAAGGGGTACTGATTGTAGGGGAGTTAGCGGATGGAGGAATTGCTGGCGTCACTGGTGAATTGTTGGGGGTAGGACGCAAGCTGGCCGATGCTCTGGGAGAGGAGCTTTCGGCTGTGTTTTTGGGTAGTGATGTTGGAGACACTGCCAAGGGGGCCTTTGCCCAGGGAGCAGACAAAGTCTATGTGGCAGACGCACCGATTTTCAAGGGATATCAACCTGAGTCTGCGGCAGCCATCCTTGATAAACTCTGCAGAGAAACATCTCCCAACGTAGTGATTTTAGCGGTGACCTATATGGGTCGTGACCTGGCACCGAGATTGGCCCATAGGTTGGAGACCGGCCTAGCTATGGACTGCACGGATCTCAGCATAGAATCTGGAACCAAGACATTAATAGCGACACGACCGGTTTTCGGAGGAAAAGCCCTCGCCGAGGTGGACTGTGGGGCAGTCCGCCCAGCTATGGCCTCTGTGCGGGCAAAGTCTCAGGAACCATTAACCCCCGACCCATCTCGGCAGGGCGAGGTCGTCCAGATTACTGTAGACTTGGATCCAGCCATCGCTAAGACCAACGTAGTTGATATGATGCTTGTTGAAGCCGAAGGTGTGAAGCTAGAGGATGCCCGTATCGTGGTCGGTGGAGGAAGAGGTATTGGGAGCGTCGATAACTGGAAGGCCTTAGTGGAGTTGGCGGAAGACCTAAAGGGGGCAGTGGGCTCAACTCGTGGTGCATGTGATGAAGGATATTGCGCCATGGATACGCAGTTGGGAATTACATCGAAGAACGTGGCTCCCGAGCTCTACTTAGCTGTGGGTATCTCAGGGGCAAGTCAACACATGTCTGGAGTGTCATTCTCCAAGCACATTGCTTGTATAAACAGGGACGCTGATGCTCCTATATTCAAGGGCTCTGAACTAGGAGTCGTGGGCAAATGGGAGGATGTTCTCCCCGCCTTTCACAAGAAGGTCAAGGAGTTGATGGCCGAGTAGTCTTGTCGGGTATAGGTGGTTGAGACCACCACGGAAACGGGCGGTTTTCAGAGAGGCTTCTTGGATAAGGGGATGGTGGCGTTCTCGGGGCATGGTGTCAATTACCTTGAAGATGCTCTAGCAGTGGTTGAAGTGATTGAGTGGGGCGTCTGAAGCTACGCTGTGCGCTTGGGATGTGATGGGGTCCATAGTTTCTGGGCCCAGTTCTTAAACGGCTTCTGGGCCATCAAACACGTCTCGTGAGGTGGAACCGACTATGGACGGCGATTTTCGCGTCAACCTGGAGGAACTTCTCAGGAAGATCGACAATGCGGAGGTCATATCCATCTATTTCCCCCTTCTCAGGAAAACCATCCTCGTTGATACTCGTTTCACGATGGAAGATCCTCCCATGGTAAAAGTTGTGCCCATGGCCTCATCAGGTGAGGATCGGCATCGTGCTTTAAGGAGGCTGAGGCCCAGTTTTCCCAGGCCGAAAACGATTACTGTTCTACCATGGCCAAAGTACGC
Source organism: SAR202 cluster bacterium AC-647-N09_OGT_505m (assembly GCA_009391225.1). The sequence goes on from VEXC01000012.1 coordinate 17,646, forward strand.
AGAAAGTTTGGTGCGATTGGGGGTCTGGCAAAGAGTGCTGCAGCTTTTTGTCCACTCGGGGCACAAAGAGACGGTTCAGGCGTGCAACCTGGTTCTGGAGGAAGTATATGACCTGGAGCGTGAGGAACTTGCCGCAGTGATTACAGGGGAAAATTACCACACAATGTGGGCTAGGGCTCGATAGGACACTGGCCTTGGGCCCCAGTTTTACTATCCTAGGTGCCCGAGTTTATGGGCGACTGGTAGACTGAGTCCAAGGTTCCTTTGCCGATGCCTTCACCTTGACACTCCCTGTGTAGTGTTTATATAATTGCTACTCAGACAGATAAGATACCGTTTCTGCATTCCTTAATGTGCGAGAGAAAAGGGGGGAGAGTTTGTCCCAGGTGGTCGTGAGAGAAGGAGAGACCTTTGACAGTCTCTTGAAACGCTTTAACAAGAGGGTGCAGATGGATGGAATCCTTTCTGAGGCGCGGCGAAGGTCGCACTTTGAAAAGCCCAGCGTGCAGCGTAAGAGGAAGGCCGCGGCCAAGAGGCGTAAGAGCGCTCGCACTACCAGTACCATCGGTAGCCCAAACGCACGGCGATAGCCGTATACGGTTCCTATCATGGGGCTAAGAGAGCGTCTTGAGGAGGACCTGAAGAAGGCCATGAGGGAGCGGGACGTGTCTCGTCGCTCTGTGCTTCGTTTAATACGCTCAGAAGTGCATAATGAGGAGATAGCTCTTCAGAGACATTTGGATGACGATGGGATAGTCGGGGTGATATCCAGGCAGTTGAGACAACGCCGGGAAAGCATCTACGAGTTCCACAAAGGGCAACGAGAGGACTTGGTTCAGCGAGAGGAAAAAGAGCTTGTAATCCTTCAGGAGTATCTGCCTCAGCAGTTGACAGCTGAGGAGATTATGGTTCTGGTCCAGGGAGTGATTCGTGAGACTGGATCTAAGGGGCTTGGGGATAAGGGTAAGGTGATGGGAAGGCTCATGCCACAGGTAAAGGGAAAGGCCGAGGGATTGGCGGTAAACGAGGTTGTGACCAAGCTCCTGGAAGCGCTTTAGAGATTACCAAATTTCCGTTGACTAGATATGGATAAGCTTAGCACCTCGGAATGTAGAAGGTGCTTTTCTTTTTGCCCAGGAGGCAGCCCATGAGATTTGGTATCGTAGTGTTTCCTGGCACCTGGAGCGACGGTGACTGCTATCACGTGGTCAAATCGGTGTTGGGTCAGGATGTCCGGTACGTATGGCACAAGGACAGAGATCTGTCCGATTTGGAATGTCTCATTCTCCCAGGTGGCTTTTCGTACGGAGACTATCTTCGAACCGGCGCGATTGCCCGCTTCTCCCCAGTAATGGAGGAAGTGGAGCGTTTCGCCCAAAGGGGAGGCCTGGTAGTGGGTATCTGCAACGGCTTCCAGATACTGTGCGAAGCAGGGCTGCTGCCGGGGGCGCTGATACAGAATGATCATGTCCAGTTTCGTTGCCAGTGGGTTGACTTACGGGTAGAGAATTCGGGCACGCCGTTTACTTCTGAGTGCTGGCAAGGACAGGTACTCAGGGTTCCCATCTCTCATGGGGAGGGTAACTACTACGCCGACGCGGATACCCTCGCTTCTCTCAACTCAAGGGGACAGATTGTGTTTCGGTACTGCAATCCCCAGGGAGACATAACCCAGGAGGCCAATCCCAATGGCTCATTGGAGAACGTGGCTGGGATTGTTAATGACCGGGGCAACGTGCTGGGGATGATGCCGCACCCGGAGCGGTGCTGCGAGGCGGTTCTAGGTGGAACAGACGGACGCCTCATCTTCGAGTCTATGCTTAGGGTTGTGGTGTGATGTCCAATGAACCGATTCTCTCTGGAAATCTGCTTCTGACTGGTGTCTCTGCTGTTGGCAGATTTACTCCACTCAAGAATTGTGGAACAAACTGATAGTGTGGAAGATTCTGGGGTTTTGCAGCCAGTCCTTATCGGAGGGCGACCACGGGAAGATGTGGTCATCAGGTACCCTTTCCTGTGATGGTGGCGCGCTCGCCCACATAGATATTCGCCCGCAGTATAATATGAGCAGATACGGAGTAGATGTCGTCATCTTCGAGGGTCTGTTTGATTCTCAGCTACAGTTTGACAGCGAGATTGACGTTGTTCTGGTTAATGAGATAGGCTCTCATAGAGCCTTGGCCTTCGAAATGCGTGTCTGCGATGGATTTCCGGTTTGAATCCCCCCACAAAGTGGTCGCGGCCATTAGTGTATGTGGAAATAACTATGGGTAACAGGTGAAGAATCGCTTCGATGCGGGACTCTGGGAGGTTACTGATGAGAATCGTGACCAACCGTTGTATTGAGTGTTAGACTGAATCTCGGTGACGTGAATCTCCAAGAATCTACGAAGAGTTGCTGCCAGAAGCTAATCCACACTTATTACTGGAACCTCAGGTGTTAATATGCCTGTATCTAAAGAGACCCTAGACGAAATAGCTCTCTCACAGGCGGAGTACGAGGCCATCATTAAGCGCCTGGAAAGGGAACCCAACTCTCTGGAGTTAGGAATGTTCGGCGCGCTGTGGAGTGAGCACTGTGGCTACAAGCACTCCAAGCTCCTCCTGAGAAAACTTCCGTCTCACAGCCCTCGTATGCTGGTTATGCCTGGAGCGGAGAATGCTGGTGTCGTCGACATCGGGGACGGATTGGCTGTGGTCATGAAGATAGAATCCCACAACCATCCCTCGGCTGTCGAGCCTTTCCAGGGTGCGGCCACTGGAGTAGGAGGGATTGTGCGGGACATTTTCGCCATGGGAGCCAGGCCCATAGCGCTCCTCAATTCCCTTAGGTTCGGCCCTCTGGATGAGGGCCACAATCGTTATCTCTTCGGCGGCGTGATTGAGGGTATTTCCTGGTATGGCAACTGTATCGGTGTCCCAGACGTCGGGGGTGAGGTGTCTTTTTCCCCATCATATTCTGGGAACCCTCTGATTAACGCCATGTGCGTTGGCCTGGTGGAAGGGGAACACTTGGTTCGAGCCAGTGCTTCCGGATTGGGGAACCGGTTGATTCTGGTGGGAGCGGATACGGGACGGGACGGCATACACGGTGCATCGGGATTGGCCTCCCGGACCTTTGAGGAGGAAAGAGAGATGCGACCCACAGTTCAGGTGGGCAATCCTTTTCTGGAGAAGGTGTTGATAGAGGCGTGTCTGGAGGTGGTGAACACCGGGCATATCCTTGCTATGCAAGACCTGGGTGCCGCGGGGCTTACGAGCACCGTTGTGGAATCTGTTGCAAAGGGTGGGTCGGGAGCCAGGATAGACGTCGCGCTGGTGCCACGTCGTGAAGAAGGCATGACGCCCTACGAGGTGATGCTCTCCGAGTCCCAAGAGAGGATGTTGGTGGTGGTGAGCGGGGAGCATGAGGAAATCGTGCGGCGTGTGTTCGACAAATGGGACCTGGAGAGCACTGTTATCGGCGCAGTCACCGAGGATGGTTTGATAAACGTCTATGACGGTGAAAACCTAGTGGCTTCCCTTCCAGTGGAAGTGCTCACAGACCCTCCTCTGTATCGCCTCCAAGGGGTGTCGCCGAGCTACCTGAAAGAGACACGCATCTTTGACCTGGATGGCCTGCCAATTCCGACCGAGAGACCAGAGTCTATATTGCTTCGCCTGCTCTCTTTTCCTGACATCGCTAGCAAGGAATGGATTTTTCGCCAGTACGACCACCAAGTGCAGACCAACACTTTGCAAGAACCCGGAGGAGACGCCGCGGTGCTGAGGGTGAAGGGCACTGGCAAGGCCATAGCCATGAGTACCGACGGAAATGCTCGCTACTGCTATCTGGACCCATTTGTCGGTGGTGCCATTGCGGTGGTGGAGGCCTGTCGCAACCTGGCCTGCGTCGGCGCCAATCCTCTTGCCGTCACAGACTGCCTCAACTTCGGTAACCCGGAGCGTTCGGAGGTGTATTACCAGCTGGAGCAGTGTGTCAATGGAATGGCCCAGGCCTGTGAGGCACTTGGGGTGCCGGTGATAAGTGGCAATGTGAGTCTGTACAACGAGACCAGGGGAATGGCAATATGGCCCACGCCTGTGGTCGGGTCTCTTGGTTTGCTGGAGGACATAGAAAGGCTGTGCACCATGGCCTTCAAGGATGAGGGTGACATAGTGCTTCTCGTTGGCGACGTCGGATTACGTGGCGAGGCCCAGGCACTCTCGGGAAGCGTATATCTGGAAATAGTTCACCGGAAGGTGGCTGGAGTTCCATCCATTGACCTTGATTTGGAGACCAGGGTGCAACGCTTCTGCCGCAAAGCAATCGAAGAGGGGCTGCTCCGCTCGGCCCACGATTGTGCGGATGGCGGGTTGGCGGTGTCGATTTCGGAGTCGTGTATTGCCGGGGGCATTGGCTTCAAGGGCACCGTTCTCGTGGAGGGACGTTGGGACGCGGCACTCTTTGGAGAGCGGCAGTCTCGTATTGTGGTGTCCCTGGCTGCCAAGGACATGCTCAGGCTTGAGGATTTGGCCTACGAGCAGGATGTGCCCTGGGTGCAACTGGGTTACGTTGGAGGCATGGGGTTCTCCCTGCCAGACTTGATGGACGTGGCACTGGATAAGCTGGAAACCGCGTGGCGAGGAGGATTGGAGAAGGCCTTGGGGTAGCCTAGCATGTAGCTTGAATGGCAGGGTATCGTATGCTATTCTACGAACGGCCGGGGTGTGGCGCAGTCCGGAAGCGCACTTGCATGGGGTGCAAGGGGCCGTTGGTTCGAATCCAATCACCCCGACCATAATTCTAGGCACAAAATAAGCCCTCTGGCATAACGTCAGAGGGCTTATGTTTTCCGATGGACACTGATTCGGACACTAATGTGGTGTTAGTCGGGCTTTTTTGCAGTCCTTTCCATAGGTAAATCCAATGGTAAATCGAACTTGTCAGATGCTTCCTTTTGTATAGTAGTGGAGACATGGCTATATGTGTTGAGTGTAGTCTCTATATCCTTATGCCCTAACCTCTCCTGTACTATCTTGGCGTGTACTCCTTGTTCTAACATTAGTGTTGCATGAGTGTGGCGAGATTCATGGAAGTGATATTGCAGATCGGGATAACCTGCACGCTCTGCAATTACTTTGAAACCATTGCTTACGGCTCTAGGTAATAGGGGTTTTCCATTCTGGCGTATAAATACATTTGTGTCGGCATCCACCTTATAACCAAACAACAATGCGTATACTTCTTGCTGCTGCCTAAGTTCTCTAAGTAACAACGATGAAGCAGGGGGCAAGGTTACAAGCCTGATACCCTCATCTGTTTTGGGCCTTTTGATTGTTGTCTTACTCCTACGCCTATCTATGCTCTTGTTCACACTGATAGTACCTAGGTCTACATCAACATCTCTCCATGTAATGGCCAGGAGTTCATTCCTTCTTAATCCTGTATGCAAAGCAGTATGGATTATGGCGTAGTAGTCACCATTAAACTCTGTCTTAGCAGTATTCAATATGGTGGCTGTTTCTTGCTTAGAAAACGCTCTGGCTATCTTTTTCTTTGCTTTAGGCTTTGTTACAAATGCCAATGGATTGTCGTTCCTCCATTTACGTTTCATAGCATAGATAAGGAATGTCGCTAGACGAGCATGGCAATGCTCAATTATTGATTCAGAAATTAGTTTGCCGTTCTCTTTACGATGCTTCCTCATTTTCTCCCATCCATCATTGATGTCTTCTGGAGAAATCTTATTGAGTCTGTACTTGCCCAATATTGGTATCAGGTAGTTATTGACCATGATGGCATAGCCTTCATATGTGCTCTCTTGAAGCTTTGGCCTTATCATCTCTAGCCATTCCCTCAGGTGAACATTCATATGCGTAGATGCTTTAACTAGCGCAATGCCTTCTTCTTTCTTGCTTAGTAATTTTTTAAGTTCGACCTTGGCTTCGGCATGGGTTTTCAAATATATTCCGACCTGTTTGCCAGTTTTGGCTGTTACCCTAGCGTACCAACGCTTCTTGGCTTTGCTCCAAGATATCGAGCCGTCATGTCCTTTAGCCATTCTGCACCCCGCTAAATATGTGTCCTGATTTAAGTTCGTCGTCCAACAAAGCTACAAATCTCCTGTGCGCGGTCTTTCTCCTCTTGATATATGTAAGGGACTGGTAGAACGCTTCCAGGTTCTCCTCACCTTCCCAAATGGAGTACCTCATCATTCCATCTCCCGCGATAACCAGGTGACGATCAGAATCTATTTCACCTCTTACCCTGAGGTCACAGGCAAGCTCTATAACAAATGGCGGTGCCAGATGGGTAACAGCCGGAGGTGCTGGTGGATATACCGTCCTGTAATGCATTTGGTAATGCATGAACAGGAACCTTCGGAATCTCCGAAAGTTGACGAGGCGATTTTCGGTCCCATATATCTGCGCCCTGATTCTATCCGGGGATATTGCATCATATTCCTTCAGTAGCGTTAATGCCTCGGTGGGATCCATACCTATAGACCTCATATGCTTGAAAGTCCACATATGCTCGGGCGCCATTTCCTCTGCTTGCTCCATGATCTTGAATCTGGTTTTACTGAAGCTGTCGTCGCTATCTAACCCGGCTTCTTCCCTCGATTTATCAAGGAGTTCAAATATTTCCCCAAGGTCCTCCTGACGGTCTTGCTCACTGGCATCTCCGATAGCGTCAAGGTCTTCATTAAGCCTGTGGGTTAAGAAGAGGAGATCCCCTGCTTTCCATCGCTGGTGAATCTTCTTGACAGTCCCAGGGTGTAGATTGCCTATTCTATTCTTGCTGTCGGGCGAATGGCATGACCACGGAGACCCACCACCTTCAAAGCGCTTAACACATTTCTCAACTAGGTCTGCGTCGACCCTAATGTTCAAATCTAGGAGCATGCGCCTTCTTCTCTCGATTATCCTTGGCATTTTACTTTTTCCCCAATTGATGTGTTTTGGTGGCGGAATGGGTCGTTGGATAGCTGTAATCTTATGGTAAAATAATAGCATAGTGTATGTGTAGATACAATAGGGAACAGATAGGAGGATGGAATGGTTGGTGGGAAAAGAGGATTTTCTATGTCCGAGGCTTGTGATTATGTGGGCGGTGTCAGCAGACAGCAAATGTACAGACTTATGCGTGAAGGCGAACTCCGCTCCTACTTAATTGGTAATAGAAGGTATTTCTTGAAAGAGGAATTGGATTCCTTTTTGGAGCGCCAAATGGAGAAGGCTGAGTGAGTATGCTACCCGTAAACGCTCCTGGCATACCAGGCGAGCTCAAGGCTTTGCCCCAGTGGGTGTGCTGGCGGTGGGAGGAACGCGGCGACGGGTGGACAAAACCCCCCTTCCAGCCTTCGGGCGTCTACGCCGCTAGTACCGACTCCGCGACGTGGAGCACCTTCGAGGAGGCCGTGGCCGCATATCAACGTGGGGGATACGACGGCGTAGGGCTAATGCTGGGCGAATTGGGCGATGAAACCGCCCTTGGCGGCATTGACCTGGACAAGGTCCTCCAGGGCGACGTGCTCGCACCGTGGGCGGTTGAAATCCTAGCCCATCTGAATACATACGCGGAAAAGTCGCCTTCAACAACCGGAGTAAAGGCTTTCTTCACCTACACTACCGGAACCTGGCCGGGAGAGCGTCGCCGGACGCCCGTTCGTGTACGTGATGATGGAGTGGAGGAAGGCGCGGAGTTCTACCCGCACAGCAGATATTTCACCACGACGGGATGGCATTGGCCCAGTTCCCCCCGCAATGTGCAGCATGCGGACGGCGACGCTCTAGCGAAGGTGTACCACCTACTCTTTGGAGACGCGGACCAGGTAGCCCACGAGCCGCCCCCAGTAGTGCCCGTGAATCTGAACGACGTTGAACTGCTCTCCAGAGTGTTCGCCTCCAGGAACGGGGAGGGTATTCGTGCCCTGTATGAGCACGGCGATCTATCCGCCTATGGCGATGATCACTCGCGAGCAGACTTGTCCCTCGCTGGGCATCTCCTCTGGTGGTGTGGCGGTGATACAGGCAGAGCCGACCGTCTCTTCAGACAATCAGCGCTCTTTCGGGAGAAGTGGGACCGGCGTCACCGTGGCGACGGGGCCGCCTATGGACAAATGACCTTAGAGGCGGCGGAGCGTGGCTTGAAAGATGTTTACGACCCTGACCGCACCTACTCCGACAGCGGGAGAGTGTTAAGCACTCAGGCAGGAGCCGGCAATTTGTCTCAATCCCTTCCTTTCCGAACGGCGCCAGAGTTGTCCGCTCTAACGCCGGAGCGCCCTGACTGGATCGTGGACGGCTTGTTGGCGCGAGGGAGTATATCGGAGTTGAATGCGAAAGTGAAGGTCGGAAAAACCACTCTGATACTGGCAATGATTGCGGCTCAATTGCGCGGCGAGTCATTCCTCGGACTGGCAACGCAGCGAACGCCTGTCCTCTACCTCACGGAAGAGAGGGCACCCAGCTTCAGAGCGGTCTTAGAGCGCGTGGGTCTAGCCAGTGAGGAGCGGTTGCACATCCTCTCCCGGACTGACGTAGGAGACATGTCCTGGCCAGTAGTGGCATCCCTGGCCGTCCAATACGCGAGGGAGGTCGGCGCGACCATGCTCGTTGTGGACACACTGGGGCGCTGGGCTGGGTTGAAAGATGACTCGGAGAACAATGCCGGATCTGCTATGGAGGCGATGGCCCCCCTGGAGACAGCGGGGGCTCAAGGAATGGCTGTCTTCATCTCTCGCCATGATCGCAAGAGCGGCGGTGAGTTAGGCGACAGCGGCCGGGGGTCATCGGCATTCAGTGGGGTGAGCGACATTGTGCTATCACTCCGGCGAGCGGACACAGAGGGGCATCCCTCCAGGAGGCTGCTTCAGGGTGTTGGGCGTTTTGAGGGCGTACCTGAGAAATTGGTAGTGGAGTGGAGGGATCGGCAGTACGTGGCCCTGGGCGATAGCGTTGACGTAGAACGCAAAGAGGTACGAGAGAAGCTGCTGAACGTGCTGCCAGGCCCAGACACACGACCTGGCCCAATGCAAGGCGCGCTTGTGGAAATGACGGGATGTAAACGATCCACACTCCGGCGGGCGTTGGAAGAGTTGGAGAAGGAAGGTCATATCAGAAAAAACCCTGGCGCAGGGAAGACAGGGAGAGGATTCGGGTACACGCTGGCGGGCCAAGGAAAGTCAGAGTCCACCTATGGAAAGGACCCTGGAATGTTCCCTTTCCCACACGTCCCTAGTGTGGACGTGCCCACAGCAGATTCTAGGGTACGCCCCCCTAGACATAAGCCTTTAGAAAGCAGTGTGTCCAGCCCTCAGTCTTTAGGTGGACACACTCTTTACCCCGGTGAGGAGGAAGAGGAATGGACGGGGTAGCATTGCTGGAGGAAGCAAGAGCGGCTGGCCTTGTTGTGGAGTGCCAAGCTGACAAGCTGGTGATAAGGGGGCCGAGGAACGCGGAGCCTTTGGCACTTCTGCTGATTGAGCACAAGTCAGTCGTGCTGCCGTTGGTCCGGGAGCCTTTGGTTCCTTGGATGCTCCAGGAGTGGCGTCGAGTAAGCATCCCAGACTGGCGGCGCATCCTACGAGAAAGCGTCACCAAAGGGGACAAAGGAAGGGCCGACTACGCCCTTTGGATGCTCACGGAAGTCTTGTTTGATCCTGAATATGAGGAAGACCAGTGACGTGCGATTGCGTCGACAGCTTATGCAAGGGTAGCCTGGGCTTCCACAGGGGACAAGACCCCTTACTTTATGACATGTACGCCAGGAAGCTACTGATCAGAGGGTGGGCCGGCATATACACCGACGAGGAGGAGAGGTTCCGGAAGGACCTGAAGCCACCCAGTGAGGCGATGAAGGAGAAGGGAAGGGGCCTGGCGAGGCTCCAACATAGTGGTCTGTAAGGGTCGCTAGTACGTCACCAGGTGAATGTATGGTGCAAGGTAGTAGTGAACCATGGACCAGGGGTAGGTTGATGTGTGGCAGAGGGGTATGGCTTGGAGAACTGCTACAGCCTTACATCACTGATGCACCTCATAAAAAAGAAGACCAACCACAGAACGGACAACGGGACTAGCCAGACAAGACAACCTATACCCGTATGGCCCGAATCTTTAAGTAATACCGAGACTGTTTTCTGGTCTTTATTGCGGTTACGAATGTTTTGTAAGACGAACCCCCAACCTATATAGAGAACAGGGACTGAGAGAATAATGGCTACTAAGACCAAGTCACTTCTTGAGTATCCGTCATCCGAGGAACTGGTGTACCTATCCGAATCCTCTTGATGTCGCCAGCCTAGGATTGAAAACTGAATTACGAACACGATGAGCACTAAGGCGTAGTCCCAAATGCGACCTCTCACTATGTTGCCCATCGAACTCTTATTCTTCCAACGGCGATACGCATTCATATGGGTATATTACATGAACCTATGACGATGGCGTTGGCAAGCGTTTGGGGTATATAAAAAGGGGGTACTGGGTATCACCCTGATTGACGTTTAGGAATCAACCCATAGACAACCAAGACAATTCCAATAGCGATACCAGCCGCGGACAAAGCCTTGTAGATGGAAAATAGACTATATCTTTCAAGTGTTGGGCACGGTACAGAGCGAGTAAGGGACTTGCAATGGTTTTCCCGTTCCTGCATAGAGTAATGATGGTCAGACACCGCGTCACTCAAGAGTAGATAATCCACTGCAATCCACGACTGCAACCACACGTAACCAAACACGGACACAACGAGAATGATTGCGCCTACCAACAAGAATAGCCCCTTCCTGCTGTACCAAGGAGTCTGCCCAGTGCCTTCAGTATTCATGATTGAGTAAAAACCTGTCTACGTTGGATAATAGTTGAATTTTAGCACGTAGCATTAGAAGAAGGTCATGTTGGAGGGAACTGGATGGGCTAAACCACCCCTGCTCCGCGGCATACCCCTGACGGGTTATAATGTGGGGGAAGGTTCTATGGGGGCATAGAGATGAAGCTGAAGTTTATACCGCTACTGCTGCTACTGCCAGCACTTATGCTGGTCTTGGCAAGCTGTAGCAGCAGTCCATCCGAGGCTGATATTGAGACTAAGTCTCAAGCTAGAGTAGAAGCAACGGCAATTGCTCAACCAACTGCTACCCCAGCACCCACACCGACATCCACACCAGCACCCACACCGACATCCACACCAACGGCGCCGGTTACCAATGTGCATGAAAACTCCTTGGATAAAGAAACTGCACTCAAATATTTCGAGAATAACGAATTCGAACTAGCAATCGAACATATCAACCGGCATATAAAATTATATCCGAGAGACACCTCATCTTACGTACTCCGTGGTTTAGCTCATGCTGGGCTAAATAAATTCCGAGATGCTTTGGATGATTTCAATATAGTGTTGAACCTACCTCCCATGAGTACAGATCCAGGGGAGGTACGAGATGAAAAAAGGAATACACTTCAGATCATTGCTTACCTGTACTGGGAACTGGGATTGCTTCAAGACTCATTCAACAACCTGGATAAACTTTTGCATATTGACGAAAAAAACATGGCTGCAAGCGAATTCGCAACCAATTCTGAAACCCAAAAAACAATTAAGTGGTTGATAGATGGCATTAACTATTCGAATGATGGATTGTACGAGAAGGCAATCGAAAGTTTTACGGAATTCATTGATTGCACATGGTCTGGAAAACCTCCGGTCTATGGGTCGATGCCTGAAGGTTGCACAGAACACAATCATAATGTTTTCATCACGTGGCAAGGCGGAGGTGAGCACCCAATTGGATATTTTCACAGGGGAGTTGCGTATAAAGAATTGGGAGACCTTCAAAAGGCTACATCCGATTTCACTAAAGTTATAGAACTAGACCCAGATAATTCTAGAGGCTTTTCAAGAAAAGCAACTGATGCCGGCTTTGTAGCCATACCTACACCAACACCCACTGCGACTCCAATATCTGCATCGTCTTCCTACACGAAAACTGAAGTTATTAAGATTTTGGAAGATTATTTGGATCCTAGGGAATATGTTGATTCACCTGGGCGGCCTAGTTGCCTTTGGGTTATGCAAACAAGAGGAGAGTTCCAAGCTTTTTATGAACCTAATGACCAACGCTGGCTAATAGTGAGTGGCATTGAGGAGGGCAAGCCATGGCCCGTAATGAAGGATGTTCCATTACTAAAGTGGTACTTTTATGAACGTACCAGCGCAATTGAGTCGATCGTAGCAACCAGTTACTCACAGTTACGATCTGGATGCTAGATGACTTTTTTGTATAAAAAGGACTTGCTAGCTATGAAGTCGTCACCTTGTATGGTTGTGGTCTAAGTAATTACTCGGTGATTACTAGTAATTCTGTAGCTTTTCCTAAATAAGCGAATGGTCTTGACCTGAAATTATAGCTGGTCGTCACTGGGGCAATCCATGGTGGAACCTAATGGCTAGGACTCCCACATGGGATCAGGTACAACTGCGGGGGGCATAGGGATATATCCCCTCCTACCTCACAATAGCCGTATAAGCATCCTCGCACCTGAATGGCCCACTACCCCTCGGAACAGCCCCTGCTCTGCGGCATCCCCCTGATGGGTTATAATGGGTGGAGGGTTCAAGGGAACGATGAGATGAAGCTGAAGTCCATACCGCTACTATTGCTACTGCCAGTGCTCATTTTGTTGCTGGTAGGTTGTGGTGGGGATGCTCAGACAGCAGATACGCCCACCGAGT
>VEXC01000013.1 GCA_009391225.1 SAR202 cluster bacterium AC-647-N09_OGT_505m
GGTGGACTCGGCCAATATCCCTTTTTTATCTCTCGCTGCTCTGCCAATATCGCTCTTGTGTTCCATCCTCCTACTCCTCTCGCCAACTCCTATCACTGGTCAATTCGAGAGATTTACATAACCGCTCACCTAAAATAACATATACGCAAATACGCATTCGAGGATATTATGGTTCAACAACTACAGGTACTTGAACAGGTCTCACCAAACGTCCCAGAATTCACTTCCAAGTCCTTTCCATGGCCTGGGAGGCCCTGCCAGGGTGAAGATCCTCCATCTTCTACTGGATGGCGATAAGAACGTGAAGGAGCTAGCGGACTTGGTGGGCTCGCCCCAGGGGATGATCTACAGCCATCTCTCTTGCCTGAGATTGTGCGGTTATGTCATTTCCTAACCTGAATGGAAAAACGTCTACTACACCCGGGCAGAACCCAAGGCAATTGGGCTGCCGGAGCTAACCTGGCGAATCCTGACGGACAACACCGAGAGAATCATCGCCTGCTTAGGTCATCAGATAACGCATCTAAATGAAAAGAAGAGAGAAATCGATGCTAGACGCTTTGTTACTGGCAGGCTGCTGCCTAGGAATTCCAGATGCAATGGGTGTATTGACCACATCCTCCAATGGCAAAAAGGGACATGGAGCCATAGTTGGCACCCAAAACATCCAGAAGAGACGCGGGGAATAGCCAGGCCATGCACAGAAAGCCGAGAAGCTTTTCCCAAATGTCTCAGCAGTATCGCCAGTGGTACGGATCGTGGAAATCCCGGCTCCTCTGGATGACTGTACTGTTTTTGCCCATGACCGTGGTGGCATCCATAGTACTGGCAAGTGGACTGCTACAGAAGTCTGGACAGACCAATGGAGACCTCGCTCCAGACATCACACTAGCCACGACAGAGGGGGATTTCCACATGTCTGAGCAGCGTGGCAATGTCGTAGTCCTATATTATTCCTTCCCAGGTTGACCCACCTGCGCGCTGGAGGCTCCGGCGCTAGGGAGAATTCAGGCAGAGATGGCCGATCGAGGCGTGGAAGTGGTGGCCATCAACATTCACCCATTCTACAACCTTCAGTACTGGAAGACATTCTGGAGAAGCCTAGGAGCCGGAGATGTTGTATGGGCAGAGGACACCGACTACAGTGCCATAGCTGCCTATGACGCATTCACATTGGGCACCACCATCGTGATAGACCGCCAAGGACGCATTGCATATCGGGACAGCGGTCCCACCAGCTACGATAGGCTACGCACCGAGGTGGAGAATGCCCTGTAACCAAAGCGCTCGTACCAATGTGAACCAATACGCAGTAGAGGCCGTCTGGGACAGGAATAGCCATATTGAATAATGCGCTTTTGCGTACTGATAATTGCTTACATGCACTTTGCAGAGTCCTTATATCTACTTTAGCCACGACCATTAAGTACAAAACCTCCGTGTGATGCCATGTGTATAATGGCCTTAGGAGCAAAGAAGAACCAGTGCTGGAATCCCTATTTGACGTACCTGTAGCTTTTGCATTTGGAGCGGGAATGGTGGCTGCCTTCAACCCATGTGGCGCTGCAATGCTTCCCGCGTACGTAGGGTATCAACTGAGCATCGGCGCTGAGACTTCCAACCCTCTAAGCGCTGTGATGCGGGGATTCTACCTAGGCGGGGTTGTCACCGCGGGATTTGTGATTCTATCCCTGGCCGTAGGGCTAATCGTAACAGTCGGTGGAGACGCTATCTTCAACATCGTTCCCTTCGCTGGACTGACCGTGGGTATCGGAATTGTCTTTCTGGGCCTGTGGCTGCTCATCAGCAGAAGACACGTAGGAATCTCTATTGCAACTAGGTTGGACGCTGGCAACGGGCGAAGCACCAAGGCTGTCTTCCTCTTTGGCATAGTCTATGCTATTTCCTCGTTGGGATGTGCCTTCCCGGTGTTCCTGGCCGCGGTTGGAATCCTTGCGGGGCAGAGCCTAGGCGACTTGGACCTCCTCGCCTCTCTAGTACGATTTGCCAGTTATGGCCTAGGCATGGGTATGGTGCTCACAGGAGTAACCCTGGGGGTGGTATTCTTCAGGGAAACGGTGTCACAGCTACTTCGCATAGTGTTCCCATTCGTCAGCGTTGCGGGCAACATCGCCCTCATGAGTGCCGGAATCTACCTCATCTGGTACTGGACATTGGGCGACGGGGGCGAGCTCCTAACCTTTAGGTTGGAAAAGCTGTTCTGATCTGCTCCTTCACCGATACTGGCCGTTGCCCGGTTGTGGCTGACAGCTAAGGTATCGTGGTGTTAACATGTCAAAGATGCAAATAGCCACTGGAGGTTGAGCCTTGGAGGGTTTTGTTAAGGTAGCCATTACAGCCGATTTACCGTCTGGTGAATTCATGCTGGTAGAAGTTGAGGATGAGCGCATATTGCTGGCCAACGTGGGCGGCCAATACTACGCCGTGACCGACTTGTGTACCCATGCAGAGTGTCCCCTATCCGATGGGGACCTGGATGGAGAGGTGCTAAAGTGTCCCTGTCACGGAAGTCAGTTCGACGTGAGAACTGGAGAGGTGGTAGCCCCGCCAGCCGATGAGCCCCTCACCTTGTACGCCGTCAGAGTAGAGGGGGATGACATATTGGTGGGACCAGGGGGCTGAGCATCCCCTAGCCCTCAGTCACGTTACATCTCCAGGGCAGTGTGGGATACCTCTACCACTGTGTGAATGCCGCCTCGCGTCTTGAAGTCCAGGGTCAGGACCACCCGACGTGGCTGGCACACCTCTACTATATCCTGGAGGATGCGGTTGGCAGCGTGTTCCTGAACTATTCCCACCTGCCGATAAGATAGCAGATAGTACTTGAAGGACTTGAGTTCAAGGAGTTTCCTGTAAGGCACGTAACGGACTGTAAGGGTCCCAAAATCGGGAAGGCCGGTCCAGGGACACACGGCGGTGAACTCATCGCTATCCATTAATATCTCGCACTCCTGTTGTGGGTACTCGTAGTCGAAGGCGAGAAGACACGAGGAGTCAATGGCCTCATCTCCCAGGGTCTCATAAGTGTGATCCAGGCTGGAATACGCTTCCAGTAGGTCCTCCATTTTAGCCACGTCTCAACCCCTTTCCTCACAGAGATGTCACTGTAAGTATATTACTTCACTATTTCCCCGCCAGAATATACACGTTTACCCGTGTCATTCTGAGGGAGTTCCGATAGTATCGAGGCAGCTAAAGAATCTAAGGCTAAGCGCTGTGCTGTAGGAGAAGGTTTTAGATTCTTCAGCCGCCTCCGGCAGAACCAGAACAACATTTAAGCCCTATCATCACCTGATGTACATGGCTTAAATAGGGTAATCGCCTATTCTCTCACCATCGATGGGTTGATGCCAGGATATTATCTCTGGGGCGAATCCGCAAGGGGACGAGAATGGTGTGCCCAATATCCCTGTGTTAAACTACCGTATGTCGTTGGGGATGTAGTATTTGATTTTTGGTCAAAAAGTAGTATGAACTGGTTGGACATCGTAATTATAGCTGTGTGGGCCTTTGGGTTCATTGTCGGGTGGAGAATGGGCCTCTTCGGGGCCATTTTCACCACTGGCGGTCTTATTGTGGGGGTCCTTCTGGCAGCCCGTTTCAGCGATAACGTGTCTGAGATTATCACCGACTCCGTTTCCAGCGACTCCCTGGTCACAGTTTTAGCTTATGGAATCATTCTCCTAGCTGTACTCGTGACAGCCCAAGTCATACGTACCATTGTAAAGAGCTTATTGAAGCTAGTCTTCCTTGGTTGGGTGGAGACAGTGGGGGGCTTGGCCCTGAGTCTAATTATGGGGGTTGTCCTGTCTGGCTCCTTCATCACCGTTCTGGCCAGGTACTCCAGCGACCTACCATCGGAGTTCCTAAATCTGGCACCCGGAGAGGAACTCAGCGACCTACCTCTTGAGCTTCTAATAGAGAGGGCAGGAATTCAGGAGAAGTTAAATACGGCACTAGTGGAGTCGAACCTGGTTCCGATGTTCCTTGACATTCGCGATGCCGTTCCTGGTCATGCCTTGGGCTTTGTTCCCGACGACTTCAAAGTAGCCCTGGATGTCTTGGAAGTGGAAATCGCCAGCAAGTAAATGGAGTGGCTTCAAGGAAGTCCCCTATGATTAGCGCTCCGGTCCTCTTGCTGAACCAGAACTATCAGCCTCTCAACGTATGCTCAGTGCGCCGTGCGGTAGTGCTGTTGGATATTGGGAAAGCAGAGCTCCTGGAGTACGGTCTAGGTCAGATCCACACGCCGTCTCATGCCATTCCTATACCATCGGTAATCCGTCTGATGTATCTCATCAAACGGCCCCTTCTCCAGCGAAGGCTATCACGCAAGGAGGTCTTCCTGCGGGATAACTATTCCTGCCAGTACTGCGGCCGTGAGACAAAACAACTCACTCTAGATCACGTGATGCCGCGCTCCAGGGATGGAGCACACTCATGGGAGAACGTGGTCAGCGCCTGCATTTCCTGCAACCACCGCAAGGCTGGACGTACCCCACAGGAAGCTGGGATGCACCTTTCAGGAGAGGTAAGGCAACCCCGAGTGAATCCTTACTCCCTCTTCACGCACAAGCCCCTTCAGTATGGATGGCACAAGTTCATCCCATGGCTAAGCATGTAGTAGGACGTAGGGCGGCCCTGAACATACATTCAGCCGCTGCTTTATCCCACACGTGGCCGTTCGCTGGGCTTACTCTGGGCAGAGCAGAAGGTCTCAGAAATCCGATTGCATCGAGAGTTGAGACGTAGCCGAACCTTAAGAGGGAGTGGCAGAGTACATAGATATCCTCCCCAAGTTTCGGGGCAGATTCCAAGCCTACCCCTACTCGCCCTTCAATCCTCTGGGGTAGCCTTCCTCAGCACGGACTTGAAGGGCCCCAAGACCTCGCTGTAAACCACCTGACCAGGCTCTATGACAACCCATGCCGTTTCCAGCCCCTGTTCCGTTTCCACCACCACTCTGTCTAGCAGGCTCACGTCCAAGTCGCCGGGATCTAAGTAATGCACTCTACCCGCCTGCTGCAATCGAACGCCTATTACTCTTGACATTTATTTCACCTTCTACGTCAGCCTTCAGCCTGGGCTGCTCTTCCCATGCGGAAGGGAAAGCATCAAGACTTCCAAGGCCAGCCGTGGATTGATATTGCCGTCCAAGCAACTCATGGTATCCTGTAACCTCTTGATTACCTCTATCACCTGTTGTGTCGAGATTCCACGGGCATGACTATCCAGGGCTTCCATAGCAGGCACGTTGGATACTAACTCTCCGTTGCCGTTCTTGAGCACCAGCAAATCGCGCCACCAACTGACGGCCAGCTTCAGATGGTCCAGAGTTCTCTCGCGGTCACTAGTATATAGCGCCGCCATCTCCTCGGCATAGGCGAACCGCTCTTCCAGGGTGTTATCCAGAAGAGATGCCAAGCGTCCCAGTTCCGCGGTGTAGTCCTCCATAAGCTGAGGGTCCCTAGCGGCCCTCAATGCCCATCCTATTCTTCCTTGGGAGAGCCGCGCCAAGTAGATAGCTTCCTGGGGAGGGGTGTCCAGGGCCTGCTGTAACTGCTCCGCTATTGTACCCAGGGCAATTGGGTTAAGGTCAATCAGCTGGCACCGAGAGAGGATGGTGGGGAAGATGGATTCGCCACTGCTGGTCAGTAGGATGAATAACTCCGACTCCGGAGGCTCCTCCAAGAGCTTCAAAAGGGCGTTGGAAGCCTCCGGACTAAGGGATGACGCCTCCTGGAATATAAACACACGACACTTTCCCTCATATGGCTTCAAGTTAGCGAAGTGCTGTACTTCTCTTACCTGGTCGATACCTATTTCCTTTCTGGTACCTGACCCGGATGCATTTGCTAACAAATCTATCACCTGGACGTCTGAATGTTGCCCCGCGGCTATTCTAGTGCACTGATTACATTCGCCACAGGGCCTGGATGTCGATGGCTCGAGGCAGTTGACGCTCTGGGCTAGATTCAGGGCCAGAGTCATCTTGCCCACCTGTGGTGGCCCAACGAAGAGGTAGGCATGGGATAACATATCCTTCATTAGGCTCTTGGTCAGTAAGGCGACGGCCTCTTCATGTCCAACAACTTGCCACATGACTGACCAATCTCCCTCAGACCACGTCGTTACGCATCAGGTCTTGGTAGGTCTCCCGATGCCGTATGACACGAACCTGGCCATTCTTCACCATGACTATGGCCGGCCTGGGAACGAGATTATAGTTGCTAGCCATGGACGGTGCGTAGGCCCCCGACGCAGGAACAGCCAGTACATCTCCCGATTCCAGTCTGGGGAACAGGACGTCCCTCAACAGCACGTCCCCAGACTCGCAGAACTTACCGGCGATGGATACCATCTCCCATTCCTCCTCAACCATCTTGTTAGCTATCACAGCCTCGTACTGCGCCTGATAAAGAGCGGGTCGAATGTTGTCCCCCATGCCACCATCAATGGAGACGTACTTCCTAATCCCCGGGATGTCTTTTGTGGCCCCTACGCTGTAGAGTGCTACCCCGGCACGGCCAACTATGGCTCTCCCTGGCTCAACAATCAAACGTGGACCGTCCGATACCTGCAACGTGGAGACGATGGCATCGGCGTATTCCTCCACCGAAGGTGGCCCCTGATCGCGGGTGTAGGCTATGGCGAACCCTCCGCCAGGGCTTATCTCCTGCAACGGTAGGCCAACCTGAGATGCGAACTCAAGGGTCACCTCCATGGCTCTGGAATATGGCTCCAACTCAAATATGGGAGACCCCAGGTGGAAGTGCAAACCCACCACACTCATGCTCCTCTCCATCATCGCTCTCTTCACAGCTTCTCTGGCCTGTCCCGTCTCTATGGGGAAACCAAACTTGCTATCCAGCACGCCTGTCGTGGTGTAGACGTGGGTGTGGGGGTCGATTCCAGGGGAAACCCGCAAGAGAACATCTTGAACAACGCCCCTGCGGGAGGCTATTTCGCCAAGAATGTCAATCTCGTGGAAGTTGTCCACGACAACGCGCCCGATGCCATAGTCCAAGGCCATCTCTAGCTCTTCCCTGCTCTTGTTGTTGCCGTGGAAATAGATTTTCTCTGGGGGGAAATCCACCCTCTGGGCTACAGCCAACTCACCACCAGATACCACGTCCAGCCCCAAACTCTCCTCTTTGAACAGTTGAGCTAGTGCAACACTGATGAAGGCCTTGCAAGCATATATGACAGCACTGTTGGGATAACGCTCCTGGAACCCCACCACGAACTCCTGACACTTTTTCCGTAGGGTGATTTCATCAAAGACGTAGAGGGGGGTGCCGAACTCCGCGGCCAGTTCCACGGCATCACAGCCCCCTAGGACCAGATTGCCCTGGGCACTCACCTCCGCGGTGTATGGAAAAAGGGCAGCGTTTGGGAAGCTCAAGAAGCTCTTTCCTGGGAAATGGATTGCCACATATCTTCGCTAGCAAGCCATTCCAATAATCGAATGATAGGCATCACTCTGGATTACCGATTCTTACGTCTTCCTCGGTGACCATGCCATTCTCTATGTGAAAGGCCCTTATAGGAGGATTCTCCCTGTCCAGCAGGGAGACCAGTATGTACCGGGACTCGGGCCAAGTAGCCAGACGCACGTCTGTGGCAGATGGATACGCCTCGGAGTGGGTATGAGAATGATATATGGCGACGATATCCCACCCGCTATCGTCTATTTCCCTATAAACATTCAGAAGCTCTTTAGGATCCATGCGGTAGCGATAGGGACTCGCCTCTATGTTCAGCATGCGATAGAGCTTCAGCACTTCCTCGCGCTTGCCCGCAAGGATGCCACAACACTCGTTGGGGTCGTCCTCCAGGGCATGGGCCACCATCTCATTGGCGTACTTCTCGTCTAAGTGCAGCATATACACCGTCCATTGTAAATGGTCAGGTGGCCTCTTGCCTATCCCTGGATATGGCACAAACTCAACATCGACGACCGGTTTCCTCCCTGATATAATGTTTCCAGGTAGCACTAAGTTTGCGCCATCCAATAGAGTTGATATGCTCTCTCGGTGTCCGCAGGGGCGCAAGTCAGCCAGCGGGAGTAGCTCAGCGGAAGAGCCCCGCCCTTCCAAGGCGGCTGTCGTGGGTTCGAATCCCATCTCCCGCTCCATCCTTCCACGACGGAGGGACTCCACAGTTCCCCCAGCTATACCCGCAATCGCAAGGAGCCTCATGCCATCATCTAGAGGGAATCCTGTAGCTGTGACGTCCGCAGGCTCCTTCCACAATAAAAGGCAGATGCCTCTCCTGGAGGCATACCATCTCCTACAAAGAGAGCAGGGCGTGGCTGAGTGGATACCCAGATACAACGGGGTCTCCGAGCTTCTGTTCACAATCCTCTCCCAGCACACATCCGACCTGAATGCGCTACGGTCATTTGAAAGCCTTCGGAATTCCCTTGGCACATGGGAGCAGGTGGTCCAAGCTAACCCCAAGATTATCGCCGATGCCATATGGATGGGAGGCCTGTCCAATGTCAAGGCCCCCAGGATCAAGGCGGTGCTCCAGGAAATTCAGGAGCAGCGCGGCAACCTGGACCTCTCTTTCCTGAAAGGGATGCCCCTGCCAGAAGCGAAGGCATGGCTTAGGAATCTGCCCGGTGTGGGACCCAAGACGGCGGCCATAGTCCTGTGCTTCGCGATGGGGATGCCCGCAATGCCCGTGGATACTCACATCTACCGGGTGAGCAAACGATTGGGCTTCATAGGCCCTAAGACCACCGCCGACCAAGCTCACGACCTGCTGGAGGCCGCGATAGACTCAGATAAGGTCTTCGCCTTCCATGTCTACCTCATCACCCACGGCCGGCAGGTGTGCAAGGCACGGCGGCCTCTATGCCACGAGTGCGTTCTCAACAAGGGCTGTCCCTCTGCCTTCCAAGTCTAGCAAGCAGGACATTGCCCTGACCCATAAGGCGGTGGGCAACTATTTGTAAAGTGTGGGATTGGGCTGAGCCCAAAGAAAGTTGCCCTGAGACCAGGCAGGTATTATACTGTTGTCCTGCACAGATTTGGAGGGACAGGATGATGAAAGCTGCAATAATAAACGTGACCGGATATTCTGGAATAGAATTGGCCCGCCTACTGCATCGTCACCCAGAAGTTGAACTCACCCAGGTCACTGGACGGAGCGCTGTAGGTCAGAAACTGGCCGAGGCCTTCCCACACCTGGGAGACATTAATCTGCAAATCGAGGGAGATGTAACCGACAGCGTTGACGTGGTGTTCTCAGCCCTGCCACAGATCGCCAGCGCCGAGGCATTGATTCCAATTGTGGAAAAGGGTGTCAAGGCAATAGACATCAGTGCCGATTTCCGCCTCAAGGATGCGTCGGAGTACGAGAATTGGTACGGGGTAGTCCATCCCAAACCACAGCTCCTGGAAGAGTCTATTTACGGCCTCCCAGAACTGAACCGAGGGGAGATACGGTCGGCCACGCTGGTAGCCAATCCAGGTTGTTACCCCACTTCGGCCATCCTGGCCCTGGCCCCTGCAATCCGGGAAGGAATAGTGCAGGAGGACATAATAATCGACAGCAAGTCTGGGGTCTCTGGCTCTGGCCGGGGTCTCAACCTATCGGCCCATTTCTCAGAGGTTAACGAGAACGTCTCTGCCTACGCGTTGGACGGTCATCGCCACCTGCCAGAGATTACTCAGGAGCTAAGCCACTTTAGCCCTGGCTTCAAGCCCAAAATCACCTTCCTACCTCACCTGATACCAATGACCCGTGGAATCCTGAGTTCCTGTTACGTCACTCTGAAGGACGGGGCCATTTCCTCAGGTCCTGCCGGAGTAGAGGAGGTACGAGCCCTTTACAAGAGCTTCTATCTGGAAGAGCCCTTTGTGCAGGTGGTGGACGCGTCACCCATGACCAAACACACCCTAGGAAACAACAACTGCATCGTATACCCCACCGTGGACTTGCGCACCAATCGCCTAATCGTAATAAGCTGCTTGGACAACCTAGTAAAAGGCGCGGCTGGGCAGGCCATTCAGAACATGAACCTCATGTTCGGGCTTCCTGAAACAGCGGGGCTGGAGCAACTGGCGCTCTATCCATAGCATGTTGTACTCTTGGGCAGGCACAAGAACCTGTAGCTATAATCCCTCTCCGGATTAATGACGTGCCCTCATCGTCTAGCCGGCCTAGGACGCCACCCTTTCAAGGTGGAGATCAGGGGTTCGAATCCCCTTGAGGGCACCAGCAGTGCCCACTATCGGATGTTGACCGCGTGAAGACAGGGGTGCTATCCTCCACACACGCCGAACCTCCTACGCCGTCGAGTGTGGACATCCAGTTCCCAGAGATCCAAGATGAGAACAAGCGTTATAGGTGTGTGGATTGACAGTAAGAGAGTCCACGCACCTATTTATTAGACGGCAGTGTTTGGTTGGCTTGACTCACCGACTTCGACAGTGGTGGGCTATGTTATGACAACTTCATCAGAACGGTACGCGGCGAAAGAAGAATTTCGAGAGCTTGTCAGGGAGTGGATGGACGTCAATGCGATAATCCCAGCTGACATCCCGATGTCCGCAGGACGAGCACCACTCTCCCCGGAATTGAAGCAGTGGGCTGTACAGTTCCGCCGCAAGTTTGGGGCCCAGGGCTGGATTGCTCCCACGTGGCCAACTGAATACGGAGGCGGTGGACTGACCAACGAATATGCGGCAATAATTCAGCAGGAACTGTCCCAGCGACCGCTCCCGACTCTCCAGGTATCCATCATGGAAGCCACTGCAATGCGAATCTTCTGCTCAGAGGAACAAAAGAGGACACTTCTGGCATCTGTTCTGCGAGGCGAGGTTGTAATGGCCCATGCGTTCAATGAGTTAGGACATGGCTCGGACCTGAGCGCCAACACCACTTCTGCTATCAGAGACGGAGACGAGTACATCATCAACGGGCGGAAAGACCAAATCACAAGTATTCTGCCACCTGACATAGTGCTCTGCCTCGCGGTCACTAATCCTGAAGCGCCTCAACCTCAACGCTTCAGCGTTGTAGCGGTAGACACAGACACTCCAGGCGTACTTATCAAGCCCGAAAGCCTGCTGGTTCCTGGACGGGAGTACAAGTTCTTCTTTTCGGACGTGCCAGTACCTAGCACCAGAGTCATCGGTGAAGAGGGGCAAGGAATCGAGATAGCTGAATTTATGGTGGAAATCGAGCGCGGAGGTATGATTGTTACGTTGGACCGGCAGCGCGAGACAGAGGAGCGAGAACGTCAGGCCAACGAGAAGACCCAATAGTCACCCAACCTGGATTGGGTGGGAAAAGACGCTCGTGGCAAGTACCAAGATGTAGCCTGTAGCTGAGGCATGCCAACGCACCGCCTGACACAGAATCGGAGAAGATTCATGATGGCTAGAGTAGGAACCAGCCCAAAACAGGGTCTTGTAACTGGGTCTCTGCTTGTTGGAAAGGAAGTATAGGACGCCTTAGAACCTGCCCCTAGTTAATTGTAACGATTCATAGCCCAGTCCACACCCTGACCAATCACATCCAACACCGCATTCTGTGCCGCGACCACAGCCTCTCCAATCAATGGGCTTTCTTCGGCGGTGAAAGTGCCCAAGACGAAGTTCACATCACTCATGCCCAGCGGAGGGCGTCCAATACCTATGCGAATGCGCGTGAAGATGTGACTTTTCAGGGAACCCACAATAGACTCCAAGCCCCGGTGGCCGCCAGCGCTTCCCAAGGGTCGTATGCGAATCGTCCCCACTGGAAGGTCCATATCGTCATAGATGAGGAGCAGGTCCTGAAGAGGTGTATTAAAGCGGCTAATGAGATAGGATAGAGCCTCTCCGCTATTGTTCATAAAGGTGCGAGGCTTTACTAGTACTACTTCTTCCATACCCAGTCGGCCCTGGCCGATTACCACTAAAGGTCGTCGCTGGGACATTGATATGCCCGCGTCATGGCTGATGCCGTCAATGCAACGGAAGCCAACGTTATGCCTCGACCCAGCATATTCCTTTCCTGGGTTGCCCAACCCCACTACTAGCTTCATCGGCTACCAAGAAAGGCCCGCACCTGGGGACTCAGGGCGTTGGCCAGAGGGTCCAAATCCGTCATCTGGACTATCTTTATCATCTTGTCCACCACGTGCTCGTCCCATATCTCCTGAATAACGTTACGTCTAAGACGTCGGTTTTGTTCCTGGACAGGCTGCCCTATGTCAATTACAAGAGCCTCTACCTCCGTGTACGGTGCACCATCCGACGGTAGCAGGCCATAGCACGAGCAATTGGGCAGATCTTGCGGATCAACGTCCTTTTCAAAACCTGTGCACATATTGATTGAGGTGTTTAACTGCTCAGACTGATGCAGGGGCTCATCTCCCATGGCAGGCCCAAGCTCAGGAATAAAGTCGAACTGCTCCATGGTGGAGCGTCTCGCCGAAGAATACGCCTGTCGCCCAACAGTGTACAGTCCCTTGGCCTCCGCGATGAATCTCAAATCACGGTCCAGGCCATGCCTCTGACCAAGACCACCCTGAGCCGGAACGCAGACCACTATGAGAGCCTCCCACATGGTAGCTGTGAAGGACCGGCGGCGGGAAGTAGGAAGGACTATGTGTAAGTACCAATCCTCCGTTAGTCCTTTGCCACGGGCATCATTCCACCGGAAGGCCAGGATAACCTCCCCGGGATACTGAAGCTCCATGTAGCAAGTAGTCCCGAGTCGTAGTCGGCCTTCAAGCTGTGGGGAAAGCCGCAAAGAGAGGTTCAGGCAGCCATTATCCTTGCAATAGGGTGTCATGGTTACCTACTCCTTACCAACCATCGTAAGGAACTCCTCTTCTGAAAGCAGTGGAATGCCCAGCTTAGTAGCCTGCTCCAGCTTGGAGCCAGGGTCATTTCCAGCCACCAGGTAGTTGGTCCTGCGACTGACGCTGCTTGCCACGGAGCCACCAAGCTCCTTGACACGAGCCTCAGCCAGAGCTCTGGTAAGGCCTTCAATTCTGCCTGTAACCACAAATTGCATCCCAGCCAAGGGTAAATCCATCTCCATTATGGGAACCCATTGCTCCATGCACACCCCAGCGATGCGCAGCCTCTCCATGGCATCTAGGTTGCTCTGGTCATGGAAGTAGGAAGCAATGCTCTGAGCAATTTTTGGCCCTACACCTGGAATTTCCATCAGTTCCTCTTCGGTGACACTAGACAGTTGACTTATACTCCGAAAGTTGGATGCCAGAACCTCAGCCATCTCCGAGCCGACGTGCAGAATGCCCAGGGCGAAGACGACCCGAGCCATGGGCCGCTCCTTGCTTTTCTCTATGGCATTGATGATGTTGCTGGCGCTGATCTCGGCCATGCGTTCCAGCTTTGCAAGATCATCCTTGTTTAGGCGATAAATCTCCGAGATGTCCTTGACCAGGCCGACATTGAGGAGAGTAGCGCACAGCTTTTCCCCCATTCCTTCGATGTCCATACCGTCCCTAGAGACGAAGTGCTTGAGTAGCTCAAAGAGTTGAGCGGGGCATGTGGTGTTGGGACAGCGAGTCATCGCCGCGCCAGGTGTTCTAACGACCGGAGTCTGACATTCGGGACATAACTCCGGCATAGCGAACTCTCGTTCATCCCCTGTACGGCGACCGACAATGGGCGCGACCACCCTGGGTATAACATCGCCTGCTCGCTCCACCACCACCCTATCACCGATGCGCACATCCTTTCTGCGTATGTCGTCCTCGTTGTGAAGAGTGGCCATCTTCACAGTCACCCCACCAACGTTGACCGGCTCCAGGATCGCATATGGATTCAGGCTGCCTGTGCGCCCTACGTTGACGCCGATATCCAGAAGCCAGGTGACTGCCTGCGTGGCGGGAAATTTGTAGGCCACGGCCCATCGCGGTTCTCTTCCAATCTGCCCTAGACTCCCTTGACGGACAAAGGAATTAATCTTCACCACCACGCCATCGGCATCGTAATCCAACTCTTCTCTGCCACCCAGCCATCTAGTATAGTAGTCCCTGACCTGCTCCAATGTGTGGCACAGAGCATTATGTGGATTGACCTTGAATCCCAGGGATTTGAGGTACTCCAGGGCCTCCCATTGGTTGTCGGGAACCGAGCCTCCTTCGGCATAGCCCAAGCCATATATTAAGATGTCCAGGGGACGCTGGGCTGTACTCCTGGGGTCTAGCTGGCGTAGGGAGCCGGCTGCGGAGTTCCTGGGGTTGGCGAATGGTGGCCAACCCTGGGCCACCCTCTGCTCATTGAGCCTGGCGAAGCGGGAGCGCGGGAAGTACACCTCCCCACGGACATCGAACCGCTCTGGAGACTCACCGGGTATTGAGAGAGGTATGGAGCGTATGGTACGCAGATTTTGAGTCACATCCTCGCCTCGGAGGCCGTCCCCACGTGTGGCCCCGTGGACCAATATACCACGCTCGTAGGTGAGGGCCACGGCCAGTCCGTCCATCTTTAGCTCGCACACCATGTCAAAATTGGCACCGTCTAGGAGGTTGGTAGCACGCCGATGCCATGCCTGGAGTTCCTCGTAGTTGAAGGCATTGCCCAGACTGAGGAGGGGAACATAGTGCTCTATCTCTGAGAAGCCCTCCGCAGGGGCGGCTCCCACCCTCTGCGTTGGTGAATCTTGGGTGATGAGTTCAGGGTACTGCTCCTCCAGCCCCATGAGGTCCAGCATGAGGGCATCGTATTCGGCGTCGCTTATATACGGCTGGTCGAGAACGTGGTAGAGGTGGTTGTGGCGGCTTATCTCCTTACGTAGGCGCTCAACTTTTTCCCTGATACTCGTGTCAATCATGGCTATTCTGAAAGTGAAGAACGTCACTCCGTAACATGGACATATCCTACATCGAGAATTAGTATAGCAAGGCGACGCTGCACATGGAAGCTAAGTGAAATGCGGCAGGATAAGTTGCTTCCATTTCCTACTATTTAGGTAAGGTGTTAGCGCTGCTTGTAGTCCATCGAGGATCCTCATTAATAACCACAGCAAACATAGCCATGAAAGAGTTGTGAATCCGGTGCCGACTCTCTACCTGTAGAAGCTATATCAAAAGTCCTTCTTGACTTTTGATATAGAACTGCACAGCCCACTGAGTGGCAGGGGCCACCATTTCAAAACTTCCGCCCGATATGAGCCTCTAGGAGCTCGATGCCCCCAGTGCCGCTACAACCTCTTCCGCACTAGCAATAGCACTCTGACGGGAAAGAATCTTCTCCATCAGCAGTTTATGTACCTCAGGATCCCGGTCAGCACAGCCATCCTCAACCACTATCAACTGGTAGTCTGCATCGGCGGCGTAGCGCACCGTGGAAAGAATCACTCCGCTGGTAGCATGGCCCATCAATATCAGGGTGTCGACGCCCTGGGCTCGCAGCATCATGTCCAGGTCAGTTCCGAAGAAGGCATTCACCCTGTGCTTCACTATTATGGGTTCACCCTGTCGCGGCGACACTGATGGATGAATCAGGGTCGTAGGGTCCATGGCAGGTACCTGGCCTGAGGCCTTTCTAGCGCTGAAGGTCTTATTGAAATCAGAAATTTCAGGATAGCCCGGCCGGAAGTTGACCACGATGTAGGCTACGAGAACTCCTGCAACCCTGGCGGCCTCCAGCACTTCACTAGCCCGCTCAAAGGTGTGGCGCACCGCTACTATCGGATTCTGCCCCATACCTTCGGTATGGAAGTCCGCCATTAACAACGCCGTGTGATTTCTATCCAACTTGAACTCTGGCATAGTACGCTCCCTTTTCTACAAGAGTCTCTATTGAGCAGATACCACCCTTGCCAACTTGAAGACAAGTATAGCACTGCAACACTGGGTATAGCAGCAAAGGCAAAGTGTGAGGATACCTTGTCACATTCTGTTATTCCTCGACAATAGGCTGACATTCAATGGCCTAAAGCCGACCTGAGAAAAACCAATTACACGGAGGTCATCTATGGGCTGTCTCGCCATCCTGGCCGTACCATCGACAGGGCTCAACTTCTTTTTCAGGGTATGAATCTTGTGGGACATCATCGCCTACACTGTGGGAATATATACCATCCGCTCACATCCGCGCCATGCTGGTAACAATAGCAATGTGGATGGCCATTTGACACAGACGTTGGCTAAGACAGAGGGCTACTTTAGAACCTGTGAACTGAATTGTCCCAAGGCTACGTTCCATCAACAACCCCACAGTCCTTCACACCAGGCGGTTTATCACCAGGCCAGTTGGCAGCTTGGGACTGAAGTAGGTGGATTTTAGTGGCAAGCGCTCCCCGGATAACACCACCTCTTCGAAGAGGTCCAATGACATCGAAGGAAGGACAAAACCTAGTTGGTAATCGCCATTCCTCACCAGATGGTATACCTCTCCAGAGTCGTGTGTGAAGTGCAGAATACCCCTTTCCACAGCTCCTTGCTGAGTACCCAAAATCGGCTCAAGTACCCTTCTTCCGAAAACCTGGGTGGCACATCGCTCCAGAGGGGACGATGGGAAACCCAGTGGTTCTCGAAGGGTGAGAAGGGATACCCTCCCTTCGCGGGCCTCCAGCAAGCCGATGGCAACCTGGTTCATGGCGACCATCTCCAATTGTTCCTCCAGAGTAGAAATAGCATCCTCAGGGACATCAAATCTTGCATTCAGTGGCCGTAGGTGGAAGGTCTCCTGTATCAGCCCCAACATCTGTTCCAACTCTGCAGTGGATAATCCCTTGATAGCACGATGGTACGGGAGCACCAGCAAGCCCGAGTCCTGTATCTCTATGAGGGACATCAAGACGAAGTTGTGGGCCGAATCTTCTTCATGATTTCCCACGGACCTTTGGATGTCTCGATAGTTGAGAGCGGTCTCGTATCGGTGGTGCCCATCAGCCAGGTAGATGGGTGCGTCCTTCAATGACTCGGATACAGTTTGCACCGTTGTCTTATCTGCAACGGCCCATAACTGAATGCGTGTATCGTCGTAGGCTGCTCGGGCCAGGGGTGGGCCAGAGGTCACTCTATCTATCAGTGCACTGACCAGCCCTGAAGAATCACGGTATATCGCCATGACGGGGCTCAGGTTGGCCTCTGTGGCTGTCAGTAGTTCCATTCTATCCCTCTTGGGCCCCTGAGAGGTCTCCTCGTGGGGGAGGACAATTCTCTTGGAAACCTCCTCCAAACGCACCCTGGCCAGAATGGAGCGGCGGGTCATGGAGCGACCATTATGCAAGAAGTCTTCCTGAAGGAGATAAAATGCGGCATCTTGTTCTGTGAGCAATGTCCCTCGACTCAGCCATTCTTCTAGCAACTTGGCGGCCCTGGTATAGCGATTGACGTCCGACGAGTCCGTAGGCAGGTTCATACCAAGCTCTAGGCGGACGGCGTTGTAGGGACTCTTCTGGTGCAGTTCAGCCTGCTGCTCCATGGAAATTATATCGTAAGGTGGGCACAACAGTTGCCCCAGGTCTTCACCCGGAGCAAGGCTATACCGTAGTCCTCTAAAGGGTTGAATGTCGGCCATTATCAGGCTCCAATATGTTTATCAGGGTAGCTACACATCTCAGTATAACGAGTACCCAGGCGAGACGTCTATCTATGTTAGATGCAATAACTGGTTCGTTTGCACTATTATGCCCGGTCATATTAGATAGCATGGCCATAGGGATTCTGGGGAATCATGGGGGTCAAAGAAAGCCTTATGTCGACTTCCATCAACGCCACAATGCATGAAAATAACTCTACTTATATCATTGTTAATCCCAACATCATGGGAATGAGAAACCCATGGGACATCATATTTGTTAAAGGCACATGTCCTAGATTCCTCGTAATCCCGACTTTCCCAGACTTCTTCGGTATGACATGTGGGCAATGTTTGACGGTATTTTTCTACCAATGACATGTATAAATATACCTGCTTTGACAGGATAATCGCGTCTTGACCAGAGGCTATTCCAAACCCCATCTGGATTTTCGAAACCGGCTTCCAATCCAGCCGATTTAGGGATGGTACCTAGTGTATACTTTACACAAGCTAAGATGGACATTCTTGAGGGACTTAACCAGCAACAAAAGGAGGCGGTAGAGACGGTAGATGGACCGTTGCTCATACTGGCAGGGCCAGGAAGCGGCAAGACCCGGGTCATTACCCACCGCATAGCCTATCTGGTCAGGGAGTGTGGCGTGAATCCCTACCACATAGCTGCAGTCACCTTCACCAACAAGGCGGCCAGGGAAATGAGGGAGAGGCTGGAGCAGTTGATGGGCCGCCATGCCCAGGACCTGACTGTGGCAACCTTCCACTCCTTCTGCGCTATGATTCTGCGCAGGGAAGGCCACCATATCGGCTTGGACAGGGCTTTTGTAATCTACGACCAGGAGGACCAGCTTACTCTCATTAAGCGGGGCATGGAGACGGAGGAGGTAGACCCACAGCGCTTCTCGCCCAGGTCAATCCTGGCCGCCATATCCGGTGCCAAGAGCCAGCTAATCAATGCGGAAACCTACCAATCAGGCCGTCCAGAGTACCTGAATGAAATCATTCACAGAGTATACAAGCGATACCAGGACTTGCTCCAGAGAAACAACGCGGTGGACTTCGATGACCTACTGCTCAATACATATACGCTTTTCAGGGACAACGACTCGGTGCTTGCGGAATATCAATCACGCTATATGCACCTGCTCATAGACGAATTCCAGGACACCAACATAGCCCAGTACACCATCGCTCGTCAGATCTCAAGAAAGCATCGCAACATCTGTGTGGTGGGAGACCCAGACCAGTCCATCTATTCCTGGCGCAACGCGGACATACGCAACATCATGTCCTTTCAAAAGGACTACCCTAAGGCTCGTATGGTCACTCTGGAGGAAAACTACCGCTCCACAGAGAACATACTGGAGGCAGCTCACGGGGTGATATCAGCCAACCGCCATAGGATCGACAAACCCTTGGTTACCAATAACCAGCGTGGTAAACCAGTGTTCATCGGAGAGGCCTACAACCCCGAAGAGGAAGCCCAACAGGTGCTGCGAGAGATAGAAAGGTTAAAGCGGGAGGATGGGCACAGCCTGGGTGAGTGCGCCATCATGTACCGGGTAAACGCCCAATCCCGCGCCCTGGAGGAAGGATGCCTCAGATACGGCATTGCCTACAAGCTCATCGGAGGGCTCCGCTTCTACCAGCGTAAGGAAGTGAAGGACGTGATATCCTACCTAAGAGTTATCCACAACCCCTACGATGAAGTCAGCCTCTCCCGGGTGATTAACGTCCCTCCCAGGGGCATAGGCCAGCTGACAGTGAACCAACTGACCCAGGCGGCCCGCGCCGGGAGTATACCCCTATACTCTGCGATACAACTCCTGGCAGAGCAGCGGGACGAGGAGACCAATAGCCCTTCTCGTGTTGGCCGCACATTCCAGGCGGTGTCTAGATTTCTCCACCTCATCAACGGGCTCATGCAGGATGCCCAGGAACTTGATGTCGCTGAGCTGATAGACGCGATTATGGAGCGTACTGGGTATAGGAATCACCTAATGGAAGACGGTGAGCGGGGCCGTGAGCGGTGGGAGAATGTGCAGGAGTTGCGCTCCACAGCCCAAGAGTTCCAGTATGCAGACCCAGGGGAAAAACTCACCGAGTTCCTGCAAGGAGTGGCACTGGTTTCCGACGTGGATACACTGAAAGAAGCCACAGACTCCATCACCTTGATCACCCTGCACCAAGCCAAGGGATTGGAGTTCCCGGTGGTGTTCATCGTTGGTCTTGAAGAAGGGCTGCTACCTCACATACGTTCCTTTGACGATCCCAATCAGATGGAGGAGGAGAGACGCCTGTTTTACGTGGGTATGACCCGTGCCAAGAACAAACTATACATTACCAGGGCATTTCGGCGGGGGTTCAGAGGCAACGGTAGCACCAACATGCCATCCCGCTTCCTAGGAGACGTTCCTCAACGCCTGGTGTCGCCACTGGGACAGGGAAAGAAACAGGCCACCCCCCTTGGTCAACTACCCACCAGCTCCCCTACAGAGAAAATGACCAGCGCACCTCTCAAGGCCGGAGTACGAGTCCAACACTCCAAGTTCGGAGAGGGAATCGTGGTAAGCTGCGTGCCCACAGGCCAGGATCACGAAGTCACGGTGGCATTCATTGGGCAGTTTGGAATCAAGAGGCTACTCCTGAACTACGCAGGCCTGGAGGTGGTTGGATAGGGATACAATCGAAGGTGCTCACTGGTGGTTCGACTATGATAACCATAATACCGAGAGCTTACCAGGAAGCGAAATCTGCGCCTCGACTTTTCTGACTTCCCCAGAATGACATGTTGGTAATCATGAATGGTATTTTCACAGAAATCACCAAACTAACAGAGATGGCCTCTACGGAGATATGCCCATGACCATACGTACCCCCGACCAGAGATACAACCCACAGGAGATGGATAGGAAGTGGCAGGAGCGGTGGAAGAAGGACAAGCTCTATGCGGTGAGAGAGGACAACCCTCGACCCAAATGGTACGAGCTTACCATGTATCCATACCCCTCTGGAGACCTCCACATAGGACACTGGTACGCAATGGCCCCTGCGGACGCACACGCTAGGTTCCGCCGAATGCAGGGGTATAACGTCCTCCACCCAATGGGCTTCGATGCCTTTGGCCTTCCGGCGGAGAACGCCGCCATCAGGCGGGGTATCCACCCTCACGTTTGGACTATGGGCAACATCGAGAATATGCGCCCACAGCTCAGCTCTATGGGGGCCATCTACGACTGGGAACGGGAGATTATCTGCGCCCTGCCGGAGTACTACTCGTGGAACCAGTGGTTCTTTCTCCAGTTTTACAAGGCTGGACTAGCCTACCGTGCCAAGGCTACCGCCAACTGGTGCCCGTCATGCCAGACTGTGCTGGCCAACGAGCAGGTCGTGGACGGCAAGTGCGAGCGGTGCGAATCCCCAGTCTCTCGCCGAGACCTTGAGCAGTGGTTCCTGAGAATCACCAAGTACGCCGAGGAATTGCTAGACTACTCCAGTCTCCTGGATTGGCCCGAGAGAATCAAGTCTATGCAGACAAACTGGATAGGCCGCAGCGAAGGGGTAGAAATCAGTTTCGATATATCGGAGTATGGCCTGGAGGATGAATTCCGCACCTTCACCACCCGCATAGACACCATCTATGGTGTTACTTTTGTGGTCATGGCCCCGGAACACCCTCTAGTGGAGAAGCTAACCAGCCTGGAGCTACGTGGAGAGGTAGAGGCGTACGTTGAACAGGCCCGCCGCCAGACGGAGGTGGAACGCCTTTCAACGGAGCATGCGAAGACAGGTGTGTTCATCGGCGCCTTCGCCACCAACCGTCTCAACGAAGAACGGGTCCCCATCTTCATAGCCGACTACGCCCTACTGACATATGGCACTGGCATCGTCATGGGTGTCCCCGCCCACGATCAGCGGGACTTCGAGTTCGCCAAGAATTATAGCCTGGACATTCGGGTAGTTATCGCACCTCCCGGCTGGGAAGGCAAAGAGATGGAGCAGGCTCACGTGGAAGACGGTACGCAGGTAAACTCCGGCCAATTCGATGGACTTGACTCGAAGGATAGCAAGGAGCGCATTGCTGACCACATCGAGGGCCAAGGTTGGGGACATCGCACCATATCCTACAGGCTACGGGACTGGCTCATCTCACGACAGCGGTACTGGGGCACCCCAATCCCGGTCATATACTGCGAACAGTGCGGCATGGTCCCCGTACCGGAAGAGGACCTACCTGTGCTCCTACCAGAGGACGCCAAGTTTAGGCCCACTGGGGAGTCGCCTCTGAAGTTCCACACGGAATTCCTCAACATCTCCTGCCCCAACTGCCACGGCCCCGCTCAGAGGGAGACGGACACCATGGACACCTTCGTGGACTCCTCCTGGTACCATCTCCGCTACGCTAGCCCCCACTACGACCAAGGCCCATTCGACCCGACGGCGGTTAAGGAATGGCTTCCTGTGGATCAGTACACTGGAGGTGCCGAGCACGCTGTGATGCACCTGATGTACGCCCGGTTCTTCAACAAGGCGCTGCGAGACCTGGGATTGGTGGACTTCGACGAGCCGTACCTGCGTCTGTTCAACCAAGGTACCATCATCGCTGACCATCGCAAGATGAGCAAGTCCAGGGGCAACGTCATAACGCCTGATCCCTACGTGTTAGAGCTTGGCGCAGACGTAGTCCGAACCTACCTAATGTTCCTGGGGCCCTGGGAACAGGGTGGCGATTGGTCCGACGCCGGCATAAACGGCATGGCCCGATGGCTCAACCGTGTTTGGGACCTGTCCAACCGGGACACGGCGGCCCTGGGAGACAAGCCATCGGAGGATGAGGCGATTCGCTCCCTGCTGCGGATGACCCACAAAACCATCAAGAAGGTGGAGGACGATGGGGAGCGATTCAAGTTCAACACAGCCTTGGCATACATGATGGAGTTTACCAACTACCTGAACAAGACTTGGGAGGAAGGCAATGTAGACCCCGCCACATGGCGGGATGCCATTGAAAAGCTGTTGCTACTCCTGGCCCCTATAGCACCTCACATCACCGAGGAGCTATGGGAGAGGACAGGGCATGACTACAGCATCCACAACCAGTTGCTGCCTAAATGGGACGAGGAGCTGGCCCGGGATCAGGAGATAACCCTAGTGGTCCAGGTCAACGGCAGAGTACGAGACCGCATTCAGGTGCCCACGGACATCAGAGACGATGAGGCCAAGCGCCTGGCCTTGGAAAGCCATCGCGTACAACCCCACCTCGAAGGCAAGGAGATTCGAAAGGTAATATACGTCCCCAACCGCTTGGTGAACTTGGTTGTCGCGTAGCGGGTGTGTTGCTCAGGTAATTCCTTATTCATGCAGCAAAAGGCCGTCTCGCTGTGCCAGCGGACTATACCAGACTTCGGCGACGTCACACACTGTAGAGGCTTACTAGTAGCTCACCTAACCCAGCACAAATCTCCACGCTGTCAACCATAGCCTCCCAGGACTTTCCGTCCACCAAGCTAGGCTTTCCCAAAACGCGCTGGCGCAGTAAGTCTACGTTATCCTCCACTGACTGGGCATCGGGGTGTACAGCAGAAGTGTATCTTGGCAGGATAGATACGTGTTACGTAGAAGTCGCAGCAGAATCATTACAGGCCACGAGCATCAACGCCAGAGCCGATAGAACATGACACCTCCTTGGCGTGGCGCTGGCATTATATACAAGACAAACACTAGCTTTACATATTCCCAACCAGCCTGCAAAATGAGGTGTGGAAACTGAAAACAGAATGAGTAGCAAGATGAAAAACATCCTCTTCGTATGCGTCCACAACTCAGGCCGCAGCCAGATGGCGGAAGCCTTCTTCAACCACTTCGCCAATGGCAGGGCCTCAGCACTCTCCGCCGGCACTCAGCCCAGCGATTATGTCAACCCCACTGTAATACAGGCTATGGCCGAATTGAACATGGACATATCCACCAATCAGCCACAGATATTGACCCAGAACATGCTAGATGCAGCCGAGCGGGTCATCACCATGGGCTGCAACGTTGAGGAGGCGTGCCCTGCCAACATGGTGGTCACAGAGGATTGGGCACTTGAAGACCCAAATAGGAAGCCACTGGAGAGGGTCAGGGAGATTCGGAACGCGGTACGACTGAGAGTAGAGAAGTTGATAGGACAGCTGGTACTTTTCCCAGAGGACAAGTGAAAGACGGCGATTCGCTCGCAAGGTTCGACGGACTCACCACGAGGAAGCAGGACACAACCTGCACCTACAATAACCCACTCTGCAATGGTCTGGCGCGCGGAGTTTGAATCCACCTAGACTAGTGTGCACGTCGAATAGAATGGGGTTTCCCTAGGACTCGCCAGACTTCAGAGCCTTGGACAGCCCCCCCAGTCGTAGCCTCAGCAGACCCTTGAGGTCCTCACTAGCTGTTTTGACGATATTGACCCGACTGTCTGGGTCATCCACCCACTTCACCGGAACGTCCGTGATGCGAAACCCGCCCTTCTCAGCCAGAATCAGTAGCTCTGAGTCGAAGAACCAGGCCTGGTCTTCTACCCTGGGAATCAGATACTGGGCCGCCCGTCTGCTGATGGCCTTGAATCCGCACTGTGCATCGGAGAACTTGGTGAAGAACATCGCCTTTATTATCAGGTTATAGGTACGAGAGGTAATCTCTCTCTTCAACGTGCGCTTCTCTACCACAGATCCCTTCATCAGCCGAGAGCCTATAGCCAGTTCGAAACCATCTTCTCCGATGGCACGTACCAACGGAGGAAAGGCACCCAGGTCTGTGGACAGGTCCACGTCCATATAGGTGAGGATATCGGCGTCACTTTCCAGCCATGCCTTGCGGAGCGCCCTACCTCTGCCCCTGATCTCCAGACGAGTCCTACTCACCTCCGGATACTCCTGGGAAAGCGTCTCAGCGATGTCCGGAGTGTGGTCGGTGGAGCCATTATCGGCAATGACGATGCGAAATGAATATGGAGAGTGCCCCTCTAAGAACCTACGGAGAGAATCCACACACTTTGGTAAGGCCTTTTCTTCGTTGAGTACCGGGATAACTACGTCTACCACTAGAGTCATGAAGAGAGCCTAACGTTTCTTATTATCGGAGCAAGAAGTGGCTTGGACTGTCATGCTGAATCCTTCGTCACTGCCTAGGATGCACTTCCTGAGAAATCTCGAGAGCAAATAGCTTCGTCCGCCAGTTTCCTAGTCCCGATACATAGGAGTTCGGAATGACATTGGTAACGGTTACGCTGGTTCGCCACTCTAGTGCCTGAAGTGCCGCACGCCGGTTACGACCATGGCCAAGCCCAAACGATTGGCCGCGTCTATCACCTCTCCGTCTCGAATAGATCCGCCAGGCTGCACCACAGCGGTGATGCCACCTTCAGCCGCCGCCTCCACACCATCGGCAAAAGGAAAGAAGGCGTCTGAGGCCAGCACTGCACCCTGAGAGGCCTCCCCTGCAGCCTTGAGAGAGAGTTGAACGCTGATAATCCGATTGGGCTGCCCAGCGCCCATGCCCAACAGGGCTTGACCCTTAACGACCACGATGGCGTTGGACTTGACGTGTTTCACGGCTCTCCAGGCGAAGGCCAGATCCAAGAACTCTTCCTGGGTTGGCTTGCGCTCTGTAACCACCTCCCAGTCCTGCGGATCTTCTTCCAGAATGTCCGGAGTCTGCATCAGCACCCCACCCGAGACCTGGCGAACCTCCCAGCCACTGCCACTCTGTACTCCCGCGTCTCCCAAAGCCAAAATACGCAAATCTCGCTTCTTCTTCAGTATCTCCAGAGCAGATGGCTCGAAGGCTGGGGCTATGACAATCTCGTAGAAGACTTGGCGCATGGCCTCTGCGGCCTCTCTAGTAAGCAGACGATTGAAGGCCACGATTCCTCCGAAAGCAGAAACTGGATCGCCGGAGAATGCACGCCGATAGGCCTCTGCCTGGTCTTGGTGGCATGCCAGTCCACAGGTGTTGGTGTGCTTAATCACGGCGGCCGCGGGCTCCCGGAAATCCGCCACCGCTCGCCAAGCGGCATCAGCATCCAGTATGTTGTTGAAGGAAAGCTCCTTGCCATGAAGCTGCTTTGCACCAGCAATACCAGAGGGAAAGGAGTCGCCGTAGAAAGCTGCCTGCTGATGGGGGTTTTCACCGTATCGCAGGTCGTATAGCCTACTATACCCCAGTGTCAACTCCTGGCCGAGGTCGTCATTCTGATTCCGCAAGTACTGGGCTATAATGGTGTCGTAGAGGGCCACATGTTGAAAGGCCTTGTAAGCCAACCTCTGCCTTTCTTCGATGGTCAGTCCCCCATCGGCCATGCGCTCCACAACCCAGGGATAGTCCGTTGGGTTCACCACAACAGTGACAAACGGGAAGTTCTTGGCCGCGGCCCGAATCATGGTGGGACCACCTATATCTATGTTCTCCAGCGCATCGTCCAAGCTTACTCCCGGCCTAGCAATGGTAGCAGCGAATGGGTACAGATTCACCGCCACAAGATCTATGGTATCCATCTGGAGGGATGTCAACTCCGACACGTGCTCCGGCTTGTCACGCCGGGCCAGGATACCACCGTGGACGATAGGGTGCAGGGTCTTCACTCGGCCGTCCAGAATCTCCGGAGAGCCTGT
The DNA here is from genome assembly GCA_009391225.1 of SAR202 cluster bacterium AC-647-N09_OGT_505m. The sequence continues at coordinate 26,195 of VEXC01000013.1, forward strand.
GAGATCCGAGACTTGCTGGACAGGCAGGCCAGCCTCGCTGAGGGCCTGATGGGTACCACCAGTGCTGACCAGGTTCATGCCCATCCCCTGCAGACTGCGAGCGAACTCCACAACACCTGTCTTGTCGTATACGCTGAGCAATGCTTTCATGGATTACCTCGATAGAACCACTTCATCGCCTTTCACTACCTCTCCAACCACCACCGCTTCAGGCACCAAGTGGCGCACCTCATCCGATTTCTCGGGAGCGCACGCCAGCACCATACCAATGCCCATGTTGAACACCCGAAACATCTCATCCCTCTCCACTTGGCCTGCCTCCTGAATCATACCAAAAATGGGAGGAATCTCCCACGTAGATGTATCGAACCACGCCCCCAACCCTTTGGGCAAAACCCTGGGCACATTCTCAGGCAAGCCTCCCCCGGTGATGTGCGCCATGCCCTTAATGAGGTGCAGCACTGGCTCCAGCAGTGGGTAGTAGCAGCGATGGGGCTCCATAAGAGCGTCCCACAGGGTCATACCCAACTCTGGAAAGGTATGATCCAGGGCCGAGGGGTCATCCTCCAACAAGAATACCCTCCGTGCCAGGGAGTAACCATTGGTGTGCAGACCATTGGATGGTATACCAAGCAACACATCGCCCAGGGCAATGGTGGAGCCATCCAAAATGGCGTCCTTCTCCACCACGCCTACGGCGAAGCCCGCCAAATCGAACCCATTCTCCGGGTAGATACCAGGCAGTTCAGCCGTCTCACCGCCTATGAGGGAACACCCCACCGCCTCACACGCCCGGGCAACGCCCTTCACCAAAGCCTCAGCCATTTCAGGTACCAGGTGGCCTACGCCAATGTAATCCAGAAAGAAAATTGGTTTCGCACCGCAAGTAAAGACATCGTTGACACAGTGGTTCACCACATCCAAGCCCACAGTGTCAAAGCGGCCCATCAAGGTGGCAATCTTCAGCTTGGTGCCCGGGGAGTCGGTGCTGGAAACCAGCACAGGATCATTGTAGCCTCTGAGTTGGTACATACCACCGAAAAAACCTACGCCACCCAGCACTTCAGGCTGAAGCGTCTTAGACGCCAGAGCCTTGATAGACTCTTTGGTTTTCTGCGCCGCTCGATGGTCAACCCCGGCGGCAAGGTAGGTCTCACCAGGCATAATTCCTCATCATGAACTGGAGATTTCCAGGGCCAGTTTGTTCATCTCCAACTGGACAGGAATAGGGTGGTTACCAGTGAAACAACCCAAGCAGTGAGTATCCTGATCACCTCCCACGGCCTTTATCAGCCCCTCCACACTAAGGTAGCCCAAGGAATCAGAACCAACAAACTGCCGTATTTCTTCGACGTTCTTGGCAGCAGCTATGAGCTCACCATAGGAAGCCATGTCAACTCCCAGGTGGCAGGGATGCCGAATAGGCGGAGCGCACACCCGCAGGTGCACTTCAGTAGCACCAGCTTTCTGCACCAAGTGAACTACGTGGGGTGTGGTAGTCCCTCGGACAATGCTGTCGTCTACCACTATCACCCGCTTGCCAGAGAGTATCGCTGGCAGGGTATTAAACTTGAGCTTCACACCCAAATCCCTTACCCTCTGATCTGGCTCAATAAAGGTGCGTCCCACATATCGGTTCTTCAACAGCCCTTCGCTATAGGGGATACCAGCTTCCTGGGCGTAGCCCACCGCGGCCGCTGTAGCAGAGTCCGGCACCCCGATAACCACATCCGCGTCCACTGGGTGCTCCCGTGCTAGCTGAGCCCCCATAGCCTGGCGCAGGGAGTAGGTCAGCTTTCCACCGATGATACTGTCCGGCCGGGCAAAGTATATGTACTCAAAGATGCACGAGGCCCTCTTCCGCTCGCTACCACGATAGAGAACCCTCAAGCCCTGATCGTCTATTATGATGGCCTCTCCAGGCTCTATCTCCCGCAATAGCTCTGCACCAAGGTGGTCTAGAGCACAGCTCTCGGAGGCCACTATCCAGCCCCCATTCATCTTGCCCACGCACAGGGGCCGAACCCCAAGGGGGTCTCGAATGGCTATCAGGGAGTCCTTTGTCAGGACTACTAGGGAATAGGCACCCTGAACACGTCGCATCAGGTACTGTACCCGTTCGCCCCAATCACGACCAGGGGCGTTGGCCAGCAACTGGGCAATAACCTCAGAATCAGTGGAGGTGGAAAACTGGCACCCCCACTCCTCTAATTCTTGTCGTAAGGAGAGCGCGTTGACCACGTTGCCATTGTGCCCCAAGGCCATCTCTCCATATGGGCCTTGAACCAAAAAGGGCTGTGCGTTGCTAAGAACACTGGAGCCCGCAGTTGAGTATCTGGTATGGCCAATCGCAATATGCCCCACAAGACGTTCTAGGTCTTGCTCTCGGAAGGCTTGGGCCACAAGGCCCATAGCGGTGTTGAGGCGCAGGGTCTCCCCGTCGCTGACACTAATGCCGGCGCTTTCCTGGCCTCGATGTTGGAGTGCAAATAAGCCGAAGAACGCAATACGGGCTACGTCTTCCCCTGGGGCATATACCCCGACCACTCCACAGTTTTCCTGCGGCAAGTCGCTGGTCTCTGCCACCTCCACCCCTAGCGGAAAGGTCACCTGGCTCAATAGCTCCCTTCCTTGGGGCAATGTACCCGAATTGTATTCCCTCAATAATGCTCGGTCAATCCCCTGAATTGACTCATAATAGAAGTTACCTAGAGGAGTATCGTTGTCTCAGAAATAATGTGACTGGTAGATGGAATTAACACAGGAAGAGCAAGAGGATGGCTTTCTACCTTTAGTGTCGCACTGGTTGGGTAGAGATCTGCCATACCTGAAACTAAAGAGCAGTATCCATATTCATACGCCAATCATAGTCAGCGCTATTTCCTGAACAGCATTAGGTAGTTCTTGCCGTTCAAGTCCCTCTGGCTTACAAAGCGAAGCCCAGCCTTCTCTCCCAACTCCTTAACTTCCTCCTCACTGACCCTCTCTTTCAAAGGAGGGCCTTCCTCCGTTGCCTTCTTGTACCACTCCAGAACAGCAAGCCAGCCACCTCTTTGGAGCAACCTCTCAGCCTCTGCCAGAAAGCCTTTCTTGTCCGTTGCCTCATGAAGGACAAAGGCTATGAAAGCTCCGTCCACACTGTCCTTATCAAGGGGTAACTTGTTCTGTCCACACTTAAGCACTTCCACATTGCCTAGGCGAATCGCAGATATACGCTCGCGGCATGTCTCTAGCATCTCTTTCTGAATATCCAGAGCATAAAGCTTCCCCTGGTTAACGTACTTGGCCAGTGGTACTGCGAAATAGCCTGGACCACAACCAATGTCCACAACCTTATGGTACGGCCTTAGTGGAATCATGGATATGACATGTTCTGGGTCCACCAGATCGCGGCGTTTTGGAGATAGCATGGCATCTCTACTGTCCGAATTGAATTTTTTTGGCATGGCCTACCCCTCCTAGACAAATAATACGGACAACATGCTCCCGAAGACGCCCCGCAACATCACCTATGCCGACCGGAATGTGCACCTGTCACCGTGGGAAGATGCAACGGATTCATGCTATCTACCCAAATAGTGTGAAAAAAGACACGTTCCCATTGTACACCTTTTTGCCCCACATAGAAGCGATTGCAAACGAAGTTTTGAGTTGGTGGCCTCCCAACACACTCTAGGAGTGGCACGTATTTTCAGAAACTCCGTAGGGTTTTCTGAAAATATGTCTAGATATTGATAATACTCGCTGGCCTAGTTCACATACTTGCTGGCACGGCGTGTCACGAGGTAAGATAGCGTGGGATTGGGGTGCCCCGCCTCAGATATAGAGAAAAGCGTTTATGAGGCGGAAGAGCATAAAGGGAAAGAATACCTTGAACCCTTCTCTTCAGATCCACTTCCATAGCGCGCTTGTAGCTCAGTTTGGATAGA